>JBARXT010000203.1:0-50862 GCA_049647485.1 Xanthobacteraceae bacterium
CGAACAGCCGCGCGCCGGAAATCGATTCAAGTTTCGACAATTGCTGCGACAGCGACGGCTGCGCGAGGCCGAGTTGCTTGGCGGCCTTGGTCAGCGTCTCTGCATGCGCCACCGTCCAGAAGACGCGTAGCTGATGCAGCGTGATCTCCGGCCGGCGCGACTTGGTCGCGGCCGAGCTCAGATCGATCGGCACCACCATTTCATCGATCGCGGCGGTCGGGCGTCGTTCCTCATGTCTCATCCGGTCCTGCGCTTCTCCGCCAGTGTTGCCGGGAAGGCTACACCGATTGGCGTCACGCCGGGAGGGGCCGTTGGAAGTAGACGCGCAACCCCCTTAGCGCAATCCTAGTCCTCTTGCGATGATGCCGCGGAGGATTTCGCGGGTGCCGCCACGCAGCGAGAAGGAGGGCGCGGCGAGCACGGTGTAGTGCAGCGTGCGGGCCAGTTCGGCGGTGCGTTCCGAGCCGGGTTCGATCTCGACCAGCGAACGGACGATATCGGGAATCTCCTGCTCCACCACCGCGCCAAGATCCTTCACCACGGCGGCTTCCAGCGCCGGGTTCTGGCCGTT
This sequence comes from Xanthobacteraceae bacterium, assembly GCA_049647485.1. GTDB lineage: Bacteria > Pseudomonadota > Alphaproteobacteria > Rhizobiales > Xanthobacteraceae > 62-47. The sequence continues at coordinate 572 of JBARXT010000203.1, forward strand.
CTGCAACAGCCAGGCGACGCCGCGCGAAAGCTGCCGCAGCACCACGAAGTGCGACGCCAGCCGGCCGACCGCAATTGTCGCCTGCTCGGACGGATGGTCGCGCAGCACGCGGACCAGTTCCGCGAACAGCACGAACGACGACAGGAAACGTTCCGGCCCCGAGCGTTCATACGCCAGTTCGCTGGTCACCTGATGCCAGCCGTTGCCCATCTCGCCGATCAGCGCCGACGACGGCACGAACACGTCCTCGAACGCCACTTCGTTAAAATGCCTCGCGCCGGTGAGGTCGGCGATCGGGCGAATGGTGATGCCCGGCGTCTTGAGGTCGACCAGCAACTGGCTGGTGCCGCCATGGCGGTCGCTGGGGCTGCCGCTGGTGCGGCAGAACAGCAGCATGTAATGCGCGCGATGGGCGAACGTGGTCCACAGTTTGGTGCCGTTGACACGGAAGCCACCCTCGACCGGTTCGGCGCGGGTGCGCACGGCGGCGAGGTCGGAGCCGGAATCCGGCTCGCTCATGCCGATGCAGCAGAACAGCTCGCCGGCCGCGATCTTCGGCAGCACGGTCTGGCGCTGTTCTTCGGTCCCGAACCGCAACAGCAATGGGCCGCTCTGCCGATCCGCGATCCAGTGCGCGGCCACCGGCGCGCCGGCCGCCAGCATCTCCTCCAGCACAATATAGCGCTCCAGGCTGGTGCGTTCATGGCCGCCATATTGCTTGGGCCAGGTCATGCCGATCCAGCCGCGCTGGCCCATCTTGCGGGAGAAGTCGGCATCGAAGCCGCTCCACGAGGCCGCGCGCACATGCGGCGGCATCGTCTTCAGTTCCTCGGTGAGGAACGTCCGCACTTCGCCGCGCAGCGTCTCGGCTTCCGGCATCACCGGCGGATTGGGAAAGGTGAAGAACGACATCATGCCCCCTGACCTGCGCCAACCGACACGACAAACGGCCATAGCCCATCGGCTCCGGCCGTCATCGCCGCCTGCCCCACCACCCTGCTCCAGTAGCGTTCCGAGCCGCACTCATCGCGCCAGCCCCACAGCCGTCGCGTGAAGAAATGCAACCGGTGTTCCTCCGTGAAGCCGATGGCGCCATGCACCTGATGCGCGATCGGCGCGGCGATGCTGGCGGCCTCGCCGGCCCGCACCTTGGCCGCCGCAATCGCGATGACATCGAGACCGTCAAACGCCGCGCTGGCGACATCCGCCGCGCCGCCGCAGGCTGCGGCCTGCCCGGCCAGCACGGCCAACTGCTGCTGGATCGCCTGCTGCTTGCCGATCGGCTTGCCGAACTGCACGCGCTCGTTGGCATAGCCGACGGTGATCTCCATGACCCGCGCCAGCGCACCCGCCATCTCGGAGACGCGCAACGCCGCGAACGCCGCCTTGAGCGATTGGTGCGTCCAAAGCGCCGGCGCCGGCCGCACATCGTCGGTGGCGATCTCCGCATCGACAGCAACATCATCGGCCGGAAGATTTGCGAATGACATCGCGGGTGCGACGCTTGCGACGCCACGCTTCAACCGCACTACGAACGACCTATCCGCATCCTCGGCCAACAGCACGATCGTCTCGGCATGACGCGCCCACGGCACGCCCGCCGCGCGGCCGCTGATCCGCCAGTTGCCGCCGTGCTTCGCGAGCGTAAACGCGCCGCTCTCCGCAACGATAACGGTTGCCGGACCTTCCGCGACATCGAAGCCCGCCCCGCTCAACAGACGATTGGCGAGCATGGTCTCCGCCAGCGGCACCGGCGCGGCATGATAACCGGCAAAACGCAGCAGCGAGATTGCCTCCGCCGACGCAATGCCGAAGCCGCCCGCCGCCTCGCTCACCAATGCCAGCGGAAAGCCTGCGTCCTGCACCTTGGCCCACAAGGCCTCCGGGCACTGCCCCTGCTCGACCGCGCGAATGTCCTTCTCGTCAAACGACCCAAACAGCCGACCGGCGCTCTCGTTCAGAAGCGCGCCTGTGTCGTCAGATTGCTGATCCACCATACTCAATTCCCAATCGCCGTTGGCCGATGCGAGTCCGTTGCCACATCCGCGACGCTCGATCTGTCATAAGCGTCGTCAAGCCGGGGATCAACGCCATCCATGCATGGCCACCCGTCATCGGGCAGAGACACCCGGCGACAGTGGCGGCGCGGCCCGCTAGGCGTATCGCGCGACTGACAGGTCGCCGGCGGGCACCTCCGGCGCGATACCGGCGATCTGATCGGCAATGACCCGCCCTGCGCCGCATGCCATGGTCCATCCCAACGTGCCGTGACCCGTATTGAGATGCAGATTCTGGAAACGCGTCGGCCCGATGATCGGCGGCCCGTCGGGTGTCATCGGCCGCAACCCGCTCCAGAATGTCGCACGCGACAGATCACCGCCTCGCGGAAATAAGTCTGTTAACGAGCGATCGAGCGGTGCGCGTCGGCTCGCCCGCAGCCGAACCTGATAGTCACCGACCTCTGCTGTACCACCGACACGAATGCGATCCCCGAGCCGAGTGATCGCGACCTTGTAGGTCTCGTCCATGATGGTGGATTCCGGCGCGCTACTCTCGTCCGTGATCGGGACGGTGAGGGAGTAGCCCTTGACCGGATAGACCGGAATATCGATGCCGAGCGGCCGCAGCAGCAGCGGCGAAAAACTGCCGAGCGCCATCACAAAGACGTCGGCGGTGAACGCACCGCGATCCGTCGAGACCTGGGCAACGCGACCGCCGCTCACGTTCACCGATTGGATCGTCGTGCCGTAGACGAATTTCACGCCGCGCTCGGCGGCGATCCGTTCGAGCCGTTGCGTGAACAGATGGCAATCGCCGGTCTCATCGTCGGGCAACCGTAAGCCGCCGACAAAGCGCTCGCGCACCGCGGCCAGCGCGGGCTCGACGCCGATGCAGCCGTCGCGATCGAGCACTTCGTAAGGCACCTTGTATTGTTTTAACACCTCGATATCGCCGCCGGTCGCGTCGAGTTGCGCCTGCTTGCGGAAAAGCTGAAGCGTGCCCTGACTGCGCTCGTCGTAGCTGATCCGGGTCTCGGCACGCAGCGCGCGCAAGCAATCGCGACTGTATTCGGCGATACCAACCATGCGCGCCTTGTTCACGGCGTAGCGCGCGGCCGTGCAATTGCGCAGCATCTGAAACATCCAGCGCCACATCGCCGGATCGAGTTGCGGACGCACCACCAGCGGCCCATGACTATCCAGAATCCAACGGACCGCTTTCAACGGCACGCCGGGGCCGGCCCATGGCGAGGCATAGCCCGGCGAAACCTCCCCGGCATTAGCGAAACTGGTTTCGAGGCCGGGACCGGGCTGGCGGTCGATCACCGTCACCTCGAAGCCCAGCTTCGACAGATAATATGACGTGGTGACACCGATGACACCGGCGCCGAGAACAAGAACTTTCATGAGGGGTTTCCGACCTCCCTTCGAAAGCGGACAGAACCAGTCATGCAACCTCGCCCCTCCTTAAGTCAGAGACAAGGGTTTCCTGCGAACTCCCAAGCTACCAGGTATCGATGCACGGCCGCTTGCGATGCGTCCGCTTCTCCGGCGTCGGCACCGAGCGCAACCCGGCCATGATCCAGTCCCGCGTCTCGGCCGGATCGATGACCTCGTCGATCTCCAGCACCGAAGCGATCGAGACCGCCTTGCCGTTCTCGTAAAGCTGCGCGACCTTGTCCTGATAGTACTTCTCGCGCTCGACCGGATCGGCGATGGCTTCCATCTCCTTACGGAAGCCGAGCCGCACGTAGCCTTCGAGGCCCATGCCGCCGAATTCGCCGGTCGGCCACGCCACTGTGAAGAACGAAGCGTGGAAGCCGCCGCCAATCATCGATTGCGCGCCGAGCCCGTAACCCTTGCGCAGCACGATACCGAACAGCGGTACCGTGAGACTGGCGCCGGTGACGAACATCCGCGCGACATGGCGCACGATCGCAGTCTTCTCAGCTTCGGGGCCGACCATGAAGCCCGGCGTGTCGCACAACGAGATAAGCGGGATATCGAACGCATCGCACAACTGCATGAAGCGCGCCGCCTTGTCGCCCGCATCGGCATCGATCGCGCCGCCGAGATGCTTCGGATTGTTGGCGATGAGGCCGAACGGCTTGCCTTCGATGCGGATGAAGGCGGTGATCATGCCGACGCCGAAGTCGCAGCGGATTTCCAGCACCGAGCCTTCGTCCGCCAGCAGATCGATGACGTTGCGGATGTCGTAGACGCGTAACCGGTTCTCAGGAATGGCCCGGCGCAGCAGCCGCTGATCCGGCGCTTCCCAACTCGTCACCGCGCCCTGGAAATACGACAAGTACTTTTGCGCAACCGCGGTGGCTTCTTCCTCGTCCTCGACGAGAATATCGATCACGCCGTTCGGCGACTGGAATGAAACCGGGCCGACTTCCGCCGGATGATAGACACCGAGCCCGCCGCCCTCGATCATCGCCGGGCCGCCCATACCGATCGACGCATTCTTGGTCGCGATGATGACGTCGCAAACGCCCAGCATCGCGGCGTTGCCGGCGAAGCAATAGCCTGACACCACGCCGACCACCGGCACCAGCCCGGAGAGCTTCGCGAACTGCACGAAGGATGGACCGTCGAGGCCGGTCATGCCGAGGCGATCGGTATCGCCGGGGCGACCGCCGCCGCCCTCGCCGTAAAACACCAGCGGCATCCGCCATTGCTCGGCGAGGCCAAGCATGCGGTCGATCTTCTTGTGGTTCATGTGGCCCTGGGTGCCGGCCAGCACGGTGTAGTCGTAGGAGATCACCATGCAGCGTGCATCGTGGGCGCCGAACTTGTCGGCGTTGACCGTCGCGACGCCGGTGATCAGGCCGTCAGCCGGCGTGTTCTTGATGAGGTCGTCGAGCGGGCGGCGGCGGCGCTGCGCCGCGATCGCCAGCGATCCGTATTCGACGAACGAACCTTCATCGACAAGCTGCGCGATGTTTTCGCGTGCGGTGCGCTGGTTGGTCTTGCGACGGCGCTCGACGGAAACAGGACGATTCTCGTCGCGTGTGTTGGCGTGGCGCGCAATCACCTCCGCGAGATCGTGGCGGATGTGATCGAGATCGATGTCGAGCTGTTCCTCGACTGCGCTGCCGCCGACATCCGCCGGCTCGATGAACAGGATCGCATCACCCTGCATCAGCGTCTCGCCGTCGCTGGTCGCGATCTTCACCACCTTGCCGCCTTGCGGCGCGGCAACGAGATGCTCCATCTTCATCGACTCGATCACCACGATGTGCTGACCGGGCCGCACCAGATCGCCCTCGGCGACATTGATGGTGACGATGGTACCCTGCAACGGCGCCGGTACAGCAACGGAGCCTTCCGGCGCGGCGGCGCCGCCACTAGCAGCCTTCTTTATTCCCGCGACATTCGCCGCTTGCTCGAAGAACAGCGGCCGTTCCGGTTTCTTCGTCGCGCCGACGAGTTCGGCGACATGCGTATCGACGAAATTGGTGCTGATGCGGTTAGCGATGAAATCTGGATGCGCCAGCACCGCCTGAATGAACGGTGCGTTGGTCGCAACGCCCTCGACGCGGAACTCACGCAATGCGCGACCGGCTTTGGCCACCGCTTCCGGCCAGCGCGCGGCCGGCGCGTGAACGATTACCTTCGCGAGCAACGAGTCGAACGCCGCGCTGGTCTTGTAACCCGAATAGCCGAAGGTATCGACGCGCACGCCGGGACCGGACGGCGGATCGAACACCGAGAGCGTGCCGCCGGTCGGCTTGGTCGCACCCTTCTCGTCCATCGTCTCCATATTGATACGGAGCTGGATGGCATAGCCGCGCGGCGCCGGCACCGCCGCTTGCGTCAACCCCAGCGACGCCAACGTCGCGCCGGCAGCAACCGCGATCTGCGAGCGCACCAGATCGACGCCGAGCACTTCCTCGGTCACCGTGTGCTCAACCTGAAGACGCGGATTGGCTTCGATGAAAGCGAAGGTCGGCTCGTCGCCGCTCGTTTCACCGTCGACCAGGAATTCGAAAGTGCCAAGACTGTCATAGTGCGCCGCTGACGCTAGCTGCCTGGCGGCATCGGCGATACGCGCGCGCAGGCTTTCACTCAGAGACGGGCTCGGCGCAACCTCGATCAGCTTCTGATTGCGGCGCTGGATGGTGCATTCACGCTCCCACAGGTGGCTGATGCCGCCGTGCTTGTCGCCGATGATCTGCACCTCGATGTGACGTGCCTTGCGGATCAAGCGCTCGACATAGACGCCGTCGCTGCCGAACGCGGCCTTGGCCTCCGACTGACAGCGCGCATAGGCATCATCGAGTTGCGAGGCCTGCTCGACGATGCGCATACCGCGCCCGCCGCCGCCGGCCAGCGCCTTGATCATCACCGCCGCATTATTGCCGAGCGAGGCGAAGAACGCTTTCACCTCGTCCAGCGTGGTCGCCCCCTCGGTGCCTTCGATGATCGGCACGCCGCAGCGCTTCGCCAAGATCTTGGCTTCGACCTTGTCGCCGAACAGTTCGAGCGCTTCCGGCGATGGCCCGACGAAAGTGATGCCCTCTTCCTTGCAGCGCCGCGCCAGCCTGGCGTTCTCGCTGAGGAATCCGTAGCCGGGATGCAGTGCGTCGCAGCCAGCAGCCTTCGCCGCCGCCACCACTGCCTCAATATCGAGATAGGCACGCGCGCCACGGCCGGGGATTTCGCACGCTTCATCGGCGGCGCGCACATGCAGCGATAACGCATCGTCAATCGGATAGATGGCGACGGTAGCGATGCCGGACTCGCCGGCGGCGCGAGCGATACGGATGGCGATCTCGCCGCGATTGGCGATCAACAGCTTGCGAAATGACATGAATGATTTCCGGTTCAACACAAAGACTAGCAAGGCTGCGACGATCCGCAGCCCCGCAAACCAATCAGGCGCTCAACTCCTGCTTCTTGACCTTGCCGGTCGCCGTCATCGGCAACGCGTCGATGATGCGGACCTCCGGCACCTTGTAGACGGCCATGCGCTCCCTGCACCACGCCTGAATCTCTTCCGGCGCCACGGTGCCGATTGCTTCCGGCTTGAGCTGAATGAAGGCGACGGGCACCTGCCCCTTGCCCGGATCCTCGCGGCCAACGACGCCCGAACCGAGCACCGCCGGATGCTGCCCGAGCAGCGCCTCGATCTCCGGCGGAAACACGCTCATGCCCTTGACCTTCAGCATCTCCTTGCGACGGCCGAGGAAGTGAATAAAGCCCTCCGAATCGATTACGCCGATATCGCCGGTACGCAGCCAGCCATCGACGAGGCACTCTGCCGTTGCTTCCGGCTTGTTCCAGTAACCCTTCAGCAGAGACGGGGTGCGAACGCGAATCTCACCCTCGGTGCCGATCGGCAATAGCTCACCGGTTTCGAAATCGGTGATCTTGAATTCCGCGCCGGGGACCGGCAGGCCGACAAAGATCGGCTGCGCGTTGAGATCGAAGTTGTCGTCCTGAAAGCCGGTGGTGAACGTGTTCGAAGTGTGGGTCTCGGTCATGCCCCACGAGCTTTCCGCGAGAATCGTGCCGGTGAGGTCCTTCCAGCGCTGGCGATAGCCGGCGTTGAGTTTCTTGACGAACGACACCACGCGTACCTGACTGAGCGAGGACAGATCGAACTCCTTGAAGCGCGAGTGATCCATCATCTCGACCGCGCCATCGACCGGCATGGCCATGATAGTGACTTTGTATTTTTCGATTGCGGCTAGCACGCCGACTGCATCCCAGCGCGCCAGCAGCACCAACGTGGCGCCGGAGAACAACGGGAAGATCAGGCCAAGATTCTCACCGGCGATCCAGAACTCGGGGAAGAACGAAAGGAATACACTGTTTTCGTTGCTGGTCAGTCCGGTGCCGTAGTTGGCGGCGGCGGTGTAGACCATGTCGCGCTGGGTATGGACGCAGCCTTTCGGCATGCCAGTGGTGCCGCCGGTGTAGTTGAGTGCGGCGACATCGTCGAGCACGGCCGGCGGCAACGGTTTGACGTCCCCCATCGCGGCCAGCGCCGGCAACAGATCGATTGCGCCCGGAATCGCGATGCGCGGTGCGCGCAGCGAGTCCGGCACCGGAATGGTCGGCGCGGCGGGAATCACATCGGCGAGGCTGGTGACGACGATCTCGCGCAGCTTTGTCTCGCCCTTCACCTGATTGACCGTCTCGATCAACTGGTCCTGCGCGACGATCACCTCGGCGTCGGTATCGTTCAGTTCGTAGGCGAGTTCGAACGCGCGCGACAATGGGCTAACCGGCACATGCACCGCGCCGAGCTTCAGGATGCCGAAGAATACAATGTGAAACTGCGGGCAATTTGGCATGAAGACGGCGACACGATCGCCTTTCCTGACGCCCTTGGAGACGAGCAGCGCCGCGAAACGATCGCTTTGTCTGTCGAGGTCAGCGTAGCTCGTCACATGGCCGTAGAAGATCACCGCCGGATGATTCGGCTGCTTCTTCGCCCAGGCGCGCAGATATTCGGTGAGCGCGACCTCGCCGTGCGGATACTGCGGCTCGCGCGGCGCGTTCTTCGGCCATGCCTTGCGCCACAGCGCGTGAGCCTGTTTCAGAAAATCCTTCTCGTTCAAAGCAGCGGCCATGCTCGCCCGGTCCTCTATGATCGTTACGTCGCTCACGACGCGGATGATTTGAGTTCGCTCAAGATCTGGTTCTTGAGCTTGTACTTCTCGACCTTGTTGGTCGGCGTCACCGGCAACGCCGGAACGAAACGAAGGTGCGCGGGCTGCATGTACTTCGGCATCACCCGTCTGGTGTGCTCGCGCAGTTCGTCCTCGCTCAGGGTCTCGCCCTCAACCAGTTCAATGAATACCGCGATATCCTCCTCGCTCCCGATCTTCGCCGGAATCGGCACCGCGGCCGCCGCCCTTACCAGAGGATGACTCGCGATCAGCGCCTCGACCTCGAACGAAGAGACGTTCTCGCCGCGCACGCGGAAGAAACCGCCCATGCGATCGACGAAACAATACAGACCGGAGCCGTCGTCGAGTTGCTTGCAGGCATCGCCAGTGTGGAACCAGCAGGTGCGGAACACCTTGATGGTCGCCTCAGGCTTGCGGAAATATTCCTGCAGCAGGAGGCCCGGAAAGCGCGGGCGGAAAGCAAGCTGGCCGACCTGGCCCGGCGGCAGCACGTTGTCGTCATCATCGAGAATGGCGACCTCGAACAGAGGGTTAGGCACGCCCATCAATCCCTTGGGCAAAGTCTGCGCGCCATCGAGCAGCGGGCGGCCGATCGCCGCGCAGCGTGCGCGGATTTCCGCCTTCGACGGCCCACGCCACAACTTCGCCGGCGTGCCCTGTTCGTCGCCGAACTGGTCGATCACGACCGCGAAGCCGGAACCGGATTCAGTCTGGCCAAAGCCGGCCGTGACGAAATCGAAGCCGAAGCGTTGCGCCACCTCGTGATGATTGCGCGGGAACGGTTGCATGTGCACCTTATTCAAGGTGTTGGCACGATCATCCGCGTGCCGCTCGACGCTCATCAGATACGGCACCATCACGTCGAGCAGCACGCAACTGGTGGCGCCGCATTCCCTGATGCGATCCCAGAACTTGGTGGGGCTGAACTTATCCCATAATCCCACCGTGTTGCCTTGCCACACCGCGCGAGCCAGCAGGAAGAACGCACCGCCGACGTGATACAGCGGCAGGTCGCAATAGATCACATCATCGGGCGATGTCAGTTGCCGAGTCTGGAAGCCGTAATGATTCATCCAACGGAACGGTTGCAACACGCCTTTGGATGGCCCGGTAGTGCCCGACGTATAGACGATGTTGGCAAGATCAAACGGTCCGCGCGGAATGTTCGGCACCGGCGCGGTGCACGCAGTGAGACGCTCGAACGACACGATATCGAGTCGTCGGAACGCGGAACCGAACGCATCATCCGTACGGTCGTGGTCGTTCGGCTGCGGCGTATGCACGATCAGCCGCTTCAGCGGGATATCGTCAACGACCTCGCCAAGCACCTCGGCGAAAGACGGATCGGTCATCAGCGCGAAAGGATCGGTGTCCTTAAGCTGATAGGACAATAACATGCCGCGAAAATTGAAATTGACCGGCGCGAAAATCCCTCCTGCCCGCCAGATCGCAAACATCGCCAGTGCGCTGAACAGCGAGTTGCGCGTCAACACGCTGACCGGCGCACCTTCCGTGACGCCAAGCTCAACGAGCCCGGCGGCGATCCGGTCAATGCGCCGCTTGAACTCGGCGAAGGTCAGCTTGATGTTATCCTCGCCGTAATGGATGAAAACCTTGTCCGGCTGGGTCCGAGCGCATTCATCAAGCTTGTCGAGCACGACATCGCCCTCCGCGACCATCGCCGCGAACGTCTGCTCCGGTGTCATCGTGTCTTTCATGATCTGAACATCCACTAGCGGCGCTTCATGGTGGGATCGAGCGCGACCCGTAGCGATTCGCCCAGCGCGTTGAACGCAAGCGCAGTGAACAAAATCGCGAGCCCTGGCGGATACATCTGTTCCGACGCGATCTCCATATTCTGATAAGCGCGGGCCAGCATCGCGCCCCAACTCGCATTGGGCGGCTGGATGCCGAGGCCAAGGAAGCTGAGGCTCGCCTCGGCGAGCAGCGCGCCGGCCAGCAACAGCGTGACCTGCACGATCACCGGCTGGATGGTGTTGGGCAGCACGTGACGCCACAGGATGCGTCCCGTCGAAGCACCGAAGCAGCGAGCACTGTCGACATAAAGATCGTGCCGCACCACCAGCGTGCGCGCACGAACCAGCCGCGCAAGTTGCGGCGCGAACACGATGCCGACAGAGATCATGCCATTGGTCAAGCCGATGCCTAGCGCGCCGGTCACGGCGATCGCCAGCACGATGGCGGGAAAGGACAGAAAACTGTCGATGACGCGGCTGATGACTTCGTCGACCCAACCACCGAGATAACCGGCCAGCAGCCCCACCGGAACGCCGATCAGAATGGCAACGAACACCGCAAGGAAGCTCGCATAAAGCGACGCGGTTCCGCCATAGATCAACCGGCTGAGAGTATCGCGACCAAGGTCATCCGCACCGAGCCAGTGCGCAGCCGACATCGGCGCCAGCGTCGCGTCAAAGTCTTGCGCAATCGGAGAATACGGAGAAATCCACGGCGCCAGCGCCGATATCAGCATGAGAATACATAGAAATGTCAGGCTGATCGCGCCGCGCAGATCCGACCTGAACCATTTTCCGAACTTGCTCAGCCGGCTTGGCCGAGCTCCGATCATCAATGTGGTATCCGTCATGTCAACTGATCCTCGGATCCAGGATGCTGTACAGCACGTCGGTCAACAGGTTGAGCGTCACCACGATCAGCACCATGCTGAACACCACACCCTGCACCACCGGAAAATCACGATGGATGGCTCCGTTGACGATTAGATTTCCCATGCCCGGAATTGCAAACACCGCCTCGACCACCACAGTCGCCGCAAGCATGCGGTTGAAGAGAAGGCTGATGACGGTCAACAGATTGACGCTGACGTTCTTCAAGCCATGCCGCCACAGGATCGATGACGGCGACAATCCTTTGGCATGAAGCGTGCGGACCTGCTGCGAAGACAAAATTTCAACCAGCGACGAACGAAGCTGGCGTGCGACTTCGGCGATTCCGCCGGAAGCCAGCGCGCAAGCGGGAAGAATGGCATGTCGTATCGCGTCCCAGAAATCTTCGCTGATCGGCGTGGCGCCGGTGGCGGGTAACCAGTTGAGATCAAGCGCGAAGAACGCGACCATCAACATTCCGAGCCAGAAGTTCGGAACAGCAACGCCGAGCGAGGCAATCGTCATCACGAAGCCGTCGGTCCACGAACCGGGACGCTTGGCTGCCGCGATGCCGAGAGGAATGCCGATGACAAGGGCCATGAGCATTGCAAGCACTACGATCAGCATCGTGTGTGGGAGGCATCGCTGGATCGACGACAGAACAGCCTCGCTCGACACCAGCGAACTGGACAAATCTCCCTGCACGGCCTTCCACAGCCATGATCCGTATTGCACGAGGAAGGGGCGATCCAATCCATAAATATGACGGATTTCCGCAATCCGGTCGTCCGACGCGTTATCGCCGGCGAGCGTCACCGCGACGTCGCCTGGAACGAGCTTCAGCAGGCCGAACACGATAAACGTCGACAACACGATCACCGGAATCGCCTGTAACAGGCGACGGACAATGATGCTGCGCTTACGAGACTGTGACATGACGCTGATCGTCCGGATGAAGGGATGGCGTCGCGTCAGACAATGGCGCGACGCCGGAATGTCAGCCGAGGTGGATATTTTCGAATTTCGGCTTGCCGAGCAGGTTCGGCTTGTAGCCCATCGCCTTCTTGCTCAGTGCATCCAGTTCGTATTGGAACGCAATCGGTGCCGAGAGCGCGTTCTCCATGATGAAGCGCTGAATCTTGGCGAACACCTTGGCGCGCTCGGTGAGATCTTCGCTTTCCCGGCTCTGCTGGATCAGCTTGACAAGCTCGGGATCGGCTTCACGGCCGGCGTTGTAGTAAGCGCCTTTATCGAAGCCAAGCGCATAGGTCATGCTGGGGTCGGGGCGGCCGGTCCAGGCCGAAAGCAGCACATCGAACTTCTTCTCGGTGGCGAAGAACTGCGCGCTGATCTCGGCGATGGTGCCCCGCGTGAATTTCAGGCGAATGCCTGCCTGCCCGAGCTGAGCCTGCAGCACCTCGCTGCGCCGAACGGAGTCCTGATCGTTATAGCTGCCGATGGTGAGCTCGACGCCATCCTTGAAGCCGGCTTCCGCGAGCAGCTTTTTCGCCCTTGCAGGATCGTGCGGGTAAAGCGTCGAAACCGACTTATCGTAGGCCCAATGCGAACTCGGCAGCGTCATGGTCGCCGGCTCGCCGAGGCCGCTCATCGTCGCTTTGACGAAGGCCTGACGGTCGAGCGCGAAGTTGATCGCCTGCCGAATCTTGACATTGTTGAGCGGTGCGCGCGCAGAGTTAAAATAGAGCTGGATGCAATAGAGCGTCGGCGAGGTGATAACCTGCAGGTTCTTGGCACGATCGATGACCGGCTTCAAACGTGCCGGCAGCGCAAAAGCCATCTCATTCTCACCTGCGATGACGGAACGCAGCGCGGTGGCGAGTTCCGGAATGATCGAGAACTCGATGCCGTCGAGATAAGGCCTACCGGGCCGCCAGTAATTTTCGTTGCGGGTAACGACGATGCTGGCATTGTCGGCCCAGCTCACGAATTTCCATGGACCGGCGCCGACCGGCTTGCGGTTGGTATCGTTGCCGAGCGCCTTGATGTTGGTCGGCGACACCATCATGCCGGCGCGATCGGAAAGGATCGCCGGCAGCGCCGTGTCGGGATTCTTCAGTTTCAGCGTGACCTGTAGCGGACCGGTGACCTCCACCGAGGCGACGCTGGTGAGGTCGGCCTTGACGTTGGAGCGTTGATCTTGCCGATTCCGCTCCAGGTTGAACTTGACGGCCTCGGCATCGAGATCGGTGCCGTCGTGGAATTTGATGCCCTTGGTGATGTCGAGCACCATCGTCTTCGGATCGGGATAGGACCACTTGGCGAGGCCGGGCCGCGGCTTCAGCGTGGCGTAATCCCATTCGACGAGTGTATCGTACATCGTCCACAGGATGCTGTGGTCGGAGCCCGCGCCGCCGGTCGCAGGATCAAGCGACGACGGATTGGCAGGTGCCGCAACTTTAAGAATGCCGCCCTTTTTCGCAGCCTCCTGCGCAAAAGCCGGCAAACCGGTCATGCCGGCCAGCGCCGCACCGCCGGCGAGCGCCATGATCTCGCGGCGGGTCAATGTCCCGAGCGTGCGATTGGAGTCGGTCATTCTTGTCATCCTCCCTGTTTCAAACTGTGGTGCAAAATGGCGTCGTTTGGCGGCGGGGCGTCCGCCGTCGAAAAATGACAGGCCACCCAATGCCCCGGCTTCAGCTCGCGCCACGCCGGTACGTCGTCGGTGCAGCGCGGCTGCGCAACCGGGCAGCGGGTGCGAAAACGGCAGCCGCTCGGCGGCGAAATCGGGCTTGGGATTTCACCTTCAAGCATGATGCGCCGCTCGGTCCGCATCGCGGACGGCAACGGCAGCGGCTCGGCCGATAACAACGCCTGAGTATATGGATGCAGCGGTCGCTCGATGACATCCTCCGCCGACCCCAGTTCCATCAGCTTGCCGAGATAAGTAACGGCGATGCGGTCTGAGATGTGCGACACCACCGAGATGTCGTGAGTGATGAAAACGTAGGTCAGGCCGAATTCGCGTTGCAAATCCGCGAACAGATTGAGGACGTCGCCGCGGATCGAGACGTCGAGTGCGGCAACGACCTCGTCGCACACGATCACTTTTGGCCGCAACATCAGCACGCGTGCGATGTTGACGCGCTGCTTCTGACCGCCGGAAAGCTGATGCGGATAGCGGTCGGCGAGTTCGCGCGGCAGACCAACACGCGATAGCACCGCCAGCCCATGCTTGCGCCGCGACGCATCGTTACCTTCCTTGAGGACTTCGGCAGGCTCGATCACGCTGTCGAGGATCGTCATGCGCGGATTGAGCGCGGCGTTCGGATCCTGAAAGACGATTTGATAGTCGCGTCGATGCCGGCGAAACTCCGAGCGGCTGAACGTCGCCGGATCGCGCCCCTGATGCAGGACCTGTCCTTCGGACGGCTTGATCAGCGACACCAGCGCTCGCCCGAGCGTGGTTTTGCCCGATCCCGACTCGCCGATGATGCCGAGCGTCTCGCCGGCGAACACGTCGAAGTCGAGACCGTCGACTGCCTTGACGGTGTCGGCGCCGTCCCGCGTGGGGAACAGGATGCGCAAATCCCGCACCGACATAATCGGGGCGGCGTCATTTTCGGCCGAGTGCATCGCGGGGTTTTGAAGCAACGTGCTCAATTCACGGCTCCCGGCAACGATATCTCCGTCGCTCGACAGCACTGAGCAAAATGCTTCGGTTCAAGCTCCACCAGCATTTGCCGGACACGGCATTGTGCTGCGGCGTAGGAGCATCGCGGCTCAAACCGGCACCCCGCCGGCATCGCGGTCGGTGACGGAACGCGGCCTGGAATCGATGGCAGCACGCTTCTGCGGGCACTAAGACTGGGCAACGAACGCAGCAGGCCTGAGGTATAAGGATGACGCGGCTTCATCAGGACGTCGTCGACCGGCGCGTCCTCCACCACCTCTCCCGCATACATCGTGATCATCCGGGTGCAGGTTTCGGCCACGACGCCGAGGTCATGGGTGATGAACAACAGCGCCGTTCCGGTGCGCTCGCTCAACGTCCGGAGCAAATCGGTGATTTGCGATTGCACCGTCACGTCGAGCGCAGTGGTCGGTTCGTCCGCGATCAGCAGCTTCGGCTCACAAATGAGCGCCATCGCGATCATCACGCGCTGGCGCATGCCGCCAGATAATTGATGCGGATATTCGTCGCAGCGGCGTTCCGGCGCCGGAATGCCGACTTCCGCGAGTGCTGCGATGGCGCGTTGCCGCGCCTCCTTGCGGCTAACGGGGAAATGCGCCCGATAGGCTTCACCGATCTGGTCGCCGACCGTAAAAACGGGATCCAGCGCGCTCATCGGCTCCTGGAAGATCATCGCAATATCGCGCCCGCGGACGGCGCGCATTTGCCGCGCTGATAGCGTCGCAAGGTCGTGGCCTTCGAACAGGATTTGTCCGGACAAACGCGTCGATTGCTCAGGAAGAAGCCGTAGCAGCGAGAGCCCGGTCACGGTTTTTCCGCAGCCGCTCTCGCCGACAATTCCGACCCGCTCGCGCGGCGCGACCGAAAAACTCACCTCGCGAATGATGGGTAATTCGCCCTCAGTCGTTTGAAAGGCGAGCGATAACGAACGCACGTCAAGGAGCGGTTTGGTTGACGCCGCGGCCGCAGGACGAGAACTCATTTGCACTGACGCAGGCTCAAGCGGGACCGATGCGGTGGCCATGACCAAATCGCCTCAGATGCCGGAACAGCCAAGCAGCGGCTGCATGCACGGGCGAACAGACAACGTCATCCGTCGAGAGGAGGTGCGGAGATGACGGCCTTGGGTCGTCAAGGCCGGGAAGACCAGTTTTTTGGCCGAAAGCCTCACTCGAGTCGCTCCTTCCCGATCCCATCCCGATCTTGGCGCCGGGTTTCGATCGCTTTTGCGCTGCGTGCCAAAATCGGCAAAGTCATTGCAAACAAAAGGATTTCGTCGGCGGAGAAGACCGCAGACAATCCTGTTGACGGATCATGAGCCATGATAAAAGGCCATCTCTTGTCAATTGTCAACAATTGACAAATCAGGCTATGTATGACGAGCGAGGCTTCATATCCGGCCTCACGCAGGCTGGAGCACCCTCATGGCAGCGACCCTTCTGAAGCTGGCGGCGACCAACGACGCCGATGGGGACGGACGATTTTCCCCGCGGACAATTCCCGAGCAACTTGCCGAGGAGCTTGGCGCCGATATCGTCGCAGGCCGACGCAAGGCGGGAGAGCGCCTGATCGAACTCGATCTGGCCCAGACTTTCGGGGTCAGCCGCGGCCCGGTCCGCGAAGCCCTGCGCATTCTTGAGCGCCGACGAATGGTCGATTTGTTGCCCCGACGCGGCGCGTATGTTCGGCCGCTTTCGTTGAAATCGATCGCCGATCTTTTCAACGTCCGCCTGGCTCTCTCGCTGCTTGCGGTACGAACCATGGCGACCTCGCCGGTTGAAAGTTACGTTGAAACCCTCGCGCGCCGCTGCTCCGAACTCAACGGCATGATCGAGACCGCCGATCCGATCGCCTTTGCTCGTGTCACGACACGCGCCGTACGAGCAATCGCACACGGTTCCGGCAACGAACTTCTGCTTGAACTTTCAATCGACCTCGCCAACCAGACCGTTTGGGCGACAATCTGGAAAACCCCTCTCGACTATCTCACGCCGGAAACCCGTCGCGAGGCCGCAAAGCTGATGACGGAAACACTGGAAGCCATTCGGCGGCGAGACGCCGAGACTGCTGTCCGGAGTCTTCGTCAGCTACTAGAAAACGATCGCGACCGCGCCCTCGCCGTACTAACGAATCTTCGCAAGGAAGCACTTGATCTCAGCGCGATATCTTCCGTCTAGTGAGTGGGTTTGACGTTTATCAACCGTCATACCGCCCGCCGAAACAGGATGCATAAGTCAATAGGACCGGCTAGTGGCCAGTTTCGACGAATGATTCCTTGAGACTCGCACTGTTGAGCAGCATCGTCGCGATCAGGTCGCTTGAGCCCGGATGATAGACCGAAGTGCGAATCCACATGCTTTCGGTCCGTTTGCTTTCGCTCAGCGCCACAACCTCCCGCTCGATCTCGTAATCCTCGCCCACGAAGAGAGGCCCCTTGATCAGCTTGATCTCCTGATCGGCGAATAAACCGACGGTGGAGCCGCGAACCGGGAACGGATCGATCTTGGCGGTGTGATTGAGCAGGACGCTGATCATCTCCATCGGAATGATCGGCTTTCCCCATGGGGTCAACGATGCCCCCTGTGGCGTGTACCACGACGAAGATTGAGTGATCCGCTGGAGCTTCTGGTTGAGGGAAAACGGATAGAGAGCACCCATATTCTGCTGGAAATCCATCCGCACCTTGTGGCGCTTCGATTTCATACCGGGGCTGATGTCGCGCAACATGACAAGCGGACCGACCGGTTTCAGGCCGGCCAGTCTGCTTTGAAGCGCGGTGTCCGAGGAATCGCGAGCAAGTGACATCGAGCCGCGCAATACCTCCGTGCCGTCCTTCTTCTGCATCCATATTTCGGCGCGGGTGCCACCGGCCGCCAGAGAGCTGGCGAATGCCTGCACCTCCTCGCCTTCAAACACGGCATTTCGATAGTGCGCGGAGATGCAACCGGTTTCCAGAAAATCACGTCCCCAGATCGAAACGCCGAGCGGGACAAACTGACTGAAATGCGTCGGCCCCTCAATCGTGCCACCGCGAAACCCGAGCTTCTGCGCGGTTGCGTCGTCGTGAATAGAGGCATGACCATCATAGGCCTGTTCGGCGAGCATCTGCATCGGAGCGCACCACGGGCCTGACAGTACGGAGCCTTCCGCCGCGACAGCAGTAGAGAATCCGAAATCGTTCATGCATCCACCCTTCCGCCATACCCGTGGTCGACGAATGTATTCTCCGCACCGGCTGGCCGCAAACAAAAGTTAACAAGCGGCATTGACGTCGCCAGGAGCGACGAAAACAGCTTCCTGACGATTGCCGGACGACTCAAGGAGTTGATCATTCGCGGTGGACAGAACATCGCGCCCCGCCGATCGAGAAGTCGTCAGCATCATCGATGGCATGGAGATAACGCGGTGGTCGGGCTTCCGCATGAACATCTCGGAGAAGTTCCTGCACTGTTCGTGGTCAATCGTGGTGATCGTGATGTGGAAGCCAAGCAAAATCTCAAGCATTGCAGGGAGCGACTATCGTCCTACAAGGTTCCATTCGTGGTGCACTTCGTTGACGAAATTCCGCGCACGGGGTCAGGCATGATTATCCGTTTCAAGTTGCGCGAGCGGCTCGTCTCGCAGGAGATACCTAGCACGGTTGTTGGTCGCCACCGACATTCCTGCACCAGGGCATATCGCGCGGCGCTTCTTTCGGCGCCTTGAGCCCGCGCTCCGTCACCTAGGCCGAAACTGCACCGCTGAATCCACGGCACAATTCCGTCCCGCCTCGAATTGTTACGACTTAATTCGCGCGAGCAGCCTCTGGGCGAGCTTGAGGTGCGGCATATCCAGCATGCGCCCGTTGAGGCTGACCGCGCCTGCCGTCGGATTGGCCGCGAATGCCGCGATCACCGCGTGTGCTTCCGCGACCGCAGCAGCGCTTGGCGTGAATACCTCATTGATCGTGTCGATCTGCGCCGGATGAATCGCCATCTTGCCAGTGAAGCCGTCGCGTCGTGCTTCCTCGCATTCGCGGCGCAGCCCTTCGATATCCTGAAACGGCGGATAGACCGAATCGATCGGCTGCACACCGGCAGCCACCGCACCGAACAGACAGAGCGAGCGGGCAAGCCGGAACGGTTCGATGTAACGGCCGTCGGCATCGTGCTTGGATTCCGCGCCGATATCGGCGGCCAGATCCTCGGCGCCCCAGGTCAGACCGCTCAGCCGTGCACTACCCCCGGCATAGCTGCCGAGCTGGAAGATCGCCTTGGCGGTTTCGGTCGCGACCACAAGAATTCGGGTATGTCCCGCGGCAGTCTGATGCACCCGTTCGCGTAGCGCCAATTGACGGTCGAGATAATCGACGTCAACGCCGCCTTCGGCTTTCGGCAGCATGATGGCGTCCGGCCGTGCGGGCATGACGGCATCGAGATCGGCTTCAGTGAGCCCACTGTCGCGTGCGTTGACGCGCACGATCAGGTGAGGGCGCTCGCTATTGGCAACCTGGCGATCGAGAAAGGCCCGGGCGATGTCGCGCGCCAAAGGTTTACGATCCGCGACGACGGAGTCCTCAAGATCAAGGATCAGCGCATCGGCGGCACTCGCCAATCCCTTGGTGAGTTTCTTTTCCGAATCCGCGGGGACGAACAGAAACGAGCGCATGAGCCGACCATCTGCTGGCGTTGAGGGATTACGAATCTAGCATGCAGACCGCCGATGACGAAGGCGTCCATGACGGTAGCCAGCCGCGAGTCTATTTCGGCTTATCAGCCGGCCGTTTCCGCATGAACGCAACGCGCGTACAGTTCGCAACCTCTTGATCGTTCTGATTGAAGGCTCGGTGCCGAAAAGTGACCAGTCCGGCGTCGGGGCGCGATCCACTGGCGCGAACGGCTTCCACCGTGGTCACCACATGGATCGAGTCGCCGTGGAACACCGGCGCGGGAAAATTCACATCGGTCATTCCGAGATTCGCAATAGTGGTGCGCAATGTCGTGTCGTGTACCGATATTCCGATCATCAGCCCGAGCGTAAACAACGAATTTACCAGCGGCTTTCCAAATTCGGTTTCTGCCGCAAAATGAAAATCGATGTGCAGCGGTTGCGGATTGAGTGTCATGTTGGAGAACAGCATGTTGTCCATCTCCGTCACCGTGCGTGTGATCGGATGATGGAACGTCTGCCCGACTGAAAACTCTTCAAACCATAGACCCGGCAATCTCGCCTCCCTCAGGGTTTTGCAGCTTCCGCCGGTTCGATCGAGACGATCAACTGGCCGGCGCGAACGGTCTTTCCCTTCTCTGCCGCGACCTGCGTAACGCGGCCGCCACACGTCGCCTTCAGATCGGTAAACAGCTTCATGGATTCCAGAACAGCCACGGTCTGTCCTGCATCGACATCGTCACCTTCCGCCACCATGATATCCGCCAACAATCCAGGCATCGTTGCCGTGATGTTATTGGAATCAGCATTGCTGACGGCGGAGGCCGTTTCAAGCGCGACATCCGCCGCGAGGCGGACTTCAAAATTTGCATCGAACGACCGCGCGCGGATCGCCACGCGATGACCATCTATAGCGAACGGGAGACGATGGGTGGTCTCGCCGATCTGGACGATCAGAACGCCCGCCGCCGTCGAAGCCGTGACCGCCAGCACGCCGTCAGCGTCGGAAATCGTAAACTGGTCGCGATCTCCGGTCACAGTCATGGCCCACGCCTCGTTGTCCGCCCGGATCGTGAGGTGACTGACGCCGGCGCGCCCGCCGGGGCCAAGCACGCGAAAGCCGGATTTGCCGGACCATGGCGACTGTTGATCCGATCCGTCGCGTGCAAGTCTTACGACAAGGGCCGCCATGCGCCGCGCGAGAATAACATCGTCCTGTTTGGGCGCCCAACCGTCCGGCCAGTTTTCGGTGATCAGCCGGGTCGTTGCGCGCCCCCCAGTGAAATCGACAGTGCGCAGCGCATCGCACAGGAACGCGCGGTTGGTCGCAGGCCCCAAAACAATAAGCCGCTCCAGTGCGGCACTAAGTTGCGCAACCGCATCATCTCGATCGTTCGCGGCGGCGATCACCTTGGCCAGCAGGCTATCGTAGTGCATTCCGATCCTGGTTCCGGTCGTAACGCCACTGTCGATGCGCACATCGGCAGGTGGCGCCCACAGCGCAATCTTTCCGGCATCGGGGCGAAACCCCTGATCGGCGCGCTCCGCGGTGAGACGTGCCTGGACTGCGTGACCGCGACAGCCGATGTCATCCTGCTTGAACGGCAGCGGCTCGCCAGCCGCAACCCGCAACTGCCATTCCACAATATCGAGGCCAGTGATTTCCTCCGTCACCGTATGCTCGACCTGCAGGCGGGTGTTCATTTCGAGGAAGAAGATATCCTCGGTCTTGGCATCGACCATGAACTCCATCGTACCGACCGAATCGTAACCGATAGCGGACGCGAGCTGCAAAGCATGGCGATGCAATGCCTTGCGCGTATGGTCGGACAGGTTCGGCGCGGGAGCTTCCTCGAGCAGTTTCTGATTGTTGCGCTGAATCGAGCAATCCCGCTCGAAGAGATGCACGAGATGGCCATGCTTGTCGCCGAGAATCTGAACCTCGACATGGCGCGGCCGCTCGATGAGTTTTTCGATCAGCAGGCGGCCGTCGCCGAACGCCGCTTCCGCCTCACGGCGCGCCGCGATCAGCGAGTCACGCAGTCCGGCGACGTCATGCACCGGTCTCATTCCCTTGCCGCCACCGCCGGCCGATGCCTTGATCATGACCGGCAAGCCGATGCGCTCCGCTTCCGTGGCGAGGCGCTCATCACTCTGGTCGTCGCCATCATATCCGGGGGCGACCGGCACACCCGCCGCGACGGCAAGGCGCTTGGCCTCGATCTTCGAGCCCATCGCGGCAATGGCCTCGACGTGCGGCCCAACCCAGACGAGGGCATGTTTCTGGCAAAGTTTAGGCAGGTCGGTGCGCTCGGACAGAAAGCCATAGCCGGGATGAATGGCATCGGCACCAGCCGCCAACGCAGCACCGATAATGCGATCGGCACGCAGATAGCTGTCGCGTGCGGGCGCCGGCCCGATCGGTACGGCAATATCGGCGAGACCGACATGCATCGCGTCCCGATCCGCATCGGAATAAACGGCGACAGTGCGCAGACCCATGCGCTTTGCCGTACGGATGATGCGGACGGCGATTTCGCCGCGATTGGCAATGAGAAGTGTACGAAACATGCCCTGTCCTACATTCGGTAAACCGGCCGCGCCGATGGATCGCGCGGTTCGTCGGCAGCGAGCGAAAGACAGAGACCGAGCACGTCGCGAGTCTGCGCCGGCTCGATGATTCCATCATCCCAAAGCCGTGCCGTTGCATAATACGGGTCGCTCTGTTCCTCGAACTGCGCGCGTGTACGACGATCGAGGTCTGCGATGGCGGCTTCATCGCCACCGCCTTTCAGGCTCTGCCGGCGCAACTCGGTGACAACCGTGGCGGCCACATCGGGACTCATGGTGGCGATGCGCGAGTTGGGCCAGGTGAACAGGAAGCGTGGCCGGAAGCCACGGCCGCACATGCCGTAATTGCCGGCGCCATACGATCCGCCGATCAACACGGTGTATTTCGGCACGCGCGCATTGGAGACGGCATAAACCAGTTTTGCAGAATGCTTGGCGATACCGGCGCGTTCGGCATCGGTGCCGACCATGAAGCCGGTGATATTCTGAAGGAACAGCAGCGGAATATGCCGCTGATCGCACAACTCGATGAAGTGCGCACCTTTGACGGAGGACTCAGAGAACAGCACGCCGTTATTGGCGAGAATGCCGATCGGAAAGCCGTGGATGCGCGCAAAGCCCGTGACCAGCGATGCGCCGTAAGCCGGCTTGAACTCATGGAGTTCGCCGCCGTCGACAATCCGCGAAATCACCGCGCGAACATCGTAAGGCTTTTTCAAATCGACCGGCACCGGCGAGGCCAATTCCTCCGGATCGTCAGCCGGCGGTGCCGGCGCGAAAGGCGGCTGCGCCGCGCGGCGCAGCGGTCCAAAACCCAACACGATTTCGCGCAACTTACCGATGGCCTCGACTTCGTCGTCAACGACGTGATCGGTTACGCCGGAAACCGTGGCGTGCATATCGGCGCCGCCCAGCGTTTCTCCGTCGACGATCTCATTGATCGCGGCCTTGACGATGGGTGGTCCGCCGAGATGAATTCGGCCGGTGCCGCGCACCATGACGGATTCGTCGGATAGCGCCGGGATGTACGCGCCGCCTGCGGTGCAGCCGCCGAACACCGCCGATATCTGCGGAATCCCCGCCGCCGACATCCGGCATTGATTGTAGAACGTGCCGCCGAAATGATCGCGATCCGGAAACACGCGATCCTGTTCCGGCAGGAAAGCTCCGCCGCAATCGACCAGATAAATGCAAGGCAATCGATGCGCCTCTGCGATCTCCTGTGCGCGCAGATGTTTGCGTACGGTTTCGGCGAAGAACGAGCCGCCTTTCACCGTCGCGTCGTTGGCAATCACCATGCATGGCGTATCGTGAACCATGCCGATACCCGTAACGATTCCCGCCGACGGCAATTCACCGCCATACAGGCCGTGGGCGGCGAGCGGCGACAACTCGAGAAACGGACTGCCGACATCGAGCAGCAGGTCGACGCGGTCACGGACGGGAATCTTGCCCCGCGCCCGGTGGCGCTTGACCAGCGCCTCGCCGCCACCCTGCAAAACCGCACCGTGACGGTTCCGCAATGTTTCGACCAATGTTTCAAATCGCACTGCAGTCATGATACTTCTCCAGCCCCGCGGTGCATCGCGGCACGGCTTGCTGCCCGTCACACGATGGCTTATACCTAACAATCGTTAGGTATGGAAGTCAGAATCCGGGAGACGGCGCGAGCCCGTGACAAGTCACCAATCGTTTCGGACCAACAAAGGAGGCGACGAATGACCCGGCCAGCGGGAGCGGATGCGGACGAAGCGACCAATGTGCGTTCGCCTTACTTCACCGCCGAGCACGAGATGCTGCGCGATCAGGTCCGCCGCTTCGTCGAGGACGAAATCAAGCCGTACGGCGATGCCTGGGAGCAGCAGGGCTACGTCCCGCGCGAGGTGCTGCGGCGGATGGGCTCGCTCGGCTTCTTCGGCATTCGCTATCCGGAAATCTACGGCGGATCGAACATGGACACGCTGGGGAGTGTCGTCCTCGCCGAGGAACTGGGACGCTCGACCTTTTCCGGCGTGGCGATCACCGCGCTGGTTCATACCGACATGGCATCGGTCCACGTTTTCAATGCCGGTAGCGAGGCGCAGAAGGCGCGGTGGATGCCGAAGATCGTATCAGGCGAAGCGATCTGCGCTGTCGGCGTGACGGAGCCGGACGCCGGCTCCGACGTCAAGGGGATTCGTACCACCGCCCGCAAGACCGACGCCGGTTATGTGCTCAACGGCGCCAAGATGTTCATCACCAACGGCGTTCACGCCGATCTCTATTGCGTTGCTGCAAAGACGCGCGAGCTGTCCGGGGGCAGCAAGGCGATCACCATGTTCCTCATCGAGAAAGGAACGCCGGGCTTCCGCGTCAGCCGCGCGCTTGACAAACACGGCTGGCGCTCGTCCGACACCGCCGAACTGGTGTTCGAGGACTGCCTGGTGCCGCACGACGCCGTGCTCGGTGAAGAGGGCAAGGGCTTCTACGCCATCATGCGCAACTTCCAGAACGAACGCACGGTGATCGGCGCCATGGCGATGGGCGAAGCTCAGGCGGCGCTCGATCTGACGGTTGCTTACCTGAAGACGCGTCGGGCCTTCGGCGCATTCTTGTGGGACAAGCAAGGCATCCGGCAGCGGATCGCCATGCGCGAAGCGGAAGTCGAAGCCGGACGGCAACTTGTCTATGCCGCCGCGTGGGGCGATGCGCAGGGACGCGACGTCACCCGCGAAGTCTCGATGGCGAAGGCGTATTGCGGCGAACTCGTCAACGTCGTGATGTACGATTGCCTTCAGTTCCACGGCGGCATGGGTTTCATGCGGGAAAGCGTCATCGAGCGGATGACACGCGATGCGCGCGTGCAATCGATCGGCGGCGGCGCGACCGAAGTGATGCTGGAAGAAGTTGCGAAACGACTTTGAGGGAAAACCGAACGACCCAATGAAAGCCGATCACGCCCGTCGCGCGCCGAATGCGATCTGGGCAAAATCGGCCGCGATCTTGTCAATCGGGACACGCTCCGGGCGATACCATTCGCCTGCCCAGTTTACCGCGCCGAGCAACATCAGGCGGGCGGCATCAAGCGATACATCCTTGGGGATATAGCCCGCGCGAGACGCGTCCTGCATCAGCTCCTGCCAGATGTCTTCATAACGCCGCCGCTCGACACGGCAGGTCCTGCGAAGCTCCGGCGGGAGGAATGCAAAAGCCCGGATCGATGCCGAGGTGTAATCGCTGTGCTCCAGAGAGGATAGCAAGTGAGCCTTGATCGCCGCTTGCAGGCGGTCGCGCGGGGTAGCCTTCTTCGGCAAAGCATCGAGCGCCGCCATGACGGCCTTGTGGACCAGAAGCACGCCCTCGTTGATGACGCGTTCGACAATGGCGTCCTTCGATGGGAAGTGGTGATAGATGCTGCCGGCCTTGATGCCGACCCGCTCGGCTATCGCACGCGTGGTCGTCGCCTCGTAGCCGCGATGGCGCAGCAACCATGCCGTGGCATTGAGGATTTGTCGGGCCCCGCCGCTCTGATCCGAAGTTTCGGATTTGGCGGCGGACGCCTTCGCGGTCCGTGCGGCTGCCTGGCTAATGGTCACCTCTCCTTGCGATCAAACGCTGCCCCACTTCGCTTTCTCATGCCGCATCTTCCGCATCAAGAGGCGTGCGCTGCCTTCCTGGAGCGGCTTATCGGCTTCGTCGACCAGTGTAATGGACAATCCCAGCAGGCCATGCGTCGGGTTACTGACATTGCGCGTTTCGACGACCTCGATCAAGGCGCGAATCGTGCTGCCCGGCCGCATCGGCGCCTTGAAGTCCCATGTCACACCAAGGAGCGCGACCACCGTGCCATCGATCAGGTCGAGGCGGGAGGCAAGACCGAACGCAATCCCGATTCCCATCGGACCATGGGCGATTCGACCGCCAAAACCGGTCGCTGCCGCGAACACCTCATCGGTGTGAACCGGATTATAATCACCGGTCAGGCCGGCGAACGTCCCGATATCGGCCTCGGTAATGGTTCGGGACGGGGTCTCGAAGCGCTGACCGACAATGAACTCACCAAACAGGCGTCCCATCAGTTCTTTCCTTCATGCGGCGTCTCGACAACGAGAGTCGTGCAAGTCACGGCGTCGCTCCATTGGCCTCGTCGCGGAGATCCTTGCGGCGGATTTTCCCGGTGATCGTCATCGGTAGCGAGTCGCGGATCTCGATCTGGCGCGGGTATTCATGAGCCGAGAGGCGCGCCTTGACGAATTGCTGCATGTCGTCCCGAAGGGCATCGTCCACCGTCGTCCCCGCACGCGGAACGACGAACGCCTTCACCACCTCACCGCGAACGCTATCGGGCACACCGATAACAGCCACAAGCGCAACGGCAGGATGCTGCATCAGGCAATCCTCGATCTCGGTCGGACCGATCCTGTAGCCGCCAGATATGATGACGTCATCGTTGCGGCCGTGGAACCAGAAATACCCCTCCTCGTCACGATGGCCGGTGTCGCCTGTGAGCAACCAGCCATTGCGGAATTTCTCCTTGGTGGCGTCGGGCTTATTCCAGTAACGCAGGAAGAACACCGGATCGGGCGCCTTGACGGCAATGGTCCCGGTCTCGCCGGGCTTCACGGGATTCCCGTCGTCGTCCACCACTTCCAGCACATGACCGGGCATCGCCCGCCCCATCGATCCCTCCTTCAGCGGCATGATGGAGGCGCAATTGCCGATGGTGAGGTTAGCTTCGGTCTGACCGTAAAACTCGTTCATTGTCAGGCCGAAGACATCGCGGCCCCAGCCGAGCATTTCTTCGCCGAGCCGTTCGCCGCCACTCCCGATCGAACGCATCGCATATGAGAAACGCTCGCGTGGCCGCGTGACCTGCCGCATCATCTTGAGTGCGGTCGGTGGCATGAATGCGTTGCGCACGCCATGTCGACCGATCAACGAAAAGGCTTCCTCGGGGTCGAATTTCTTCAAGCGTTTGGCGAGCACCGGGATGCCGTGGAACAGCGACGGCAGCAGAACGTCCATCAAGCCGCCCGCCCAGGCCCAGTCCGCAGGCGTCCACATGCGGTCTCCGGGTTGCGGAAAGAAGTCATGCGGAAATTCGACGCCCGGCATATGACCCAGCAAGGTGCGATGCGCGTACAGCACGCCCTTCGGATTTCCCGTCGTGCCCGACGTATAGACGATGATGGCGGGGTCTTCGGCGCTCGTATCGACCCTCGTGTGATTGGACGATGCGGTCTCGATCAATGCCGACCATTGCAGCGTCGATGCGTCGACACGATCTTCGATCGCAATCAATAGCGGATGTGTCGTGAGCTGATCGCGCAGCTGGATCAACTTCTCGATTCCTTCGGTGTTCGACACCACGGCCTTGGCGCCGCTGTCATTGAGCCGATAGGCAAGCGCGTCCGGCCCGAACAATGTGAACAGCGGCAGCGCGATCGCGCCGATCCGATAGGCGGCGAGATGCGTAATGAGCGCTTCGGGACATTGCGGTAGTAGAATCCCGATGCGGTCACCACGATTGATGCCTTGCGCGGTCAACGCATTGGCAAATCGCCGCGAGCGCTCCTGAAGAACTTCGAAGGTGAAATCGGTAACGGCACCGTCCGACGTCTCATAGATCAAGGCGGCGCGATCCGCACCGACATGCCGGTCGCAGACCGCCTCGGCAATGTTGAACCGCTCCGGGATATCCCAGGAGAAGGTCTCACATACGTCTTTGTAAGATCGTCCGGCGAGTGACATGCAAACCAGTCCTTGTGCGTCTCCCTAACGATTGGTAGGTATACCGGAGCGCAACCACTCCGGCAAGTCGGTGAAAGAACCTGCCATCTCGTCAAATCAGTTGCGAGAGAGAAGGCACGGCCTATCGTGGAAGGATAGACCGCACCCTTCGTCAGGCGATGGCGACGGGCCGGATCGGTGAGCCGGTCGCGCCGGTCAGACGCAACGGCAGCGCCACGAACAGCATGCGAGACGCGCGCATTTTGGCGATCTCTTCAAGATTGAGATTCTCGATGATGTGGATACCGGCATCCACCAGCAGAATAGCGTGAACCGAAACGCCGGGCGTCGGCAGACATTCGAAACCAGGCGTGTCCGACCCCATCAAGGTCGCGCCGCGTTCGATCAGCCAGCGCGTTGCCTTTTCACCGGGGCCGGGCATCCCGCCGCGACGGCCAATGAACATTTCCGCATCCGTCCAGTACCTGGACCACCCGGTGCGGATCAGCACCGCGTCGCCCGGCTTGATCGTCGCGCCACTCCACGCCAGCGCGGCCTCAATATCGGCAACAGTGATCTCCTGGGCCGGCGCGAGACAATCGACACCTTTTGCGGCGGCGACATCCAGCACGACCGCGCCCTGAATGATCGGCGGAATATCCGCGACCGAATGCTCGCGGTAGCCGTCACGCGTCTCGACATCGTCCACACGCACGTCGCCATGCAGACAGCCGTTGCGGGAGAAATGGCCAAGCGCGTCGATATGCGTGCCGGAATGGCCGGACGTAACGATCACCTCGTTGGCAAAGCTGGAGCCGTCCTCCCGCTTCACCGGATGCGGATCGCCGTGACGGCGATGCAGCGCCAGAGAAAACGGGATGTGCTGGTGATAGACCGGCATCGACGGGGCCATCGCATGCGACAGCTCATAAAGCTGTGCGCCGGCGGCGACCGCGCCGAGAATGCTGGCATCAAAGCGGGGAAGCTTGCTTTCCATTGTTGTCTCCCCTGCGCCGATCGGCCTAGACGCCGATCTTCGGCGCGCGATGCTTGTCGAGGCCGATGGCGATGTTCTTCTGCTCCATATAGATCTCGAAGGCATAGTCGCCGCCGTCGCGGCCGATGCCACTGGCTTTGACGCCGCCGAACGGGGTCGGCAGATGCCGCACGTTCTCCGAGTTGACCCATACCATACCGGCCTCGACGCTCTGCGACACGCGGTGGGCACGGCCCACATCGCCGGTCCAGATGTAAGCGGCGAGACCATAGCGCACGTCGTTGGCGATGCGCAGCGCATCGACCTCATCCTCGAACGGGATCGCGGTCAGCACCGGTCCGAAGATTTCCTCCTGCGCGATCTTCATCGAATTCTTCGCATCGGTGAACAGCGTCGGGCAGACAAAATTGCCCTGCCCTTCCATCGCACGCTTGCCGCCGGTAGCGACAGTGGCGCCATCAGCCTTGGCGTGATCGGCGTAGCTCAGCACCTTCTCGACATGCCGCTTGTGGATCAAAGGCCCGATCTCGGTGGCGGGATCGAGCGGATGGCCGACCTTGATCTTCTCGACCCGCGCTTTCAGTTCGGCGGTAAACTTGTCGTAGATCGAGTGCTGCACCAGCGCGCGGCTCGACGAGGTGCAACGCTGACCGTTGAGGCTGTAGATCATGAACAGCACGGCATCGCGCGCGCGATCGAGATCGGCATCATCGAAGACGATGACCGGATTCTTGCCGCCCAACTCGAAATGCACGCGCTTCAAGGTCGGCGCACCCTGCGCCATGATATGACTGCCGGTGATCGACTCGCCGACGAAGGCAATAGCCTTGATCGCCGGATGCTCGGTCAGCGCCTTGCCCGCGCGCTCACCGAAGCCGTGCACCAGGTTGACGATGCCCTTGGGCAAGCCGGCGCCTTCGAACGCCTCGCTCATGATTTCCGACAAGATCACCGCGGTGAGCGGGCTCCACTCCGCCGGCTTGTGCACGATGGTGCAGCCCGCCGCGAGTGCCGGCGCGATCTTCCAGGTCGACAGCATGAACGGCGTATTCCACGGCGTGATGACACCGACGGGGCCGATAGGCTGGCGGATGGTGTAGTTCAGATGCGTCTCGGTCGGCAGCGACAGGCCGTCGTTGGCTTCCGGCGCCTTGTCGGCGTAGAAGCGGAAATTCTCGGCGCCGCGCAGCGCCGCCTTCGCCATGTAACGGATCGCCTGTCCGCTATCGACGCTCTCGATCAGCGCGATCTCTTCGGCGCGCGCCTCGATCTTGTCGGCGATCTTGTGCAGCAGCGCGCGACGCTTCTCGCCCGGCACGGTACGCCACACCTTGAAGGCCTCTTCCGCCGCGCGCGCCGCACGATCGATCTCCGCCGCGCCACCCGACGACACATTGCACAACACCGAATTGTCGGTCGGATCGTAGTTCTCGAACGTCTCGGTGCCGGTCATGCTTTCTCCGGCGATCCGATGCGGCACCGGACCGCTCTTGAAACGGCTGAGATACGTTTGCGCCTTGCGCAGATTGTCGGTGAGGGCATCGTTGGCGAGAGGCTTGTTCATGGTGCTCTCCTGTGGCGATCAGCAGGTCGGGTGCTTCGACGGAATAGCCACGGCGGGACAGTCCCGCATGGCCTATGGAATATATTTAACGTGTTAAGTATATTTCCGCAAGCCCTTCGACGGCAGGCACTGCGCCTTATTTTACGGTCAGTGCTCCGTCCGAAAAGACCGTCTCGCCGCCAACCAGGGTCAACCGCGCCCGCGTCGGCTCAATTGCCTTCGGCGAAAGCTCCAGAATATCGCGATCCAACACCGCGAGATCAGCATATTGCCCGACCGCGATGCGACCGCGGCGCTGCTCGTGCCCCATGGCGAAAGTACCGCCTTCGGTATAGGCGGCCAGCGCCTCCGTGGCCGTCAGCGCTTCCCCGGCATTGAGGATCAGCCCATTGGCGGCCTTGCGATCGATCGCGGCAGCAATGCCGAGATGCGGCGACAGCGGCCCGATCGGATGATCGGAACTGCCGGCAACGACGATGCCGGCATCGCGTAGTGTGCGGCCGGGATAAAGCCGCTCCGCACGCGCCTCCCCCACCGCTTCGGCAAACGACGCGCCGAGCCGGCGCAGGAATCCATATTGCGGCACGACCACCGCACCGAGCGATTGCACCTGCGCGACAGCCTTGGGGCCACGCACCGCGAAGTGTTCGATACGGTGACGCGCATCATCACGCGGCCATGCCTTGTGCGCGGCCATCAAGCAATCCAGCCAGTGATCGATACCGCGATCGCCGATGACATGCGCGGCGAGCTGCCAGCCGCAGGCATGGCCATCGATCACCTTGGCGCGCAGGTCGGCCGGCGGCTCCATCAGGAGGCCGGATGTTTCCCGATCCGCGTAAGGTTCGAAGAATGCGGCCGTCCGCGCGCCGATGATGCCGTCGACAAAGAACTTCAGCGTCCGCACCTGCCAGCGATCGTCGATGCCTGTGGGTGCCAGACCATATTCACGCGCCTCGTTCGGATCGATGCGCAACATGAAGCCCATGCGCAGCGGCAGACCGCCCTCGCCGCGCAACGCGTTCCAGATGTCCCACTCGACCTTGAAGCCGTTGTTGAAGCCGACCGCCGCCTCGGTAACTGCGACGATGCCGTAGCTCAGGCATTCGTCAGCCACCTTGCGGATGGCCGCGATGGTGCGCGCCTGCGAGGGTGGCGGGATCAGTGCTGCGACGATATCAGCGGCGTTTTCGGTCAGCACGCCGTTGAGACGGCCGTTGCTGCGCTCCATGGTGCCGCCGACAGGATCGGACCTCGTGTCATCGAACCGTGCGCGCTGCAAGGCGGCCGAGTTGGCCACCGACAGATGACCGCCGGTGCGCCGCAGCAGCACCGGACGTCCGCCGGATACCGCATCCAGTTCCTCACGGGTCGGATGCCGGCGTTCGTCGAGAAATTGCTCGCTGTAGTCCGCCGACATCACCCATTCGTCCGGGGTGGCAGCCTCACAGGCGACACGGAGCCGCCGCAACAACTCTGCGATCGAGTTGGCGCCCGGGCCGAGTTGCAGGTTCAACAACTCCTGCGCCCGCATGAACAGGTGCGCATGGGCATCGGTAAGCCCTGCGACGACCCGGCTGCCGCCGAGATCGATGGTGCGGTGAGCACGCGGCGCATCTTTCGCCATGCCGATCCAGGCGATGCGGCCTGCCTCGATCAAAAGGCTATCGGCATCGTGCTGCACGGCGGTCGCAAGGCGGCCACCGCGCAACAGTATCGTGGTCGCCTCAGACGGCATCCTTCACCACGGCGATCATGTCGATCTCGATCTTGAGACCGGCGCGCGCGAGATGCGCGACACCCACCGTGGTGCGCGACGGCGGATCCTTGGGGAAGAATTCGCGGAACACCTCGTTCATCGCGGCGAACTCGTTCATCATATCGGTCATATGAATGGTCATCTTCAGCGCGGTGTCGAGCGACGCGCCGCCGGCCTCCGCCAGCGCCTTGACGTTCTCCAACGCGATACGCGTCTGCGCCTTGATGTCCTCGGGAAATTCGCGCGTTACCGGATCGGAACCGGTCTGGCCCGAGACGAACAGCAGCTTATCCCAGCGGATCGCTGGCGAGTACGGAATGCCCGGACGAAGACCGGTAGGCGGAACGACGACGGTACGTGACATGTTTCTTCCTTCTTCTATGAAGAGATGGTTCAGGTGTCGGTCATGGCTTCGCGATAACGATCGCCGGCACCGAGATAGGCGGCGAGCACGCGCGGGTCCTTGCGAAGCTGTTCGGCCTCTCCCGAGGCCACGACATTGCCAACCTCGAGCACGAAACCACGCTCGGCCACCGAAAGCGCGAGATTGGCGTTCTGCTCAACCAGAATGCCGGTCATGCCAGCGGCCTTGAGGCGGTCGATCGCTTCGAAAATTTCTTCGATGATGCGCGGCGCGAGCCCGGTGGAGGGCTCATCGAGCATGAGAAGCTGAGGCTCAGCCATCAGCGCGCGACCGACCGCGACCATCTGCTGCTCACCACCCGACAGCGTGCCGGCGAGTTGCTTGCGCCGCTCCTTCAGCTTCGGCAGCAGCGTGAAGATACGCTCCAGCGCCGCCGCCATCTTCGCGCGGCCTTCATGACGACGCAGGAAAGCACCGAGCCGCAGGTGATCCTCAACGCTGAGGCCCGGAAACAGTTCGCGCCGTTCCGGCACGATGACGATGCCGCGCGCCACGCGCACCTCGGGCTTGAGCGCCTTCAGGTCTTCGCCGGCAAAGGTGACGGTGCCGGACGTCTGCTGCAAAACACCCATCAGGCTGTTGAGCAACGTCGTCTTGCCGGCGCCGTTAGGGCCGATGAAGGTGATGAACTCGCCGCGCGCGACCGAGAAGCTGATATCGTCGATGGCGACGGCTTCGCCATAACCGACGGTGAGATTGGCGACCTCAAGCAGCTTTGTCACGGCCACCTCCGAGATATGCGGAAATCACCGCGGGGTTGGCTTGTACATCCTTGGGTGACCCTTGCGCGATGATGCGCCCACGATCCAGCACCACCAGACGCTCGACGCAGCCCATCACCAGTTCCATGTCGTGCTCGACCAAAAGAATGGTGACGTGCTCAGCCTGCAACTGCCGCAGGATCTTCACCAATGTCAGCTTCTCGGAGAAGCGCAAGCCGGCGGCCGGTTCGTCAAGCAACAGGATTTGCGGATCGGCGACAAGCGCGCGGGCGATCTCGACGATGCGCTGCTTGCCGAGCGGCAGGCTACCGGCGGCAAGATCGACTTCCGCGGCAAGCCCGACGCGTTCCAGCGCGGCGCGCGCACTTGCAAGCGCCTGTCGATTTTCCTGTTCGTCCAGCGCAAACAACCCGCGAATGAATCCCGCATCGGTCCGGCAAAAGGCGCCGAGCGCGACGTTCTCGATCACGGGCAGTTCCGGCATCAGTTGCACGTGCTGAAACGTACGCGCCATACCGCGACGCACGATATTGTGGCCCGCCGGAAGCGGTTCGCCAAACAGCGTCACCCGACCGGTGGTCTGTCGCTGCAGGCCGGAGATGATGCTGAACAGCGTGGTCTTGCCGGCACCGTTCGGACCGATCAGCCCAACGAATTCGCCACGCCTCAATTCCATGTCGATGCCTTCGAGCGCCTGCAAGCCGCCGAAGCGAATGCCGATGTCCTCAAGATGCAGCAACACCTCGCCGCGATTTTCCGTCAACACGGTGCGCGAAAGACCCTCACCCGCGCGGCTACGCAGCGTCGGCTTCGGCAGGAAGCGCTCCACCGCCGGCCAGAGGCCCTGCGGCCACTTCAACAGCATCACCACAAGGATGATGCCGAACACGATGACCTCGAGATTGCCGGACAGACCCCAGCGCGCAAAAATGTCCTGCAACGTCCATTGCGCGCTCTCGAGCGTCAGCGCGCCGATGACGCCGCCAGCTGCGCTCATCGGCCCGCCGACCACCGCCATGATCAGCAGTTTGAAGGACGTCAGAAGCGAGAACGGCGAAGGGCTTACGAAGCGCAACAAATGAACGTAAAGCGCACCGGCCAGCGCTGCCAGCACGGCGGAAAACACGAACACCTTGACGCGCAGCACCGTGGTATCGACGCCGAACGCCTGTGCGAGGCCGTCGTGTCCTTCGAGCGTTGCGATGGCGCGGCCCGTGCGCGAGGTGCGCAATCGCGACAAACCGAGCACGGCAAGAAGAGTGATCGCCCAGATTATCTGCGTGTAGAGGCGATCATCGGTGAGTGCGAAGCCGAACAACGACAGCGGCGGAATCTTGTCGAGCCCGGACGCGCCGCCGGTCACCTCATGCCAGGCGGTGAAGACGCTGGCGAGCGCGATGCCATAGGCCAATGTCGCCAGCGGCAGATAATGACCGCGCAGCCGCAGGGTAATGAAACCGATCAGTGCGGCGACCAGCGCCGTCGCGCTGACGCTCAGCACCAGCGTCACCAGTGTGTCGATGCCATAGGCCCGCGCCACCAGCGCCGAACCATAAGCACCGAGGCCCATGAAAGCGCCCTGCCCCAACGAGATCTGCCCGGCCTGCAACAGCAGGACGAGGCCGACCGCGACGAGCGCATAGATTCCGGCATAGGCGAAGATGCCGACATAGAACGACGGCAGCACCCACGGCACCGCGAGAAGAACAATGCTGACGGCGAGTGCAAGCATGGCGCGGGCACTCATCATCTCGTCTCCGTGCGTGAGCGTGCGTTACGCCAGAGCAGAATGGGAATCAGCAGGCTGAACACCATCACGTCGCGATAGGCACTGGCGACATAGGCAGAGGTCGATTCCAGGCCGCCGACGATCATCACGCCGACCAGCGACAACGGATAATCGATCAAGCCGCCCATGGCGCCGCCCACGAATCCCTTCAAGCCGACCATGAAGCCCATTTCGTAGTTGGCGGTGATGAGCGGTGCGAGCAGCATCCCGCTCACTGCGCTGAACGCCGCCGCCAGCAGGAACGCGAGCGCGCCCGTGGCATTCACCGGAATGCCGCAAAACTGCGCGCCGAGCCGGTTCATCGCGGAGGCCTGCAACGCCTTGCCGACCAGCGTGAATTCGGAGAACAGATAGAGCCCGCCCATCGCCAGCAACGCCGTGATCAGAATCGCGAAGCTCTGGTAGGGGATGAACACCGGCCCCATCATCACGCCGCCGGCCGCGATCGGATCGACGGGATAAGGGTTGGCGCCCCAGATCAGGAGGCCGAGCCCCTGCACGCTCATCGACACGCCCACCGAGATGATGACGAACACAATGGTGGTCGCATTCGGAATCGGATGCACGGTAAAGCGATAGATCAGCGCGCCCAGTGGCGCGACCAGTATCAGCGCCACCACCATCATGCCGATCACCGGTAGATGCAGCGCCAGTGCACCATGCGTCAACGCAAGTGCCGCAACGCCCACCACAATCAGGCCGCCGGTATAGAGCAACGCCTGACGCCAGTCCTGCCGCCAGCGGCCGGCGTCCAGAATGGCGCAGAGCACAAGCCCACCAATCAGAAGATAGAACGTCCCGGGCATCCGGCCCTGCAAAAGATCGGCAAGCGTCAACGCGCCGAGCATCACGTACTCGCCTTGTGCGATGTTCACCACACGCGTGACGGTGAACACCAGCACAAGGCTGAGCGCGAGCAGCGCATATACGAGGCCGTTAGTCAGACCATCGACCAGAAGAAACAGAACGGTGTCGGTCATGCCTTACTTGGATTCGTACAGGCGGAACTCACCGTTCTTGACCACGGAGATGAAGGTGCTCCGGTGGTCGAGACCGAGGTGATCGGTCGGGCTGTAGTTGAAGATGCCGCCGACGCCGACGAAATTCTTCACGTTCTCGATCTTGTCGCGCAGCGCCGCGCGCGAGGCGTCGAGATCGTCGAGCTTGACGCCGGCCTTCACGGCCTCCTCGGCGGCCTTCAGCGTGATGTTGCCGGCATCCCATGACTGGCCGGGGAAGATATCCACCTTCGGCACATTGAAGCGCTTCTCGTAAAGCGCGGCAAACTTGGTGATGACAGGCTTCAGCGGATTGCTGTCCGGCAAATCCTTGTAGACGAGCACCGGCGTGGTACCGAGCAGCGCGCCCTCGACATCCTGCTTGCCGATCGAGAGGAACGCGTTGTTGGCCGAGCCACCCGAATGATAGATCGGCCCGGTGTAACCAACGCGCTTGAGCGCCTGATGCACCAGCGCCGCGGACGGCGGAATGGCATGAATATAGACCGCGCTGGGATTGGATTGACGGACCTTCAAGGCTTGCGGCGTGAAGTTGGTGTCGGTACGCGAAAAGCGCTCCGATGCAACGATCTCGACGTTCTTGGCCTTGGCCACGCTCTGCATCGCAATCCAGCCGCCCTCGCCGAATGAATCCTCCAGGCCAAGGAACGCAACCCTCTTGAAGCCACGTTTGACCATGTCGTCGACGAGGCCGGTCACCTGAAGCTGATCGGTGCTCGGCGTCTTGAAAATCCAGTGACGATCCTTCACCGGCTCGATCACGCTCTGACCGAGTGCCAGCGAGATGTTCGGCACCTTGGCCTGCGTCACAGTCTCCAGAATCGCCATCGAGGTCGGCGTCGTCGTGCAGCAGATCACCACATGCGCGCGATCCTCGGTGATCAGCTTGCGGACATTGTTGACGGCCTTGGTCGGGTCCGATCCATCATCATAGGTAATGAACTTCACGGTGAAGGGGAGGCTGGTGTCCTTGGCAAGCTGCTCCTGCAGCAGTTCCAGCGCATTTTTTTCGGGCAGACCAAGCGCCGAGGCCGGCCCGGTCATCGCAACAACCGAGCCGATACGCAATTCGGGTTTGTCGGCCGCGTACGCGGAGGCCGAGATGGCCAAGGCGGCCAAGGTGGAAACGGCTGGCAGAATTCTCATTTATTTCTCTCCCCTCTAAAAACCGTCGGAACATGATTTGCGATTGAAGCAGCAGCGTCGAAGACGATCCGCTTTCGTCGCATCGTTTGTTGATCGCGTCTTCTCCGTGCGCGTCAGTCGAGAACGTAGGTCGGCACCGCCGGCAACAGCGGCGGCTTGGTTTCTTTCATGGCGGTGCCGTCAAAGGTTTCCACCGCCATCGCTTCCTCAAACCAGCGGCGCGGCGGCGGCGCGCCCCACAGCGTCTGCCGCACCGGGTTGTTGAGATTCCAGCGGATCGGCTCGCTCGCGGTGTTTCCGGTGAGATAGTCGCCGGTGTAAAGCTCGAAGCGGTTGCCGTCCGGATCGCGCACATAGACGAACAGCGCGTTGGAGATGCCGTGTCGCGCCGGACCGCGCTCCAGGCTGTCGGCATAGCCGGCCCCGGCGAGCATGTCGCAGGCGCGAATGATCGCCAGCGGCTCAGGCAGCGAGAAGCCGACGTGATGCGCGGCCGGTCCCGCACCGGTCATTACGGCAATGTCGTGCACCGTCGATTTGCGGAACAGCCAACTCGCCCAGATCCGCTTCTCCGGCGGATCGGATTCGGTCAGTTCGGCGCAGCCGAACCCGAGTTCCTGGGTATACCAGTCGTAGCCAGCCTGCGCGTCCGGCGTCAGCACGTTGGCGTGATCGATGCGCGTCGGCGAAGCGCCCTTGTGCAGGTGATATTGCTGCACCAGCCACGGCACCTGCGCGATCTCGGCGTAGTAATCGATGATAAAACCAAATGGATCCTGCGTGCGCAGGGTGCGGCCCTGACCCAGCATGTCATTGCCGGCCCAGCGCGTCGGCAGGCCCAGTTCCTCGAAGCGCACCTTCATGCGGTCGAGGTCTTCTTCCTCGGCGACCATGAAACCGATATGGCCGACACCGGCGGACTCCGCCTTGCGCAACACGAAGGTGTGATGCTGCTTGTCCTCGGTGCAGCGCAGATAGACGCGATTATCGTCGCGGGCAGTTTCGTGCAGTCCGATCAGGTTGACATAGAAATCGCGCGCCCGCTCAAGATCGGTGGTGCGAAACTCGATATGTCCCAACTTCTGGATGTTGGCGATATCCTTGATGCGGCCAGTGTTCACGATCATCCCCTTGCTCATTGTCGCAACCAGCGCCGGTGGAAGGACACTACGGCCGCTCTACAATCCGCAGGTTAGCGCTCGGCCGGGGGGCGTCTGTATCAGCCGCTACCAAGCGCCGACATTCTTTGCCGCAGCCGCCCTCACCGGCCGGATGCTATTTCGGTGCGTAGGCCACCGCCTTGATCTCGATAATGAGGCCCGGCCGGGCCAGGCCAGCGATTTCGAGGATGGTCCAGGTCGGGAATGGCTCGCGGATGTACCGGCTCTTGATCTCGACGAATTTGCCGAGATGGTTCTGCAACCCCACGTGATAGCTGACCAATTCGACGATATCGTCGAGCGAGGCGCCGGCTTCCTCGATCACGATCTTGAGCCGATCGAAGGCGTTGACGATCTGACCTTCGTCGTTGGCAGGCATCGATCCGTCCGGATTGAGGCCGATCTGGCCGGCGACGTAAAGGAAATCGCCCGCACGCACCGCCGGCGAATAGCCGAACTTCTTGAAGATGGTCGAGCCGTCGGGCGTGGCAAAGATCGGATTGGTGGAGTTGATGGCCTGTTTTTTCATTTTAAGCTCCAGTGGTCGAAATCAGATGCGCGCGGTCGGCGGCAGCGGCAGATCAAGCAGCAGGCGACCGTAAGGCTCGCCGATGGCGTCGGGCTGCAGCAGCATGTGACTGCTCATGGCATGAACGTCGCGAAACAGCCGCTCGATCCGCGTCCCGCTGGGCAGCACCGAGCCGCCAAGCGCGGCGAACAACCGCTGCGTCGTCTGCAACGCGAGCCGCGACGCCACCGCAAAGCGGGTGCGCATGGCAGCGCGTTCAATGAGGCTGACGTGTCCCGTGCGCGCCAATTCAAGTATTGCCTCGGCGTCGTCGAGCAGCGAGCGGCGCAGGATCGCCAACGTCGCCTCGCTGGTCGCCGCCTCGATCTGTGCAACGCGATCCTCGACCAGCGCCTTCTGGGCCGCCGGGCTGACCTTCGCCTTGGCGATGGCGCGAAACTCTTCCACGACCGCCGAGGCAACACCCAATGTCGGCGCCAATGTGGACATGGCATTGATCGGGTTCAGCGGC
Organism: Xanthobacteraceae bacterium; assembly: GCA_049647485.1. Lineage (GTDB taxonomy): Bacteria > Pseudomonadota > Alphaproteobacteria > Rhizobiales > Xanthobacteraceae > 62-47. Next base: position 40,045 of record JBARXT010000203.1, read on the forward strand.
GCGGCAGTGATCGCGCCATGCTGGGGGCAGGTCGGGTGACAGCCACCATCTTGCAGCACCTGCCAAGGCATCCAGCGATGCGTAGGCACAAACGCCTTCGTCAACGAAATATCCTTGCTACCGGTGCCGCGCATGCCGAGCACGTTCCAGCTTGCCTGATCAATAGCGAAGGCATCCGCCGGCACCAGCACCACATGCGGCACCATCTGCCCGTCGACCGGGATCGGCACCAGCAATCCGGCCCATGTCGCGACGTCAATACCGGAGGCATAGCGCCAACGGCCGCTGAGCAGCATGCCGCCCTCGACCGGCTCGGACACCAGATCCTGCCCGACGCCGCCGGTCAGAAGCGAAACGATGGTTGGCTTACCGGAAAGAAAAACATCGCGCTGGGCTTCCGCCGAGAACTTGCCGATCATCACCACATTGGCGCTCGACAAACCGAGAATCCAGGCGGTAGACGAACAACCGCGTGCGATCTCATAGGTTGCTTCCCACGCGGCGCGTAGGTCAAGTCCAAGACCACCATAAAGGCTCGGCTGGGTAATGCGGAACAGGTCGCTCGCCACCAGCCGCTCGACCACCTCCGGCGAGAGACTGCGGCGCTGTTCGACCTCGGCAGCCTTGCCTTGCAGCCAGTCCTGCATGCCGGCGGCCTTGGCGACGACGGCAGCAACGCTGTCGCTCTCCTCCGGCCGTTCGTCTGCTTGTGCGAGTGCCATTGACGCCGTCGGCTCCGTCCGAAAAACTGATGCTGCTGACGCTAGACCAGTTGATTATCGCCGGGCTGTATCGCCCTATACGAGACAGCGCATCTTTTCCGTTCATTCTCGGGACATGCCTCGGACCACGCATTCCATGACGAAAAAGAAGCTCGGCACATGGCGCATCGACCGTCAGCTCGTCGAACAGATCAGCCGACACGCTGCCTATGGCCGCCGCCGCAAGTTCAAGAAGGACACCGTGCTCTATGAGCAGGGTGATATATCGACGCGGTTCTATTTCGTGCTGAAGGGTTTAGTACAGATATCGATCTTCCGCGCCGATGGATCGGAAGTCGTTCTGGAACTAATGGGACCTGAGACGATCTGCGGCGAAGGCTCGGCCTTCGACGGCCTGCCGCGGTTCTCCAGCGCCGCAGCCATCGAGGACACCGAGGCAATCGAGTTCGACACCTCGAAGATGACGGAAATCTTTCGCGCGCATCCGGAATTCGCCGCCTCGCTGCTGCGCGTGACCAGCCTGAAGCAGCGCGTCGTCGCCATTCGCCTCAAGCACCTCGCCTCGCGCGAACCTCAGGACCGCATCATGGAGCTATTGACGCGGCTCGAGGAGATGTTCGCGATCGACCATCCAAAGGGGCGACTCTTGGTCACCCACGTTACCCACGAACAGATCGCGACCATGACCGGGACTTCACGTGTAACGGTTACGCGCACCCTGCAAAAGCTGCGGGAGCAGAATCGCATCGATATCGTGGACGGTCACATCCTGCTCAAGCGCCGGCCGGATGCGAGTTAATCAGCCAGGCCTTCTACCCGCATGCCCTGAGAGGATGTAGCCGCATCGCGCTGTAGCGCCCTTCATGATAAAGCAGCGGATGCTTCGCAGTGGCGGGGCCGACAATCTCGCGCACTGCACCAATGACGATGGTGTGATCGCCGCCCGGATATGTGCCGGCGACGTCGCAAAATATGGCCGCATTGCAGTCGGGAATCGTGAACCATGCACGGTGTCTGGTACAGGCGTCTACGTTCCATCTTTCGGTTTGTCCGGCGAAGTAGCCGGAGATGTGCTGCTGCGCATCCGACAGGATGTTGATCGAGAACGAGCCGCGCTGCATGACCGCGTGCCCGGCACGGCTCTCGTTGCGGGCGCAGAACAGCAGAAGCGGCGGATCGAGACTGAGCGAAGTGAGCGAGTTGACGGTCAGGCCGACCGGCCCCTCATCGCCAGCCGTCAGCACCACCGCAACGCCAGTGGTGAAGCGCCCGATCAAGCGGCGAAACGTCAAGTGAGCAGCATCCGTCATAGGAGATCGTCCGATCATTGCGTTGACCGGAAGCATGACAGATCACTGGCGGAAAAGCCGTATCGCGGTACACAGCCCGCGACGTGCAATGGCAGACTTATGCGAGCAGGCTCTCACCAGGATCGAAGGGTGCGCGTATCAGCTCATAGTGACCGCGTTTGCAGAGCACCGCGCCGTCGCGCCGCAACTTCTGCATCGCCCGCGTCACCGTGATTCTCGATGCGCCGATCAGGTTAGCGATTTGCTGGTGCGTGAGAATGATGGTTGGTGAATCCGGGGTCGTAATCTGCGACAGAAGTTCGGTAATGCGCACCTCGGGCGAAGCCTGCGTCACCTGTCCGAGCCGCGTCGCCAACATACGCTGCTTCAGCGCGATGGTTTGCACCACCAGCGGTGAAAGCGCCGCATGCGTGGACATCAGCTTACAGAAATCCGCGGCCGGAATCACCAGAGCCTCGCAATCCTCAAGAACATTGGCACTGGAGAAGCGCGGCAGGCCGTCGAAGGCCGCGCCCTCGCCGCACAGGGCTCCGGCACCGACGATATCGATCAGGAGTTCCTGCCCATCGGGACGCAGCATGGTGATGCCAACGCGGCCCGATACCACAACAAAGACCTGATCGCTCACTTCGTCCTGACGATAGAGCGCCCGCCCCTTCGTGAACTTGCGGCGCACCAGAGCCGGCGCAAGCCCGAGAAGATAAGCCAGCATGGCCTGCGGAACGCGCAGCGTCTCGCTCACCCCGGCGCGCGCACCCTGGGAAACCGCCGCCTGGATCTGGGACATCCTGTCACTCCTTGAACGACGGCCGGCGAATACCGGCGGCGATTGCTCCTGCCAGCCTTATATCACCGCCGTTGCGCGTAGCCACTGCGTCATCGCCTCGTGCTCGGCCTGAGCCGCATTGCACAACGCTCTCGCGCGCACAAACCCGTGAATGAGGCCGAGGCCGGGCCGAAAGGCCACGGCAATGCCGGCGGCTTTCAAGCGTTCGGCATAGAGGTGGCCGTCGTCACGCAACGGATCATGCTCCGCCACCACGACAAATGCCGGCGGCAGTCCCGACAAATCCTCGCAGCGTATCGGCACGGCAAGTGGATTTCGACGTTGCTCAGCGTCGGGACAATACTGATTCCAGAACCAGATCATTTCCGCCGCCTTCAGATAAGGCGACTGGGCTTCGCTGATGTAGGACGGAAGCTGGAAATCGACATCGACACACGGATAAAGCAACAGTTGCCCGCGCAATTGCAACGGACCGTCGCGAAAGGCGATCGTCATCGCCGCCGCAAGATTGCCGCCGGCGGAATCACCACCGACGAAAATGGCGGCGGGATCGATGCCGACTGCGCTCGCATTGGCAAAGGTCCACGCGACCACCGCGCAGCAATCCTCCATCGGCGCGGGAAACGGATGTTCGGGCGCGCGGGCATAGTCCACGCTGATCACGACGCACGGCGTATCCGCTGCGATCGCAGCGGTAATCGAATCGTGACTATCGATGCTGCCGATCACCCAGCCGCCGCCATGCATATAAACCAGCGCGGGGAGCGGCTGCGACGCGCGCGGACGATAGATGCGCACGCGCACCGGCCGCGGGCCGTCGATGATGCGGGTTTCGACGTCTAGCCCCTCGGGATAAGGCGTGCGCGCCGCCGCGGACAGGCGCTCCACCCGTTCACGCCAGACATCGACCGGCAACGAGAGAACCGGCTCCGGCCATGCCTCCTCCAATCGCGCGATGAACGGAACGAGTTGCGGATCGATGGCCATGAGAATGTCCTGACGGTTTGAACTAGACGTTGCCGTGAACGAAACGTCCGCCGACCATGGTGGCGAGGCAGGATAGCGTCTCCATGTCCTCGCCGGGCGTCGTCAGCGGACAGCCGTCAAGCGCCGCGAGATCGGCGAAGTAGCCCGGCACAATCCGTCCCTTGATGTTTTCCTCGAAGGAAAACCACGCACCGTTCTGCGTCATCGCGCGCAGCGCCAGTTCGGCGGAGGTTTGCCCGCCAGCGCCGAGCACCTCACCCGTTGTGCGTTCGCGGCGCGTGCGCATCGCACGCATCGTCGCCAGCGGATTGAAAGGACTGTTGTCGGTGCCGCACGCCACCGGCACGCCGAGCGCATCGAGTTGCGCGGTGGGCGACACCAGTTCGCGATCCGCTTCCGACAACGGGAAGAAGCGTGTGCCGACTTTCCAGACATGATAGTCCGGGATGAGGGTGACGCCGATGCCGAGCGCCTTGAGGCGCGCAAGATCGGACGCCGACGCGTGGCTCATGTGTTCCAGCACCCAGCGACGGCGCGAGATATCATACTCGGCATGAACGCGTTCGAGGATCGGCAGCAGTTCGTGCAGCTTGTCGATGACGATGGTGTGGATACGCAGATCGTGAATCGCCGCGAGCATGCACAGCTTCTCGAATTCCGCCGGGGAATTGGCCTGCTTGACGTAGCAGGACCAGCCGAGATCGGCCGGATTGGCCAGCGCCGCGGCCGCCGCGGTCGGTTCCCCGCCATAGCTGACGAAGATGCCGCCGATCCGCAGGAACGCGTCGCCGATGCCGTCCCCCCGCGCGTGGGAGAGCCAGTCACGCATCATGACCTCGGCTTCACCGCAGGTCGTCCAGGTCGGGCTGACGACAAGATGCATGCGCATCGTCAACTCGCCGGCCTGCCGGAGATCGCGATAGGCGCTGATGACTTCCGGCGCGCAGCCGTGGCCCTCATAGACGCTGGTGGTGCCCACCGTGTGATAGGCCCGCACCGAGCGCAGGATGCCGTCGCGGCGGTCCTTCGGCGAAAACCGTGGGACAGCGGGCAGCAACGCGATCTGCGCCGAATCCGGATAATTGTGCTCGATGATAACGCCGGTGAGTTGGCCTGCGGTATCGCGCTCCAGTTCGACGCCTTCCACCGTCGAGACCGATGCACGGTCCAGCCCGTTCAACTTCAACGCCAGCGAATTCAGTGCCGTATAGCAAGGCACCAGGCTCCAGTAGCCTGACGGCGGCAGGATGCAGACCGGATGATCCGGCGCGGCCCGGTCCAGCTCCTCGCGGGTGGGCATCCGGCGCTCGCGCAACACGATCGGGCCGCCGAAGTAAAACGGCGCATCGCCGACCGGCATGGTGACGATCCACTCGCCGCGAGGCGTTGTACGGGCAAGCTCGGAAATCCGCGCCAGCAAATCGGCAATACTGCGGACATGACCAAGCGATGGGAAACGATCGCGCAGTCCCTCCGTATCCATGTGAGCGTGCGCATCGTTGAAGCCGGGAATGATCGTGCCGCCGGTTGCGGTAACGCGCGTCTGCGGCCCCTTCAATTCCAGAATCTGGCGCCGTTCGCCTACCGCGACGATACGGTCACCCGCCACAGCCACCGCCTCCGCAATGCTTCCGGCATCGTCCAGCGTGATGACCTTGCCAGTCAGAATATGATCGACGTTAAGCGGGCTCATTCTGCGCTCTCCCCACCGCGTTCGCTTCGGTACGGACGGCGCCGGCGCCCTCCAGCCATCCAAGCTTCATGCAAATCCAGATGAAGAAGCGTTCGCCCAACCCGCCGATACCCGCCGGAATCACCACCAGCGTGACAATCAGTGCGCCGCCGAACACCAACCCACCGAGCGAGACGTCGATATCGCTGGCCCAGATCGGCACGAACTGAATAAACATCGCGCCGATGATGGCGCCATTGAGCGAGGTGATGCCACCGACCACGGCGCCGACGAACAGACTGAGGCTCATCATGACGTTGAAGGTATCCGGCGAGACAAAGCCGACGATCATGGCGTAAAGCGATCCGGCCACGCCCGCATATAGGCTGCTCATCGCGAAGGTCGCGGTCGTCAATGTCGCGCGATCCACGCCCATCACGGCAGCGACCAACTGGTTGTCGCGCGCCGCGACCAGCGCACGCCGCAGCGGACCGGACAGAATACGGCGCGCTATCACGTAGAGTGCCACGGCGATCACCAGGCAGACGAAATAGATCCATTGCGATTCGTCGAGCGGCAGGAACGCCGGGGCCTCGGGATTTCCGACATTGAGTCCCTGCACGCCTCCGGTAAATCCATCGAAGCGTTTCAGCAGCGGCGGCACCGTGATCGACAGCACCAGCGTACCGAGCGCCAGATAGAGGCCCTGCAAACGCAGCGCCGGAAATCCGAGACACCAGCCGGCGACCCAACTCAGCGCGGCCGAGACCGGAATGGTCGCATAGGGGCTCCAGCCATACCGCACAACCAGAATGGCCGTGGTGTAGGAACCGAGCGCAACGAAGGCCGCATGGCCGAGCGTGATCGCTCCGCCAAAACCCGTCACCAGATTGATACCGACGATGGCGATGGCAAACACCAGCACCGTCGCGAACTGGCTGACCAGATAACTCGGGATGGCGAACGGAATGACGTAAAGAAAGACGACAACGAGCACGCTCGCCACCGCCACGCGGACCGCGATCGGCAGCTTCGGTTTGACGATAACGCTCATAGCCGTACGACCTTCTTCCGGCCGAACAGTCCGTCCGGCTTAATCAGCAGTGTTCCGAAGATCAGAACCAGCGCGACGATGATCTTGAGATCGGGACCGATCCAAGGAATGTAGGTGCCGACCAGATTTTCCACGACGCCCACCAGGAGGCCGCCGACAACCGCGCCAACTACACTGTCAAAGCCGCCAAGTGTCGCCGCCGCGAACGCATAGATGATGATGCCGAACATCATCGTCGGATTGAGGAAGACTCGCGGCGCCACCAGAATGCCCGACAGCGCGCCGAGCGCGGCGGCGATGCCCCAGCCGATCAGCAGCATCACGGGAACGGACACGCCAACCAGTACGGCGGAATCCGGCGTCGAGGCCGCGCCGCGCATCGCCAAACCCACCTTGGTGGTCTCAAACAGAAGATAGAGCAGCAGCAGCACAATGCCGACGACGGCGATAATTCCCGCCGTCTCCGCCGACACGGAAAATGAGCCGAGTTGCAGATGCGCCTTCGGGAATAAGCTCGGCAGCGCCTTGATGGTGTATGTCCAGAGGAAACCGGCCAGACTGTTAAGCGCGAGGTACAAGCCGATCAGCACGCTGACAACTGTGAGCAGACTGGCGTGGGATAGCGGTTTGACAATGGTGGCGTACAACAGCGCGCCGGCAATAAACGAAATCACGATGCTGACGAGCGCGGCCGGCACCAGCGGCATCCCCCAAGCCATCAACTGCCAGACAAGATATGCGGACAACATCGCCATTTCGCCTTGCGCGAAATTGACGATGCCGGTCGAGCGATAGCTGAAGACGAGCGCAAGCGCGAGCGACGCGTAAATCGCGCCGTCGGCAAGACCGTCGACAATCTGGCTGGCGAAAAGATTCATTCATACCCCAAATAGATGCGGCGAACCTCGTCATTGCCCGCAAGATTCTGAGCGGAATCCCGCAGCACGATCTGGCCGCTTTCCAGCACCATGCCGCGATCCGCCGCCGCGAGCGCAAGGTTCGCACTCTGCTCGACGATCAGCATCGTCATACCCGCCTCCTCACGGATTGCGGCCAGCGTCCTGAACAGTCCCTGCGTGATGATGGGCGCAAGGCCGAGTGACGGCTCGTCCAGCAACAACAGACGCGGCCGCAGCATCAGCGCGCGGGTGATCGCCAGCATCTGCTGTTCGCCGCCGGAGAGACTACCCGCCTGTTGCGACAGCCGTTCGCGCAAACGTGGAAAGAACGTCAGCCAGCGCTCGCGATCCTGCCGGGCTTCCGCGCCGGTGCGCAGATAAGCGCCGAGCCGGATGTTCTCGTCCACCGTCAGATCTGCGAACGTACCTCGCCCCTGCGGGACATGCGCGACGCCGGCGGCCACAATCTTGCGCGCTGACAACTTGTCGATCCGCGCGCCATCGAACGCGATCGCTCCTTCCCGACTGGTGGTGCCGGAAATCGCGCGCAACAGCGTGGTCTTGCCCGCGCCATTGGCGCCGAGCACCACCTGAATCTGCCGTTCCTCGACGTCCAGATCGATCCCGTGCAGCACGCCGCGCGCGCCATAGCCGGCGTACATTTCCTTGATGCTGAGCAGACTCATGTGGCCGCTCCCAGATAGGCCGCCGCGACACTCGGATCGGCCTTTACCTCGGCCGGCGTTCCGTCGGCGATCTTGATGCCGTTTTCCAGCACCACGACACGATCCGAAATCCGCATCAGCATCCGCATGTGATGTTCGACCAGCAGCACGGTCAGGCTGTAACGCTGCCGGACGCGCAGAATGACGTCGGACAGTTCATCGACTTCGCCGTGCGAGAGACCGTTGGCCGGCTCGTCCAGCATCAGAAGCCGCGGACGTGAGATCAGCGCGCGTGCAAGCTCGATCCGCTTCAGGGTGCCGAAAGGCAAGCCTCCCGCGAGATGATCGGCAACCCCGGACAGTCCGAGATCGTGAAGAATCGCGCGCGCTTCGTCCTCGGCCGCAATCGGGTCGATCACCGCGCCCTTGCCGAAAATGGCGTTGATAAAGCCCGGCCGCAGCCGATGATGCGCGCCAAGCAGCACGTTCTCCGTCACCGACATGGTGCCGAGCAGCCCGACGTTCTGCAACGTGCGCGCGATACCGAGACCGATGATGCGGTTCGCCGGCAGCGCCGTGATGTCCTGCCCCGCGAAATGGATCGCACCCCGGCTGACCTGGTAAACACGCGAAATTGCATTGAACAGCGTGGTCTTGCCAGCGCCGTTCGGCCCGATCAACCCGCAGATGTTGCCGTCGGCTACATCGAACGAAACGTCCTGCAGCGCGCGCACGCCGCCGAACTCGATCCCGACATTGCGCACCTGCAAAAGAGCCGTCATGGGTCGATCTTCCTGTCAAAGATCGCCTTCGGCATACGCGCATGAATCCCGTTGACGCCATTGACGAGTTGCGTCACCAGCAGATCGGCTTGCAGCGAGCACAACGCGTAGGCATCGGATCGCGTCATGTCCTTGGTGGCGACCATCAGATCGATCATGTCGAGAACAGCCTGCCGCGCGGCCTCGCGCAAATCCACATGCAACCCCATGGTGATAAAGTGTTCGCGCGTCTCCGCCCATGGACGCACGATCGAGCGGCCTTTGACGACGGATAGCTTCAGGCGGGCGGCAGTCATCACCGTCTCCAGCGCGGTCTGCACCACCTCGCCCGAACCTTGCGCTGCGTGGGCATCGCCAGCGTAAAACCCCGCGCCGTCGACGAAAACCGGAAGATGGAGCACGCTGCCGGCAACAAGATCGGCGCAATCGATGTTGCCGCCGAAATTTCCCGGTATGGCCGAACTGCGCGGCGCATCTTCGGGCGGCGGCAGCACGCCCATGATGCCAAGAAACGGACGCAATGGAATCGTGATGCCGTCACCGAATTGCGCGGTCATGGTCCGGCGATCGAGCTGGAAATGACGCAGTTCGGCATCCTGAAAGATATCGCCCAACAAACCGCGGCTGCGTCCACCTGGAAAAATCAGGTTGATGCCATGATCGGCGATCTCGAGGCTCTCGATCTCGACCTTCAGAACATCACCGGGATGCGCGGTCTCGACCGCGATCGGCCCGGTGAGACTGTGCGGCCCGCGCCCTTCCGCGCGGAATCGATCGCGCAACGCCATCGCCTGATCGAGCGCGAGCGATGGCCCGCTGGCGTTATCCCACATCGCCCAGGTATCGAGAATCACCGTATCGCCGGACGCCACCGTATGAACGGCCTTCGCCTTCGGATCGATGATCCCACCCTGCACGGTGGCCGCGCAGGCTTTGAGAACGTGAATCGCCATCAACCTGCCTGTGCTGTCGCCGCCTCGGCAGCAAAGACCTGCAGCCGCATCGGCGTGCAGCGCCCGCCGTTAATCTGGCTGACATGATCCTCGGGACAATTGGAGATGGCCACCAGACAATCGATCTCCGCGCGCAGTTCGACATAATCGCCCGGCTTCGACACCGGTGATTCCGCAACCCAGGAATGGTTGCCGCAGTCGTGATGGTAGTTCATGAAGAAATCGATGGTGTCCGGAATATCCTCCGGCAAGATTCCGTAAGGCGCCACGATACCGCTGATGATCTCGTGGCAGCCGTCAATACCGGTCAAACCGAAGCTTTCATAGAAGCGCCGGTTACACATACGCTGATTGACCTTGTGAACGCCCTTCGGTTCGGGCGTCTCCTTGATGATGGTCATCAACGGCGTGTAGATGGTGGACATCAGCACATCGCCTTCGGTCAGGAAGTCTTTCGACATCGCGACTGTCGGGGCCGGGCGACCGGCGCGGCGCGCGCTGTACTGCATCGCATACCGCGTCGTGGAGTAGGACAGCGACAGCCGGTCGCGATAGTTGTTGGCGTTGAAGATCGCCACATCGACGACCTGCTGCCCTTCCAGATCGGTAATCCTGAATACCTCACCCTGGCGGACAATCAGCGCTCGCCCGGTTTTCGGTGGCAGGATTTCGTTCAGCAACTCGGTAGCCATGACCATTCACCTGCCTTACTTGGCTTGATGAGGGGACTTGCCCTCATACTTCGTGATCACGTCACCAACCGGCACCCAGCTTCCCTTGCTGTAGCGAACCACCTGCATGGATTCGACATAGAACGGGTCACGCTCGCCATCGACGCACGCCTTGACGCCGGGGACGAGACCGAGCACCGGAACGCCGCACAGATGCCGGGCCGATTCCATGATCGCGGCGCGGGTCGGCGTCTTGGTCTTCTCCAGCACGGCCACCATAGTCTGCGCTTGACCGAAGCCCACCATCGTCATCGGA
>JBARXT010000204.1:0-13375 GCA_049647485.1 Xanthobacteraceae bacterium
CCGCCAGCGTCCGCCCGGCGTCGGTGAGCGCCAACCGGCGCGAGGTGCGGTTGAACAGCCGGGCGCCGAGCCGCTCCTCCAGCCGCCCCACGGCCTTGGAGACGGTGGCCTTGGACAACGCCAGTTCGGTCGCTGCCGCCGCGAAGGAGCGCAATTCCACCACCTTGGCAAAGATCGCCAGCGCCTCGAAATCCGGGAGTTTTGACATATCGAATTCAGAAACAATGAGTTTCGATAGTTTCTATTTATATACCTTTCGAGCCCACGTATCTAGTCCCCAACAGAGTTCGAACCCCTCGAAAGGAGTTATCCGATGATTGAACTTCGCCCCTTCGACAGCCTCGGCGGTGCCAACCATGGCTGGCTCAATGCCAAGCATCATTTCTCGTTTGCCAGCTACCACAACCCCAAGCGCATGAGCCACGGCAGCCTGCGGGTCTGGAACGACGACGAGATCGCGCCGAATTCCGGCTTTCCCCCGCACCCGCACGCCAACATGGAGATCATCACCTTCGTTCGCGAAGGCGCGATCACCCATCAGGATTCGCTCGGTAACAAGGGCCGCACCGAGGCCGGCGACGTGCAGGTGATGAGCGCGGGTTCCGGCATCCGCCACGCCGAATACAACCTCGAGCCGGTGACGACGCGGATCTTCCAGATCTGGATCGAGCCGACGCAGGACGGCGGCGAGCCGTGCTGGGGCGCCAAGCCGTTTCCCAAGGGTGACCGCTCCGGCAAGTTCGTTACGCTCGCCAGCGGCATCGCAAGCGATGCCGACGCGCTGCCGATCCGCGCCGATGCGCGGGTGGTTGCGGCGACGGTGAAGGCCGGCGAAAGCGTCAGCTATTCGCTCGGCGCGGGCCGTAATGGCTATCTGGTGCCGGCTACCGGCGCAATCGAGGTCAACGGCGTGCGCGCCAATGCCCGCGACGGCGTCGCGATCATCGACGAGAGCAACGTGACGATCACCGCGCTCGCGGATTCCGAACTGGTTCTCGTCGACGCGGCGTAACGCGAAAGCCGTCACCCTGAGGCGCATTGCGAAGCAATGCCTCGAAGGGCGACGGCGATCCTTCGAGGCTCGCTTCGCTCGCACCTCGGGATGACGCCGTCGCACAGCCAATCTTCCAACCACTCAGCCAGACGGAGATCAATCATGGCAAAAATTCTCGTTCTTTATTATTCCGCTTATGGCCACATCGAAGCGATGGCCAACGCCGTCGCCGAAGGCGCGCGCGAAGCCGGCGCCACCGTGGACATCAAGCGCGTGCCGGAACTGGTGCCGCCCGAGGTCGCCAAGGCCGCGCACTACAAGCTCGATCAAGCCGCGCCGATCGCCAACATCAATGATCTCGCCAACTACGACGCCATCGTTGTCGGCACCGGCACGCGCTTCGGCCGCATGTCGTCGCAGATGGCGAACTTCCTCGATCAGGCCGGCGGGCTGTGGGCCAAGGGGGCGCTGCACGGCAAGGTCGGCGGCGCTTTCACGTCGAGCGCGACCCAGCATGGCGGCCAGGAGACCACGCTGTTCTCCATCATCACCAATCTCCTGCACTTCGGCATGATCATCGTTGGTCTGAACTACGGCTTTCCCGGACAGACGGGCGTCAAGGAAGTGACCGGCGGCGCACCTTACGGCGCGACCACCATCACCGATGGCGACGGCAGTCGCCTGCCAAGCGCCAACGAACTCGCGGGCGCGGGCTATCAGGGCCGGGTGATCGCGGAAACCGCGACAAAGCTGCACGGCTGACAAGCACTTGGGCTAAGTACTTGCGGCTAGGGTGTTGGGTCATGCGCTTAACGCATGAGCCCACGCCCAACTCGACGTCGCAGCGACCATAACCGCGAGTATCTCGTGCGGGAACCAAATGAAGTCCGCGATGAGCGATGTATTACCTCTACCACCCGATCCCGTTGCCGGGCTCCATCGAATTCGCAGCCACTTCGGGCGTGCCGGCTCCGGCCGGTGATCGTTGCGTGATCGCGGCCCGCTACTCGTCATCATGTAGAAGACCTTGAAAAGCCCGCCTCCTCGGCGGGCTTTTTTTAAAGCTCGGCGTCTTTCCTTGGTCATGGAAGGATCACGATGCCTTTTGCAACGCACTGATGTCGTCCACCGGCTTGTTGAGATGGACATGGCTATCGACATGATCGACCCAGCTCAACGGCACCAGGTGATGCTTGCCATCGGGCGAACTGGTCTTGGTCAGCTTGATCTTGTCATCACCCTCCATGTGATCGACCTGTCCGATCTTCTTGCCGGCAGAATCGAGCACGTCCATATGTTCCTTAATCTTCGCAACATCCATCATCTTGCTACTCCCGTGTCGTCGCCATCACAGCCCCTGACACTCACAACACTTGTCGCTGCGACCGGTTGCATCTGATCGCAATTCGTCGCAGCCATGGAACTGATGGCCGCGACACCGCGTTGATGAACCACACGCACACAGGCGACATATTCGCCACGGAGATAAATCGCATGGACAAGGATCGAATCGCGGGCGCGGCCAAGGATTTCGCCGGCAAGACGGAAGGCGCGTTCGGAAAAGTGACGGGCGACGCCGAGACGGAAATTTCGGGCCGTGCCCGAGAAGCGGCGGGCACCGCGCAGAACGCTTTCGGCCAGGCCAAGGACGCTGTGCGCGACATTGGCGAAGCCGCGAGTGGCTACGCGCAGGATGCGCTCGAGGCCGGGAGCGATTACTATCGCGATGGCAGCCGCGCAGTCGCCGCGAAGATCAAGCAGCAGCCGATGACCGCGCTTCTCGCCGCCGGCGCCATTGGCTTCACGCTGGGCGTGCTGTTGACCCGCCAGCCTCGCCACCGCAATTGGCGCGATTATCGCTAACGCATACTGGAGGGGGTCGATGGAACCCGGCTGGATGCCCGGATTTTGATCCGGGCATCCAGCCTCTGGAAAAAGAGGATGGATTGCCGGGTCAAGCCAGTAACGACAGAAGACCTATGCCGTCGTTGCGAACGAACCCACGAAGCTGACGTCGCTGGGATCACATGATCGTTGCTGGAGCGCACGCGCCGCATCCGCGACAATGAAAGCCATGAAACACTTCTTCCGTAATTTCGTGCGCAATTGCGTGGTCGCTCTCGCGCTATTCTCGTTGCCGATCTCCGCGTGGGCGCAAGATGCCGCCGGCGCTGCCACGTCGGCGCAACATCAGGACACCCGTCAGGACTCGCCGCGCGCGAGGGGCGATCGTGCCAGCGGCGTGCTGGACCTGTTGCCGACTGACGCGACCTCCGATCACGCATTGACCATCGGCGGGCGCAACCTCGCTTACACGGCGACGGCGGGCACGCTGAACCTCTACGACCAGGGCGGCCAACGTTCGGCAGCCGTGTTCTACACCAGCTATGTCGCCAAAGATCAGCGCGTGGATCGCCCGATCACCTTTGTCTTCAACGGCGGACCGGGTGCGGCCTCCGCCTTCCTCAATCTCGGCCTGGTCGGGCCGCACCGGCTCGACTTCGGGCCGACCGAGCGCGACGGCGCCAACGCAAGGCTCGTCGATAATCCGCAGAGCTGGCTCGCTTTCACTGACCTCGTGCTGATTGACCCCATCGGTACCGGTTGGAGTCGCACCGCGAAGGCCGGCGACGCCAAGAATTTCTACGGCGTGCGGCAGGACGCACAAGCGATCGCCAAAATCATCGCGCTCTATTTGTCGCATCAGGGGCGCACCGGCGCGCCGACCTATCTTCTCGGCGAAAGCTATGGCGGCTTCCGCGCCGCCAAAGTCGCGTCCGCCCTGAGCGACGAGCAAGGTATCGTCGCCTCCGGCATCGTGATGCTGTCGCCACTGCTCGACGGCGCGCTGACCTTCGGCGGCAATCGTCTCGCACTCGGGGCGGCGCTGCAATTGCCGTCGCTTGCGGCTGCCGAACTCGAACGCCGCAACGCCTTCTCACTGAAGGACCAGCAGGCCGCCGAGCGGTTCGCGCTGACGGACTACCTCACGACGCTGGCGGGCCCGGCGCCGACCGGACCGAGCGCGGATGCGTTCTACCAGCGCGTCGCCGACATCACCGGCCTGCCGCTCGACGTGATCCGGAAGCGGCGCGGCTTCATTCGCGACGCTTACGTCAAGCACCTGCGCGGCAGCGATCACGCACTGGTCAGCCGCTACGACATCACGCTGGCGGCGCCAGATCCGGCTCCCGACTCCGACAGCGCCCACGGCGACGACCCGGTGCTGGACGGATTCATCCGCACCTATGGCGGCGCGTTCGCCAGCTACGCGCGCAACGAACTCGGCTTCAAGACCGAGATGACCTACACGCTGCTCGCGGACGGCGTGAACGGCCGCTGGGACTGGGGTTCCGGCGGGCGTGCGATGGCCCGCGTTACCGACGATCTGCGTCAGTTGCTGGCCATCAATCCGACGTTCCGGGTGATGATCGCGGGCGGCTACAGCGACCTCGTCACGCCCTACGCCGCCAGCAAATACGTCGTCGATCATCTGCCAGAAACGTTGGCGAGCCGCGTCAGCTTCAAGGTCTATCGCGGCGGCCACATGCTCTACACCCACGCGCCTTCCCGCAACGCTTTTACCGCCGATGCCAAAGCGTTTTACGCGCAAGGCGCTGAGAAGAAATAAAGCGACACGCACCGCTTTTCTGAAGGCTGCACCCGCTTCACTTCGCCGAGAGACGGCGGATCGCGTCGCCAAGTGGGCGCGCGCCGTCGTCGTAATCGCGCCACGCTTTTGAAGTTTTCAGCAGCTTCGGCACGGTGCGTAGCGTAAAACGTTTCGGATCGAGCCCGGCGCGCACCTGTGTCCACGTCAGCGGCATCGACACCGTCGCGAGCGACCGCGCGCGTGGCGACAGCGGCGCCACCGCCGTCGCCATCCGGTCATTGCGCAAGTAATCGAGAAAGATTTTTCCGTTGCGCTGCGCCTTGGCCATCGTAATGAGGTAGCGCTCCGGTTCGTCCTCGGCGAGACGACGGCACACCTCCTTGGCGAAGCCCTTGGCGTCCTTCCACGTCAGCTTGTCGGATTTTTTTACTGCAAGCGGCGTCACCACATGCAGGCCCTTGCCACCGGTGGTCTTGCAGAACGACACCAGTCCCAACGCGTCGAGCCGCTTCCGCATGGTCTGCGCCGCTTCGATCACCTTGTCGAAGCCGACATCGGGCGCCGGATCGAGATCGAACACCAGCCGCCCCGGCGTCGCGGGATCACCCGGCGCATTGTTCCAGGCGTGCAGTTCGACACCGCCCATTTGCGCCACGGCGGCAAGTCCCTCGACGCGGTCGATCTGAAGATAAGGCTGGCGGTCGCCCGCGATCTTGACCAGTTCGAGCAGGTTGGACGAGCCCCTCATCGCGTGACGCTGGAAGAACTTCTCGCCGTCGATGCCGTTGGGCGCGCGGACGATCGAACACGGCCGCCCCTTGATATGCGGCATCAGCCAGTCGCCGACCGCCTCGAAGTATCGAGCAAGATCGAGCTTGGTGATCGGCGCGCCTTCGCCGTCGTCGGGCCACAACGCCTTGTCGGGATGGCTGATCGGCACGCCCATCACCACCGAGCGCTCCGAGCTTCGCGTGGCTGTGGCACGACGAACCGTGCTGCTTTTCCGCGCCGCGTCGGGCGCGGGCGCCGCCACCGCCGTCCTGGTTCCTGACGCCGGACGCTCCGCCACAACTTCATCCGCCGGCTTGTCCTGACGCAATCCCTTGAACGCCGCCTGCCGGATGTTGCCGGCGCCGGTCCAGCCGGCGAATTCGATCTCGGCCACGAGGTCAGGACGCAGCCAATGAACATCGGCCTTCTTGGCCGGCGCGTTCCTGCCGCCGAACGGACTCTTCTTCGCGGCATTGGCCTTCAGCTTCGGCATCAACCGCTTGACCACATCCTGCCCGAACCCGGTGCCGATCGTGCCGACATGGACCAGATGATCGCCGCGATGAACGCCCGCCATCAGCGAACGGAATTTTCCCGCATTGCTTTGCCAGCCGCCAAGCACCACCTCATGGCCAGCGCGACATTTCGATTTGATCCAGTCCATGGTGCGCGCCGAGCGATACGGCGCATCGAGGCGCTTGGAGATGATGCCCTCCAACGATATCCGGCACGCCGAGCGCAGCACCGCGTCGCCGCCGGTCTCGAAATGCTCGACGTAACGGATATCGCCGCGCGTGATTTTGCTGACGCTGTTCTCCAGCAATTCAGCCAGCGCGGCCTTCCGCTTCGCCAGCGGTTGCTTGCGCCAGTCGTGGCCGGCGGCAAACAACAGATCGAACGCGAAGAAGATCAGATCGTCGGTCTTGCCGTCGCTCAACGCCGCTTGCAGCCCGGCGAAATCCGGCGCGCCCTCGTCATCCAGTGCGACGACCTCGCCGTCGACGATGCAGTCCGGCAGTTTCTTCGCGGTGGCGGCGATCGCGGGAAATTTTGCGGTCCAGTCGAGGCCCTTGCGGGTGCGCAGTGTCACCTTGCCATCCGCGACCCGCAACTGGATGCGGTAGCCGTCGAACTTGATCTCGTGGCCCCAGCCCGCGCCGGCCGGCGGCCGCTCGCGCGCGGTGCAGAGTTGCGGGGCAATGAATTCCGGCATCGCTTCGACCTTCGTAGTCTCGGCCTTCATAGACTTGGCCTTCGCGGGCGAACGCTGCGCGCTGGCGCGGGCTTTCGCGGCCACGCCTTTGTTGGAATCCCATTCGGCCCTGGCCGAGGCGCGGACGCGCTTGGCCGTCATGAACGGCTTCGGCCCCTTGCCCTTGCCGGCCGCGATCTGATCCATGCTGCGGCCGGAGGCGACCGAGTTTTCCTGCTCCAGCACATCGTTGGCCTTGCCTTCGCGCGCGGCGGCGTCGCGATGTTTGATCAGCAGCCAGTTGGTGCGTTTGCCGCCCGTCCGGTCGTGGCGCATCCGCACCAGCACCCATTCGCCGTGCAGCTTCTCACCGTCCAGCGTGAATTTCAGATCGCCCTTTTTCAGTCCGCGCTCGGGATCGTCGCCGGTCCAGTAACCGCGATCCCAGATCATCACGGTGCCGCCGCCATATTGGCCTTTCGGAATGGTGCCTTCGAAATCGCCGTAATCGAGCGGGTGATCCTCCACCTCGACCGCGAGCCGCTTATCGGCCGGATCGAGCGAGGGGCCGCGCGTCACCGCCCACGACTTGAACACGCCGTCGAGCTCGAGCCGCAGGTCGTAATGCAGCCGGGTCGCGGAATGTTTCTGGATGACGAAGCGCCGTTGCTTGCTCGCTTTTACCGCAGTGGTGCCGCTTGGCTCGGCCGTCAGTTCGAAATCCCGTTTCGCACGGTATTTGGTGAGCTTCTTCCCTGCGTGTTGTTTTTTGGCGGGTTGCTTTCTCGGCATGCATCGCTCCGCTAACGGAACGAAAAGTTCCGGTGACGGTTAAAGTTCCAAATCCACGAAAGGGATCGCCATGCCGCCGCGTGCGTATTGGAAAGGCTTGCTGAAACTGTCGCTGGTGTCCTGTCCCGTCGCGCTCTACCCGGCGACGACGACCTCGGAACGGACCCACTTCCACCAGATCAACAAGGAGACCGGCCACCGCCTGCGGCAGCAGATGGTCGACGCCGAAACCGGCGACGTCGTCGAGAAGGACCAGAAGGGTCGCGGCTACGAACTGTCGAAAGGCAAATACGTCGAGATCAACCAGGAAGACCTCGAGGCCGTGCAGATCGAGAGCAGCCACACCATCGAGATCGACGCTTTCGTGCCCCGCGAGGAGATCGACGAGCGCTATTTCGAAAAACCCTATTTCATCGCGCCCGACGGCAAGACCGGCATCGACGCCTTCGCCGTGATCCGCGACGCCATGAAGCGGCAGGACAAGGCGGCGCTCGCCCGCATCGTGCTGACCAACCGTGAGCACGTCATCGCGCTACGGCCGCTCGACAAGGGCCTGCTCGGCACCACGTTGCGCTATCCTTACGAACTGCGCGACGCCGACGATTACTTCGACGACATCCCCTCGCCGCGCATCTCGAAGGATATGGTCGACCTCGCGGCGCACATCCTCGACACCAAGTCAGCCAAGTTTGATCCGGGCAAATTCAAGGACAAATATGAAACGGCGCTGAAAGCGCTGGTGAAGCGCAAGGCGTCCGGCAAGGTCATCAAGGCGCCGGAGCCGGAGGCCAAGCCCGACAATGTTGTCGATCTGATGGGCGCGCTCCGCGCCAGCCTTGGGCGGAAGCCGGCATCGCCGCGCCGAAGCCAGAGCACAGCCCGACGCAAAAGCCCGAAGACCGCGGCGCGGCGCAAGCGGGCGTCGTAATCTCAAGGCGGCAGACCTAAAACGCAATTTGGGCCGCAGTGATGCGGCCCAAATGTTCTTGATGCACGGTGACAAGCAACGGGCCGGGTTTCGGCATAACCGCCGAAACCCGGATCGTTCTTACACCGCGTCCTTGGCGGCCTTGACCGGGCGCGCGCGCACGATCTTGCGGGCCGGCTTGGCCTTGAAGGTCATGGCTTCGCCGGTGAAGGGGTTGGTCCCCTTGCGCGCCTTGGTGGCCGGCTTCTTGATGACGACAAACTTCGCGAACCCCGGAACCAGGAAGAGACCGTTCTTCTTGAGTTCCTTGTGGCCGACCTCAACGAGCGTGTCCATCACGCCCTTGACGTCCCGCTTCGACAATTCGGTCTGCGTCGCGATCTTCTCGATCAACTGCGCTTTCGACATCTGGGTGGGCATTGTATCTCCTCTGATTCGCCCTCGTTATCACGCGAACCTTATTGGAATGGCCCTGCAAAAAGCGGGATATCCTGCGTCTTTGCACAGCTTTGTTTGCAGGAATCGCTATTTTTAAGGGGTAAACGGCCCTTTTGCGGTGCCGGGTGCCGGCAAACCGCTTGGATAAAGCGGTTTACGGCGCCTCTCCCCTCCCCGATTCACCGCACCGCAGCCGCGTCAGGCCTCCTTGACCGATTCCATCACCACGTTGGTGGAGGTGCTGGCGACGAACGGCAGGCTGGAAATCTTCTCGCCGAGCACGAGACGATAACGCCGGATATCCGGCGTGCGGATCTTCAGGAGATAGTCGAAGCGCCCCGCGATCATGTGACATTCCTCGACCTCGCGGATTTTCATCACCGCCTCGTTGAAGCTCTGCAGGGCAGCATCGCGGGTGTCGGTCAGCTTCACCTCGGCGAAGGCGACATGGTCGAGCCCGAGTTTCGCAGGATTGAGCACCGCGCGGAATCCGGAGATGTAGCCCTCCGCCATCAGCCGTTGCAGGCGCGCCTTGCAGGGCGTTTTCGACAGCCCGACGCGCTCCGACAGGTCGGTGACGGAGATGCGGCCATTCGCGGCCACCGCTTCGAGGATCTTGATGTCGAATTGATCGATTTCACCAAAATCATCTACCATCTTAGTCATAAATCCTGATGAATACCGCTATCTAAGACCATCCGGATGCCAATCATCCCGAACAAAGTCAAATTGATTCTTCCGCTCCTGCTATCTTCGGCCACCTCTCTTATGTCTTCTTTCTGCCTCTCGCCTCGAGGGATTGCCGATGACATCGCGACCGATGCCGCAGGCCGCTACGCTGCCGTTCTTGTCCTTCGCGCCGCCGATCCGCCCGCCGAGCCCGCTCCGCGCGGCGATCACCGCAGCCTATCGCCGGCGCGAAACCGAATGCCTGCCCCCGCTGGTGGAAGCCGCCACGCTCAGCGATGCGGCGCGAGACCGGGTGGCGAGCACGGCTCGCCGCCTGATCGAAGCGTTGCGCGGCAAAGATACCGGCTCCGGCGTCGAGGGGCTGGTGCAGGAATATTCGCTGTCGAGCCAGGAAGGCGTGGCACTGATGTGCCTCGCCGAAGCGCTGTTGCGCATTCCCGATACCGAGACCCGCGACGCGCTGATCCGCGACAAGATTGCCGAAGGCGACTGGGCGTCGCATCTCGGCCATCGCCGCTCGCTGTTCGTCAACGCCGCGACCTGGGGCCTTGTCGTCACCGGCAAGCTGACCGGGACGGTGAACGACGGCAGCCTCGGCGCCGCACTGACGCAGCTGATCGCGCGCTTCGGCGAACCGGTGATCCGGCGCGGCGTCGACACCGCGATGCGGATGATGGGCGAGCAGTTCGTCAAGGGCGAAACTATCGACGAGGCGCTGCAGCGCGCCCGCCCACAGGAGGCGCGCGGCTTCCGCTATTCCTACGACATGCTGGGCGAAGCCGCGACGACCACGGCCGACGCCGAACGCTATTTTCGCGACTACGAAACCGCGATCCATGCCATCGGCGCGGCATCGGGCGGACGCGGCATTCATGCCGGGCCGGGAATCTCGATCAAACTGTCGGCACTGCATCCGCGCTACAGCCGCGCGCAGGCGGAGCGCGTGATGCGTGAGCTGCTGCCGAAGGTGACGGTGCTATGCGCGTTGGCCAAGCACTACGACATCGGCGTCAACATCGACGCCGAGGAAGCCGACCGCCTCGAACTGTCGCTCGATCTCTTGGAGGAGCTTTGCAGCGATCCGGCACTCGCGGCGTGGGACGGCATCGGCTTCGTGGTGCAGGCCTATGGCAAGCGCTGTCCATTCGTCATTGATTTTCTCATCGATCTCGCCCGCCGGACTAGCCGGCGCATCGCGGTGCGGCTGGTGAAGGGCGCCTATTGGGACGCCGAGATCAAACGCGCGCAAGTCGATGGCCTCGCGGACTTTCCGGTCTTCACGCGGAAAATCCACACCGACGTCTCCTATATCGCCTGCGCGCGAAAACTGCTCAATGCGCGCGACGCGGTCTTCCCGCAATTTGCCACCCACAACGCGCAGACACTGGCAACCATCTACGAGATGGCCGGGCCGGACTTTCGGCCGGGCCATTACGAGTTCCAGTGCCTGCACGGCATGGGCGAACCGCTCTACGACGAGGTCGTCGGTGACGACAAACTCAACCGCCCCTGCCGCATCTACGCGCCGGTGGGCACGCACGAAACGCTGCTGGCCTATCTGGTGCGTCGCCTGCTGGAGAACGGCGCGAACTCGTCCTTCGTGCATCGCATCGCCGATCCCACGGTGTCGATTAACGATCTCATTGCCGATCCGGCGGATGCCGTTCGCGCCATGCCGGTGATCGGCAGCCCGCACCCGCGCATCGCTCTGCCCGCGGCGCTTTATGGAGACGCCCGCAAGAATTCCGCCGGCCTCGATCTGTCCGACGAAACCGCGCTCGCGCATCTCTCGCGTAGCCTGATGAACAGCACGCGGATTGATTGGCGCGCGGCGCCGGTGCTGGCCGACCGATCGAACGGCAACGGTCAACCACGCGCGGTGCGCAATCCCGCCGATCTCAGCGACATCGTCGGCACCGTAATCGAAGCTACCGAAGCCGAGGCGCGAACTGCGGCGACTCTGGCAGCAGAACACGCGGCGGCATGGACCACTGCTGTCCCCGCTGATCGCGCGGCGATCATGGAACGGGCCGCCGACCTGATGCAGGCGCGGATGGAAACGCTGATGGGCGTCGTCATGCGCGAGGCCGGAAAGTCGGCGGCCAACGCCATCGCCGAGGTGCGCGAAGCGATCGACTTCCTGCGCTACTACGCGCAGCGGGCGCGCGACACCCTGGGCGCGGCGCAAGCGCCGCTTGGCCCCATCGTCTGCATCAGTCCGTGGAATTTTCCGCTGGCGATTTTCACCGGGCAAATTTGTGCGGCGCTGGTGGCAGGCAATCCGGTGCTCGCCAAACCCGCCGAGGAAACGCCGCTCATCGCCGCTGCCGCCATCGATATCCTGCTTGAGGCCGGCGTGCCGCGCACGGCACTGCAATTGCTGCCGGGCGACGGCCGCATCGGCGCGGCGCTGGTGGCAGCGCCGCAGACCTGTGGCGTGATGTTCACCGGCTCCACTGAAGTAGCGCGCCTGATCCAGCAGCAACTCGCGCAACGTCTTTCGGCCAACGGGAAACCGATCCCGCTGATCGCGGAAACCGGCGGGCAGAACGCCATGATCGTCGATTCCTCCGCGCTGGCGGAACAGGTGGTCGGCGACGTGCTGGTGTCGGCATTCGACAGCGCCGGGCAGCGCTGCTCGGCGCTGCGCGTGCTGTGCCTGCAGGACGACATTGCCGACCGCGTACTGGCGATGCTCAAGGGCGCGATGGCCGAACTCCGCGTCGGCAACACCGAGCGATTGAATGTTGATATCGGCCCGGTGATCACGACGGAGGCGAAAGACACCGTCGAGCGACACATCGCGAAGATGCGTGCGCTCGGCCGCAAGGTCGAACGATTGGCGTTGCCGGATGAGGCGGCAGCCGGAACGTTCGTCGCGCCGACCATCATCGAACTGGCCTCGATGGCCGATCTCGACCGCGAGGTGTTCGGCCCGGTGCTGCACGTCATCCGCTATCGCCGCCGCGATCTCGATCGCTTGATCGACGCGATCAACGCGACCGGTTACGGCCTCACTTTCGGCTTGCACACGCGACTGGACGAGACCATCGCGTATGTCACCGGCCGTATCAAAGCTGGCAACATCTACGTCAACCGCAACGTCATCGGCGCGGTGGTCGGCGTGCAGCCATTCGGCGGGCGCGGCCTCTCGGGCACCGGCCCGAAAGCCGGCGGGCCGCTCTATCTCGGACGGCTGGTCGCGCGCGCGCCGACGATGCGACATGACGCGGCGACCAATCCGACGCTGATTGAGTACATCGCATGGCTCGACGCCAACGGCCTCGGCGCTGAGGCGAACATCGCACGCGACCTCGGCCATCGCGCGGTACTCGGCTTCACCACTGAACTGAAAGGCCCGGTCGGCGAACGCAATCTCTATGCGCTGCATCCGCGCGGCAAGTTGCTGCTGATGCCGCAGACCGCAACGGGACTTTATCATCAACTCGCCGCGACGCTGGCAACCGGAAACACCGCGACCATCGCGGCCACCTCCGATCTCGAACCGCTGCTGCGGACTCTCCCGGCACATATCGCCGCGCGCGTTGCATGGCGCACGGATTGGCCAATCGATGGTCCAGTCGCGGGCGCGTTGATCGAAGGCGATGCCGAACGCGTTAAAAATATCAATGCAAGAATCTCGCATCTGCCCGGCCCGCTCGTTCCGGTTCAGGCAGCCCCATCGCAAGACCTCGCGACCGATCCCGACGCTTATTGCCTCGATCGCCTGCTGGAGGAAGTCTCGACCTCGATCAACACCACAGCCGCCGGCGGCAACGCCAGCCTGATGGCGTTGAGTTGATGAGCCTCATCTCGGAGCTTCACTCGACATAAATCCGATCGGATCAAACAACCTCAGCGTCGTCCCCGCGCAGGCGGGGACTCAGACGCCGCAGCGGTTCGGCTCCATCAACGATCGGCACGGTTCTGTAGAACAACCAACGCTCGGGGTTATGG
>JBARXT010000205.1:0-3736 GCA_049647485.1 Xanthobacteraceae bacterium
GAGCGGCGAGGACGGCGCGTCCGGCAATCCGCTGATGACCGCGGCGGCGATCCGGCAGGCGGCGGCGAACTTCCCCAACTGCGTCGCCGGATTCTGGCCGGAGGCATCGCGGCGCGGCGTCTCGCGCGAAAGCTTCGAGCGCTATACGGCGGGGCTCACGCC
Source organism: Xanthobacteraceae bacterium (assembly GCA_049647485.1). Taxonomy (GTDB): domain Bacteria; phylum Pseudomonadota; class Alphaproteobacteria; order Rhizobiales; family Xanthobacteraceae; genus 62-47. Next base: position 163 of record JBARXT010000205.1, read on the forward strand.
CGACCTGCGGCTGATGGACCTGATGGATTCGCAGCCGGAATTTACCAAGGCGATCTGGGACTATCTCGACATCCTCGTCAGCGACACCCGCATCGCGCGCGGCCGCGAAATCCTGGCGCAGTACAAACCGCAGTTCGACGCGATGGAGCGCGCCTATGGCGTCGATCGCTACATCGTCGCCTCGATCTGGGGCATTGAGTCGAATTACGGCACGCAGGGCGGCGACCGCAACGTGGTGAATTCCACCGCGACGCTCGCCTGCGTCGGGCGCCGTCAGGCCTATTTCAAGGACGAGTTCCTTGCCGCGCTGGAAATCCTGCATCGCGGCGACGTGCGGCCCGAACACCTCAAGGGCTCGTGGGCCGGTGCGTTCGGCGGCACGCAGTTCATGCCGACTTCGTTCAAGCGTTTCGCGGTGGACTTCGACGGTGACGGCCGCCGCGACGTGGTCGACAACCCCACCGACCTGATCGCCTCCACCGCCAACAACCTGAAGAAGGACGGCTGGCGAAGCGGACAGACCTGGGGTTACGAGGTCGCGGTGCCGCGCGGCTTCAACTACATGCTGGCGGATCGCGGAAAGAGCATGACGCTCGCGCAATGGCAGCATCTCGGCGTGAAGCGGCCGGATGGCAAGGCGTTCCCGCGCCCGAGCGACAAGGCCTATCTGCTCGCGCCTGCTGGCAGCGAGGGTCCCGGCTTCCTGATGCTGCAAAACTTCCGCGTCATCATGAAGTACAATCCGGCGGAAGCCTATGCGCTGGCCATCGGTCACTTCGCCGATCGTTTGCGCGGCGGGCAGCCGTTTGTGCAGCCCTGGCCGCGGCAGGAGCGCGTGCTGTCGCGCGCCGAGCGGCTGGAATTGCAGCAGCTTCTCGCCCAGCGCGGCTTCTATCGCGGTACGCCGGACGGCCAGATCGGCAGCCTGACCCGCGAGGCACTGCGCGGCTTCCAGGCCTCGATCGGCACCGCCGCCGACGGCTTCGCCTCCTCCGACGTGCTGGATCGCCTGCGTCGCCGTTGAGCGCGCTTGACTCCACACGCACCGGAGCGCATGAGCGAGATATGATGCGCGCAACTCACATTGCCGACAAACGCGCCGCCCTCTTCGGGGCGGGCCGTCTGCGCGCGTAAACTTCTCACGCCTTTCGCACAGACCACCCTCACCCCGCCGGTTTCGGACGGGGCAAGCAATATGCGTCTCCCGTTCGTGGCTCGAACAGGAGACCTGCAATGACTGCCATCCACCAAAGACCGTCCGGCCCGAATCTCTCGGGCCCAAATCCTTCCGGCCTATGGCTGCCGCTGATCACGCCGTTTCGCGACGGCCATCTCGACGTCGTCTCGCTGCGCCGGCTGGTGCGCCACTACGCATCGACCGCCATCGACGGCCTGATCCTCGGCGCCACCACCGGCGAGGGCCTCGTGCTCGACGAGATCGAGGCCGAGCGGCTGGCGTCGATCTGCGCGGCCGAACTCACCGCCGCGCGGCGGCGCATACCGATCTATCTCGGGCTTGCCGGCAGCGACACCCGCAAGGTCGCGGCGATGGTCGCGCGCACCGAAGCATGGCCGGTCGACGGCTACCTGATTTCCGCGCCGGCCTACACGCGGCCGTCGCAGCAGGGCGTGTATCTGCACTTCGCCGCGCTCGCAGACGCCACTGCCCGGCCTATCATGCTCTACAACATCCCCTACCGGACCGCGGTGAACATCAGCAACGATACCATGCTGCGGCTTGCGGAACGGCCCAACATCGTCGGGCTCAAGGACTGTTCGGCCGATACGCTGCAATCGGTCGATCTGCTCTGCCGCAAGCCGTCCGGCTTCGCGGTGCTGACCGGCGAGGACGCGCTGTTCTACAGCGCACTGACGCAGGGCGCGGACGGCGGTATCCTCGCCTCCGCCCATGTCGAGACGGCCGCGTTCGCGCAGGTCGCGGGGCATGTACGCGCCGGCAACCAGCCCGCCGCACTGGCGGCTTGGAGCACGATCACCGACCTGCCGCGTCTCTTGTTCGCCGAGCCCAGCCCCGCGCCGATCAAGCACTGGCTGTGGCGGCAGGGCCTGATCGACAGCCCGGAAGTGCGGCTGCCGATGGTGCCGGTCAGCGATGACCTCGCAGGAAAGATCGAGCGGCGGATGGCCTCGGAGATGGCCCTCGCCGGGGCCTGAGCGGCCGCGCATTCACCCTTCCCGGAAAAGGTGTCGTGGAGCGGCTTGACGGCGAAGCGCGCCGTCGCCTTATGTCCGGCGGGACCGTGCGGTTTGCCCGGTTCCGGCCCGAATTGACCGCTATATAGAGCCCTATCATTCCGGCGAACGAGCGCATGTCGAAGCTGAAACCCCTGCGACGTCTGGTCCGCGACCGAGGCATGCTCGGCGTGCTCGCGATCGCGGGGTTGATGCTGTTCGCCATCGCGGCGCCGGCCTCGGCGCAGTTGTTTCCGTTCTTCGGCGGCGGCCAGCCGCAACGCCCGCATCAGCGCGTGCAACCGCGCGGCGGCGGCTTCTTCGACAATCCGTTTTTCGCGCCGTTCCAGCAGCATCCGCCGCCGCAGCAGCAACGTGAGCGCCCGGCGGAGCGGCAGGATTTTTCCCGCGCGCCGCCGCCGGACAAGCGCGAGGCGGCGCCCGACCGCTACGTGCTGGTGCTCGGCGACGCCATGGCCGACTGGCTCGGCTACGGTCTCGAGGATGCGTTGAGCGAGACGCCGGAACTCGGCGTGGTCCGCAAGCACAAGACGGTGTCCGGCCTGCTTCGGTACCAGCCCAAGGGCGAGCCCTCCGACTGGGCGGCGGCCGCGAAGGAAATTCTCGCGACCGAAAAACCCGAAGTCATCGTGATGATGCTCGGCCTGCACGACCGTACGTCGATCCGGGAGCCCGCCGCCGACAAGAAGGCCGACGCCAAACCGGACGAGGCCAAGCCGAATGACGCGGACGACGATCCGGACTTGCAGATCGCAGCGCCCGAGAAGGGCGCGCGCGGCGCCCACGGCGTGCATCAGTTTCGCGACGAGCGCTGGGGCGAACTCTACGGCAAGAAGATCGATGAGATGATCACGGTGCTCAAAAGCAAGGGCGTGCCGGTGCTGTGGGTCGGCCTGCCCTCGATCCGCGGCACCAAATCGACCTCCGACGCGCTCTATCTCAACACGCTTTATCGCGACGCCGCCGGGCGCGCCGGCATTACCTATGTCGACCTGTGGGACGGCTTCGTCGACGAGTCCGGCCGTTACCTCGCGCAGGGCCCCGACTTCGAGGGCCAGATCCGCCGCCTGCGTTCGAGCGACGGCGTCTACTTCACCAAGGCCGGCGCGCGCAAGCTGGCGCATTACGTCGAGCGCGAAATCAGCCGCGTGCTGGCGGGCCGCCCCACCACCATCGAAATCCCCACTGAGCCCGGCACGCCGGAGGCCGAGGCCAAGCCGGGCGTGCCGGCGCCGCGTCCGATCGCGGGGCCGGTGATTCCGCTGGTCGCCTCCTCGGTCGGCACCGACGAGTTGCTCGGCGCCGCCAACGTGCGCCCGGTATCGGTCGACCCATTGGTGGCGAAGGCGCTGGTGAAGGG
>JBARXT010000206.1:0-21751 GCA_049647485.1 Xanthobacteraceae bacterium
TTCAAAACAAATGCGATCTGCGATTCCGAAAACTTCGAGGCCTTCATGGAACTCTCCTTGTCCCCGTCCGGGGATCATAAGTGGAAAATTCCAGTTCAAACTGGCCTAATTTGGCGGGGGCACGTCAAAAGAGCGGTCCGGACAAGGCCCAAACGAGAACCACACCGGCCGCCAGAATAAACGTTGAAGCTCTGCCGGCAGCTTGGGATGTGCGGCTGGCGATAGCTGCAAACATCCAAGAAACTTCGCCTGCCTCGCGCTTCAGGCTGGTGGGTTTACTCATCAATTGGCTCACGGTGATGGGCTCACGGTGGGAAGTGGATCGCCAAGCCTACAATTCAACGGCGCGCCGGGCGTTCCTTGGCAGAGAGTGGAAATTGAGAGCCCACCAGGAACAACCGAACTGAATGCAAGTTGGGTAGATCCTGATCCTCCAGCGAAAGCGCCCCAAAATGAAACTACCAATCATTCTCGCAACCTGCGTAGCGGTTGCGTTGACCTGTACGGCTGCGCAATCGCAGCCAGCACAATCCGGACCCAACAACAACGCGGTAAATAGCCCGGATACCAAGAATTCCAACCAGCCTGTAGCTGGCCGCAACAGCTTTACAGAGGGACAAGCGATGAGCCGCATCGAGGATGCCGGTTACTCGAACGTGACCGACCTGAAAAAGGACGACAACGGAGTGTGGCGCGCGAAGGCGTCAAAGGACGGTAGCAGTACTGACGTTAGCGTCGATTTTCAGGGCAACGTGAACGCTGCCAAGTAAACCTTGTAAAGGGAACGAACATGACAAGTACCATTTCGCGGCTATACGACAGTTACAGCGACGCCAAAAGCGCGGTTAATGATCTCGAGGCCGCAGGCGTGCCGCACGCCGATATCAGCATTATCGCGAACAACTCGGACGACTGGTATAGCCAGAATGGCAAGGTCGACCGTGATGGAGACGGCGTAGACGACCGGGCGGAGGGCGCGGGCACCGGAGCCGGAATCGGCGCCGGGGTGGGCGGCGCCGCAGGTCTGCTCGCTGGTCTCGGCCTGCTGGCAATACCCGGTCTGGGGCCGGTAGTGGCGGCGGGCTGGCTTGCTGCCACCGCTGTTGGTGCAGCCGCGGGCGCGGCGACGGGTGGCGTCCTAGGTGCGCTCACCCAAGCGGGTGTTTCGAAGGAAGATGCGGAAACATACGCGGAAGGTGTTCGTCGCGGCGGCACACTCGTCTCCGCTCGGGTTCAAGACGCGGATCGGGGGCGTTTGGAAACAATTCTGGATCGTTCAGCGGTTAATGTCGAGAACCGCCGGGCCTCGTGGCAGAAGACAGGGTGGTCTTCTTATGATCCCGCGGCCGACCCGTACAGTGCGGAGCAGGTTCGCAAGGAGCGGGATCTCTATCGAAATCAGTAGGGTTTGCGGGAATACGATATCACAAGGGAGGTCCCAGTTCGCTGGGGCCTTTCTTGGGGTCTGGGGCCTGCCCGCGTTTTCGGCCTCCTGTGTGAAGTACCTTCGATGGCCTACCGCACCCCCAAAGATCTAGCCGATCGAATGGCTGACCGCCGCCCGGGGACATGGTCAGACGACGGCGACGGCTATGCCCGAGAGACCTTCACCCAGCCTCGAGATCAAGCCCGCCATACGGCGAGGGCATTCCTCGACCGGTGGCCAGCAGCAGCCTACATGAGCGCAGTTGAATCCTGGCGGGAGTTGCCGGCTGACCGGATCGAGTTCACGATGAGACGGTTGAAAAGCGCCGACTGAGAACTGTGTGCTCGGCGAAAGGTGCCGTTCCATGACAGAACGCCGCGAACTATATCGGAGCCCACCTACCGGCGATTCTGGCACCTGGGCCGCGAGTCGACAGACGGTCACGCCTTTATCATTAACCAGCCTGTTTCGCCCTCTGGAGGAAGATTGTCGCCACCTCGAGCGGACCTTCAATCTCGCGGATTACGTGAAGTTCGAAGGGCGCGACGTGTGAGAACGGTCTGCTTGAGATCAAGCTCGTGAGGGAAGCCGTCGCAGGCGGTTGATTTCAACGGCCGGCGGAAGACGCAAGGGGGAAGCTGCAACAGGGATTTTCCTGTACCAGGGAATCTCGGCGCGAGCCCCTTTAGAGGCTGGTGGGGATTGCAGGCGCACGCCGCCTAGACATTGCGACCAATGATTGGATTGCGGAAGTTGACGCGCGGCTGGCGGTGTCGGTACGGGTGGTTATGCGCCATTCCGCACGAATCTGCGCCCGCGGGATTGAGTTGCAATTGCCCGCCCTGAGGGCCGCTCAGGGCGGGCAGTCACACCTCAACCGACCAAATGGGTTAGGTCAGAATTGCTCGGCTCTTCTGAAACCTGCCCAGCGGAAAGTATGGCATCAAGAACAGCTTGGTCTAATAACTATTCGGGGGTAGGCCCGCGATCTAGCGCGCGCGGCGCTTTTTTGTAGCCTTCACTCCACGTTTGCGCGGATAGGGCTTCTCTGGCTTCGGAACAGTCGCTCTCGCGCTCTTTTTCAGCGCGTCTTTCAAGTCGATCGGCACACCGTGCTTCTTGAGGAGATCGGCAAAGGCTTCGTCTACCAGTTCTTGAAACGTCGCCATTCTCCGCCGACCAAGATCGATCAGCTTTACGAGCGTGTCGTCGTCAACTTGAATGCGTTTGCCGGGCATCGTTATGCGGTCTTCCGCTTGCTGCTGGCGGCGGGTTTGGTCGGCGCTTTCGCCGCCTGTTTTCCTGCACCTTTTCCTGCGATCGGCAGAAGCATCTCCTTCTGACCGGGGATGGCCTTCTTGCCACGCTTTGATTTTGCCTTGGCCTGCGGCGCGGCCTGGGCGCGCGTACCGGATATGCTACGCTTGAGGGCATCCATGAGGTCGACGATGTTCTCGCCGCTCGGCCGCTCCTTGGCCTTGATGGTCTTGCCGGCGCGCTTTGCGTTGATCAGATCGGTCAGCGCAGTTTCGTATCGATCCTCGAATTTGGCAGGATCGAATTCGCCGGACTTCTGCTCTACGATGTGCTTTGCGAGATCCAGCATTTCTTTCGTGACTTTCACGTCCTGAATCTCATCGAAGTATTCGTCCTCGTTGCGAACCTCATAGGGATAGCGCAGCAACATGCCCATCAGACCCTTTTTCATGGGTTCCAGGGCCATGATGTGTTCGCGGTTGGTCAACACCAGGCGGCCGATCGCAACCTTGTCCATGGCACGGATGGTTTCGCGGATCACAGCGTAGGCGTCGTGTCCGATCTTGCCGTCGGGCACAAGATAATACGGTCGGACAACATAACGTTGATCGATGTCAGCCCGGTCAACAAACTCATCGATCTCGATGGTTCGGGAAGATTCGATTTCGATCTTCTCAATCTCGTCAGGCTCAATCGTGATGTAGGTGTCGGTGTCGATCTTGTATCCCTTGACGATGTCGTCGGGCTCAACCTCGTCGCCAGTATCGGCGTCAACTTTCAGATACCGGATCCTGTGCCCGGTCTTCCGGTTAATCTGGTTGAAGCTGATTTTCTCGGAATCGGAGGTGGCCGGAAACAGGGCCACAGGACAGGTGACGAGCGAAAGGCGCAGGAAGCCTTTCCAATTGGCGCGCGGGGCCATGGGATACTCCGGGACTGAACGCAACAGAACCGGGATTCAAGCAAAATGGGCCGGATTGGTTCCGGCGCAGTGGATGAGGCGTCGAGAAGCGCGTAAATCGTCGAAGTGAATAAGCCAAGATGCTGAATTGATGCTGCAAGCAAATGCTTGGCGGGATCTTCTATTCCCGGAATTGTGTTCACTTGTGAACAGACACTGTGCGCGGCAGGGAGAATAGTGGACCATCACCGCTCCGTCATTGGCCTCTATCGGTGACTGGGAGACTGCGCGCTCTCGCCCTTCTCTAACAGAAGGGATATCGGCATGACCGATTTTCAACGACATCTCGACCGTCTGGACAAGCGAGCGATCGAGAGCAGGCTAACCGCCGATCTCGCTACAGATCCTGCGGTTCGACTGCACAACGAAAACCTCTCCAAATATCTACTGGATTTGGCCCGACGACTTCGAGAGCAATTGCCAACGCTCAAGGCGATATAGCCACGTCGACATTTCAAGCATTCGTCGATCTCGACCACGGAACACCTCGTGACCGAAACCGTTGTTCTTTGCCAATGGAGATGAAGTCATGACCGAGAAGTTTGATCCGGCGCCGTTCGACAAGCATGCCGTTCCTCAGAAGGAGGCATCGCGCCTGGATCGCGAAGCATCCAACAATCTTCGTAAGGGTCTCGAAGATTCATTCCCCGCATCCGATCCGGTGAGTGTGACCCAACCAGCGCCATCCAAACACGACAGCAACGAAAAGCAGGAAGAGGGTTCCGTTGCGAGCCGGGATAAGCATCCCGGCATGATGGGAGATGGCACGGAGGAACAGAACCTTAATCAACCGGGCGATCCTAGCGCGCGGATAACTAAAAGCGATGTTAAAGCAGCATTCGGTAAAAAGTAGAAAACTGCACCGAGGAAACTACGCCAAGAATGAGGTGGCTTTTATTCGTGATCGATACGCGCGCCACGAAACTCGGATGGTCCGTCGATCAAGCTGCTCTTCCGGTCCTTCACATCTTGGCTGCTGGCGTCATCATCACTTAACTTGTCGAGCGCGCCCTCTGCCAGTTCGGTCGCACGCTCGCTTTGTGTAGGGTGCCCGTCCAGCCAGTCTTGCTCCGTGGCCAACGCAAACCATGCCCGCGCCATCCGCCGATAGCGGATCGCGGCCGGCTCGTCGGGAGCTGCCTCTGCCAACTGTAAGCAGTTTGCTGCGTTTTTGCGAAATGCGTCCGAATCTTTTGGCATGTACGATAACGCGCCACCGGCGAGGCAGTTCCAGCGTGTACTTGTGCGGCTACCTCAGTAACCCTCGTTCATCGACTGCAACTCTTCCTTAGATGATGACGACGATAGAGCAATCCAAGCGTCGCGACCAGGCGCCGTGGTTGCTGCAGTGATCTGATTATCGTTTTTTCGAGACGGCGAGCATCGTCGCTCCGCAGGGCAGCATCATACTGTAATTCGGCGCTTCATGGCGTCGGCTCGGGTGAGATGCGTTAAGGTACAGTCCGGGATATCGCTGCGTTCGGTCAAACAGGATTTCCAACTTAACGGTTTGATTGAGGGGGACGCGAGGTCCCCCTTCGTGAGGAAACAAGGCGAGCTACGCTCCTTGTTTAGAACTTAATCGAAGCCCATATATGTATAGCTCGTTGATTTGGCTGATATAGATTTGCGGTGTCAGAGACCCGCCATCTTTTCTCAAATTTTCGATAGCGAATGCATCGCGTCATATGGCGCGGCATATCGTCCCATTCGATTCCGAAATGATTTCTGACGCTGACCACGGATGTACTGGCATTTTCTGGTCATTGCGGGTTCGGATGGGCATCCACAAGCCGTAGCATCCCGCCCTCCGTTCGCAGAGGCCACAACGATGGCCAGCCGTACGACACGTCGCTTACTTCAAACGTATCTTCCTGTCGTCAGGCTTCGACAAGCCGCACAGCCGAAGACTGCCGCGTCAAACGCGGCAGTAAGTCTGTCGCGAGCGTCTGACGGCCGACGTAGCGCCGCTTAGGCTCATTCACTCATTTGCCTGGGAAGGCGCAAAGTTCGATCGATCGGATGAGCCGGTCAATCCAGCAGCCTCGCCAGCAACGGCACGAACAGGTGGCGACGCAGGACAAACTCGAACCGGTAACCATCTTGTTACGCAGCGAAGGCACCACTCTCATCGTAAGGACGTTCGGTCATGGTGAAGGAGCATAAGCGCGGCAATTGCGAGATCGAGAAGCCGAAGCAGAACAATGCCCCCACTATACCTGCTGATCCGTTCGCCAACCAAACCCGACCGTAGCCAATACGAACATCAAACGCGCCAAAGGCAGAACGCAGTTGTTATAACGCTCTGTGGCAACAGGGAGAGCGATGAAGATCGAAATCAGGTTCTACCGTATCCGCGAAACGGATCTGGCGGAGGCAGTCATTGGCCAGGAGACTGCGGACGTCGCAGATCTCAATGAGGCGATCGAGATCGCGCGGCAGCTTTTAAAGACTCTCAACATGCCGCAGCGACCGGACGCCATGTCGATCAGTGACAGCGACGGAAACGAACTCTATGTGCACACGTTCGGCATCGAGAACTCCGATTGAAGGACCACTGCCATGAACGCTCTTCACAGAGATACTAAAACCGGAGGCCGACCATGACACTGGCTTTCCTCAATCCAAGTCGCAGTTTCGACGAAGCGCGCAATGCCGTCCTCTTCGTCGGACATGACGGCATGTTCGAGGTCCGATTCTTTATCGAGATAGCGGCACTCTCCGAAGGCTATCCGCGAGGGACGCGAATGTCGGAATCGGAATGTCTGTCGGCGTTCGATGCAAAGCGAGGGTCCATCCACCGTGTTGCACAGAGAGTGTACGACCGTCGGCGCTGCAATTTGAACACCCTGACGGCCGCCGACTTTCGGTAGGGTGCACGATGCCTTGTCCGCTAACCGTTCTGCGACCGGCCGTACCAGGAACTGATGGCATTCTACCTCGGCGGAGCCGGAGTTCAATCTCGTCGCCGCTCCCAGAGATCACTGCGAGCGAGCCGGTTCGCAGATCCGATCTGCTATCAGAGTAACAACTCTCGTCCAGTCGCGGCGGCAGTTGGAAACTACTCAGGCAGCCGCGCGTTACGCTATCGATAATTCAGGCTCGGGCGCTACAGATGATTTGGATACAGAATGCGAATTGCTCAGATTGCGCCTCTTGCCGAAGCAGTGCCTCCCGCACTTTATGGAGGCACAGAGCGGGTGGTGTCCTGGCTGACAGAAGAACTGGTCGCTCAAGGGCATGACGTAACCCTCTTCGCGGCAGGGGGATCAAAGACCGCCGCCAAGCTCGTAATGGGCTGCGAGACAGGCTTACGCCTTCAAGGTATTCGAGATCACACGGCGAGCAATCTTGTCATGCTGGAGCATGTCAGAAGGCAGGCCGACCAATTCGACGTTATCCATTGCCATATCGATATCTTGCAATATCCCGTGTTTCGGGATCTGGAGAACAAGCTCTTATCGACTTTGCATGGGCGTCTCGACCTTCCGGATTATTGGCCGATCTATGAGGCCTATCGGCATATGCCGCTGGTTTCAATCTCAAACCGACAGCGCGAGCCGATGCCGGCGAAAGTCAACTGGGCGGCGACAGTATACCACGGGCTACCGAACACTGTTTGCCCGTTCAACGCTACGGGTGGTGGATATTTGGCTTTCCTGGGGCGGATATCGCGGGAAAAACGTCCCGATCGTGCCATTGAAATCGCCATCAGAGCCGGCATACGCCTAAAAATCGCCGCCAAGGTCGACGCAGCCGACCAAAGCTATTTCGACGAGGTAATCCGACCCATGCTGGATCATCCGCTGATCGAATTCATCGGCGAAATCAACGAAAGTCAGAAGAGCGCCTTCCTCGGCGGAGCCCTCGCGCTTCTCTTTCCGATCGATTGGATTGAGCCGTTCGGACTTGTCATGATCGAGGCCATGTCGGCGGGAACACCCGTCATCGCCTGGCGTAACGGCTCGGTGCCGGAAATCATCGAAGAAGGGCGCGGGGGCTTCATCGTCGACTCGATGGAAATGGCGATCGAAGCCGTCGACCGCGCTGCAACGCTCGATCGATTCGCCGTCCGGCGCTCCTTCGAGCGTCGTTTCACGGTTGCCCGAATGGCTGCGAATTACGTTGCGGTCTACGAAGATCTCATCAACAAATCACCGTTGCGACTGAAGCAAATGGCTGTCGCATAGACCGCGCTCGATGCGAGCGATATCGCGGCGCAACCTATGTCGCACTTGAATGTGAGAAGCTGTGACAACGCAAAAGATTGATGCTTTGAATGATTTCGGTGCTGCCATCGAAGTCGTACCGGATTTTTATATCGAGCCTCAGACGTCGCTGATCGAGCGTCCGCTACGCACGTTGAAGTACGGTGATATCTTTGCCGTGCTTGATAGCTACGGAGATATCGGCGTTGGCCGCGACGGTCCGGAAGGCATTTTCCTGCACGACACGCGATACCTTTCCGGCTTCGATTTCAGGTTCGAGGGGGAGCGCCCCCTTTTGCTCGGCTCCGTCGTCGAGGACGACAATGCCTCACTATCCGCCAACTCAAGCAATCCTGACATTCATCGCAATGGTGGCCTTTCGATACCGCGCGATACCATTGCCATGGAACGCACCAAGTTGCTTTTCAACGCGGCATGTTATGAACGCATCGACTTTTTCAACTATGATAACAAGCGCCGAGCCTTCAGAGTCACGTTCCGCTTCGATGCGGATTTTCATGACCTTTTCGAAGTCCGTGGCACTCGCCGCAAGGCGAGAGGCCAACTTTCCAAACGCGTCGTAAACCCCAAACGGGTCGAACTTCGTTATGACGGCCTGGATGGCATACGCCGCTACACGGTGATGAGCTTCGACCCGGCGCCGCAGCAGTTGGAAGCCGGCTTTGCCGAATTCGACGTCGTGCTCGAGCCCGGCGCGAAATGCTCGATTCTTGCGAGCGCAGCGTGCGGAGAGGGCGAGGCCCCCGAGCCCGTGCATTTCGTGGCGGCATATCGCAGCGCAAGGCGAGATCTGGCGAAGCTCACGCGCGGAATTGCCACGGTCGAAAGCTCCAACGTTCTTTTCAACGAGATGGCCTGCCGTTCAACGTCCGACATCTATACGTTGGTCACCCGGACCAAGACCGGCCTTTATCCCTATGCTGGCATTCCATGGTTCAGCACGGTTTTCGGGCGCGACGGGATCATCACTGCCATCATGATGCTCTGGATCGACCCTGACATCGCGAAGGGCGTCCTCCTCTATCTCGCGGATAGCCAAGCAAAAGTCGACGATCCCGCGGCGGATGCCCAACCTGGCAAGATACTGCACGAAATACGAAATGGTGAAATGGCGCATCTCAGAGAGGTGCCGTTTGGTCATTACTACGGCTCAGTCGATGCCACGCCGCTCTTTGTCATGCTGGCGGGCCTTTACTTCGAGCGAACTGGCGATATCGCCACGATCCGGACAATCTGGCCCAACATCGTAGCGGCGCTGTCGTGGTGCAATACATCGGGCGACCTGGACCAGGATGGTTTCGTTGAATACTTCCGGGCAACAGACGCGGGCCTCGCCAATCAAGGCTGGAAAGACAGCTACGATTCAATTTTTCATACGGATGGATCGCTGGCCGAGGGCCCCATCGCGCTTTGCGAGGTGCAGGGCTATTTCTATGCTGCTCAAAAGGCGGCAGCCACGCTGGCGCGGGTCCTTGGCAAGACCGATCTTGCCGCGACCCTCGACAAGCAGGCTGCCGCATTGCGAACTCGGTTTCATAAAAGTTTCTGGTGTGAGGAGATCGGAACCTATGCTCTAGCGCTGGATGGAGCCAAGCGGCCGTGCCGGGTACGCTCCTCCAACGCCGGGCATGCACTTTTCGCCGGCATCGCCGATCCAGATTACGCCGTTCGCATCGCGGATGTGCTCACGGGACCGGAATCTTTCAGCGGGTGGGGAATTCGCACCATTTCGCAACGGGAAAGCCGATATAACCCAATGTCATATCATAATGGGTCCGTATGGCCGCACGACAATGCGCTCATCGCGTTAGGCCTGAGCCGATATGGGCTGAAGCGACACGCGGCCGAGGTGTTCTCGGGCATGTTCGACGCTGCAAATTACCAATATTTGCTGCGGCTGCCGGAACTCTTCTGCGGTTTTGGGCGTCGGCGTCGGCGCGGGCCGATCGCTTATCCAGTGGCATGCGCGCCCCAGGCCTGGGCCTCGGCCGCGCCGTTCGCATTCCTCTCCGCCTGCATCGGGCTGAGCTTCGACCACGACAGCAACGAAATCCGCTTTGCGAATCCCCAACTGCCCGGCTTCCTTGCCGACCTGACGATCCACGGTCTGCGACTGGGGAAGACCTGTGTCGACATCCGGCTCCGCAACGATGGCACCGACGTGACAGTGAGCGTGCTGTCGCGTGACGGTGACGCAAGTATCGTGCAGACCAAGTGATACGGGACGCGACAGTTTCAATGAGTGCGGCAATTGACGGCGGCCGACGTTCGCGCCAACGGCGGGTTTAAAGGTAGTTGCGCGCTATTCAGAATTAACTACGAACTGATATATTGCGGCCCGCGATTTCATCGCCGAGGCCTTTGCTCATTGCAAATTCATCGGCTTTCCCGAGCAAGCAATCCCGCTCTTGCAGTAGGCGGGCGTCGATCTGAGGCTGACGAAGGTCTGAGCGCGCTCGATGGCCTCGACTGCCGGATTTACGCGAATTTTGCGTTAAAGCTTTAAGACGAGCGCCGATACGGCTCATTTCGCTAGGATCATTGATCGATGGTCCCGCCTGCTGGCCGAACGTCGTGCAACGACTGGTTTGGTGAATAGATATCGCGGCACTTGCAGAACAATACATCGCAGCCGCCTCTTCCGTTCCATGGAAAGGAACCCGAGCGCTGCGTGCTCGTTTCTCCTTGCGACGATGGGAGAAGGAGGATGGCGACGATTGAAATGCGCCCCGATAAAAATCGGATCGGTCTCTGGTGGTTGTACTGGACGGAACGGAATGAGCTCATCGCAAGGATCGACCAGGAGCCGAAAGGTGCCTGTCGAGTAACACCTCATGGGCCACACTGGAGCCCGATGAAAAATTTTGGGGAAATGTATGATAGCCCCACCGCAGCTTATCGCGAGGTGAATCTCTACTTCGAACGGCGATGAAGGCATTGGAGAAAAGACGTCGAAGGCGTTAGCCAAACCGGCGCGCACTGGCCAGCCGTGTCGAGGACCCGCATTCAGATCGACGGCGGTACGGTCGTAAACTCATCAATGTCGGCCAGTGACGGAGAGTGACGTCTTGTGAATTCGATCTCGCGACTATTCGCGATTAACAACTCACCGCTGGAGTGAGGCTCACGACAGCTTGAGGTGTAAGATGGCGTCGCAGACTGAAATAAGAGCGCTTATCCTATGCGATCGCAAACAGCCGTCGCAAATCGGATGAACTGCTCAAGTTAATTGATGAGTGCGACCTTGAGCGGGAGAATATCGATGTACATGCTGACGGGTGTTGAACACCGAGAAGGACGACGTATCCCGGCGACCATCGCGGATTTCGCCGTCGAGATGCCCGGTGATCGGCGCGGTTGCGATCTCGGGCGCGCTCATTGTCCGTCGTCCTTGCCGAACAGGCCGAACTGCGATGCATCACGCGACGGCTCGGCGAGGCCGAGATGCTTGAACGCGTGCGAGGTGAGCAAACGCCCCCGCGGCGTGCGTTGCAGATAGCCGCACTGGATCAGATACGGCTCGATGATGTCCTCGATGGCGTCGCGCGGCTCCGACAGCGCCGCCGCCATCGTCTCGACACCCACAGGGCCGCCGCCGTAATTCATCGCGATGGTGGTGAGATAGCGCCGATCCATCGCGTCCAGGCCTGCCGCATCGACCTCCAGCGCGCCGAGCGCATGGTCGGCGATCTTGCGATCCACCGCTACGGCATCGGCCGCTTCCGCGAAGTCGCGCACCCGGCGCAGCAGGCGGCCGGCGATGCGCGGCGTACCGCGGGCGCGGCGCGCGATCTCGTTGGCGCCGTCCGCCGTCATGCCCATGCCGAGCACCCGCGCGCCGCGGCTGACGATGTGTTCCAGTTCTCCGACGGTGTAAAAATTCAGCCGCACCGGAATGCCGAAGCGATCGCGCAGCGGATTGGTCAACAGTCCCGCGCGCGTGGTGGCGCCGACCAGCGTGAACTTGGCGAGGTCGATCTTCACCGAACGCGCCGCCGGTCCCTCGCCGATAATGAGGTCGAGCTGAAAGTCCTCCATCGCCGGATAGAGCACCTCCTCCACTGCCGGATTGAGGCGATGGATCTCGTCGATGAACAGCACGTCGCGCTCTTCGAGATTGGTCAGCAGCGCCGCGAGGTCGCCGGCCTTGGCGATCACCGGGCCGGAGGTGGCGCGGAAGCCGACGCCGAGTTCCCGCGCCACGATCTGCGCCAGCGTGGTCTTGCCGAGGCCCGGAGGCCCGACGAACAGCACATGGTCCAGCGCCTCTTTCCGCTTACGCGCGGCGTCGATGAACACCTGCAAGTTGGCGCGCGCCTGCGCCTGCCCGACAAAATCGGCCAGCAGTTGCGGGCGCAGCGAGGTATCGCCGATATCGTCGGCGCGGCGCTCGGGCGTCACGAGGCGGGAGGGATCGCTCATGCTCACCCTTTAGCCGCACGGGAGGGAAGATGCCAGCCGCGAACGATGGCCCAGCACGCCATGCATCGCCGCAAGTCTCCCGCAGCCCTGCTTGCGCAATTCACCGCGACAACTCCTTCAAGCCGAGGCGAATGAGTTGCGCGGTTTCAGCGCTCTCGCCGGCGTCGCGCGAGGCGGCCGCGATGGCGGCGGCGGCCTGCGGCTGGCCGTAGCCGAGATTGACCAGCGCCGAGATCGCGTCAGCGACCGCACGCGGCGCGCGGGCGTCGTCGATGGCGCCGGAGAGTTTCACTACCGCCGGGTCGACGTCGGCGAAGGCCGGCGCCTTGTCCTTCAATTCAGAGACGATGCGCTCGGCGACCTTGGCGCCAACACCGGGCGTGCGCGCCACCGCCGCCTTGTCGCGCAACGCAATGGCGTTGGCGAGGTCGGACGGCGACAAGGTGCTCAGCACCGCAAGCGCGACCTTGGCGCCGACGCCCTGCACCGTCTGCAACAGCCGAAACCATTCGCGCTCGACATCACTACGGAAGCCGAACAGCTTGATCTGGTCCTCGCGCACGTAAGTCTCGATCGACAGCACCGCGGCTTCGCCGGGTGACGGCAACACCTGCAATGTGCGCGAGGCGCAATGCACCTGATAGCCGACGCCTTGCACATCGAGGATGACGTAGTCCTCGCCGTAGGAATCGATGAGGCCTTTGAGTTTGCCGATCATGTGAGCAACTCGAAACCGGAGGCGAGCACGGCGTTAGCCCTCCCCTCCCCCTTGCGGGGAGGGGTCGGGGGTGGGGGTCGCAGGCGCACGGGCTCGAAGCCACCCCCCACCCCAACCCTCCCCCGCAAGGGGGGAGGGAGTAGGTTGCCGCACCGGATATGGTTTGCACCCATCGCACTCATCATCCCGCCACCCTCATCCGCAGCGCCGTGCTTTGCCTGTGATGCGCGTGGGTGATGGCGATGGCGAGAGCGTCGGCGGCGTCGGGAGTTTTCGGCGCGGCTTTCGGCAACAGGATTTTCAGCATCACCTGGATCTGGTTTTTCTCGGCATGGCCCGCGCCGACCACGGTCTTCTTCACCTTGTTGGGCGCGTATTCCGCGACCGGAATGCCGAACATCGCCGGCACCAGCATGGCGATACCCCGCGCCTGCCCGAGCTTCAGGGTGGCGACGCCGTCCTTGTTGACGAAGGTTTGCTCCACCGCCGCCTCGGCCGGCTTGAGATCGCCGAGCACCTGCGTCAAGCCGTCATGGATCGCCAGCAGCCGGCGCGCCAACTCCATGTCCTCGCGCGTCTCCACCGAGCCGCAACCGACATAGATCAGCCGGTTGCCCTCGATGTCGATTACGCCCCAGCCGGTGCGGCGCAGCCCCGGGTCGATGCCTACGATGCGAATCGGTGTCGATGCCATGACCCATAATATCGCAACCGGCCGCGCGCGTCCGCCCGGCGGAACGGACTAAAGGATCAGCCCGCCGTCGACGATCAGCGTCTGCCCGGTGACATAGCTCGCCAGCGGAGAGGCCAGGAACAGCGCCGCGCCGGCCATGTCTTCCGGGGTGCCGAAGCGTTTCAGCGGGATGTTCGCGATGGTCGCCTCGCGGCGCTTCGGATTGTCGGTCGTCACCTTGGTCAGCTTGGTATCGACCAGCCCCGGCGCGATGCCGTTGACGCGAATGCCGTCCTCCGCCCAGGCCTGCGCCAGCGTGCGCGTCAGCCCATAGGCGCCGGTCTTCGAGGCGTTGTAGGCGGGATTGCCCTTGGTGGAATGGAACGCCGCCACCGAGCTGATGATGATCAGCGAGCCCTTGCTCGCTTTCAACATGGCGTGGAATTTCGCGGCGCAGGCCATCAGGCTCATCAGGTTGACTTCCATCACCTTGCGGAAGCCGTCCATTTCGAACTCGCCGCGGCTGTAGATCACGGTACCCTGCGCCAGCACCAGGATGTCGAGGCTGTCGAAATTCGGCGTGAAGTTGTCTACGGCGCGTGGATCGCTGACGTCGAGTTGCGCGTAATCGAGACCGTCGAGATCGGAGCCCTCGACGCCGATATAGCCCGCCGCGCTCGGCTTGGTGCCGCAGATGTTCACCTTCGCGCCGCGCGCGCGATAAGCCTGCGCGATGCCGTTGCCGATGCCGCTGGAGCCGCCGACGATCAACGCGCGCTTGCCGCTGAAATCCAGTTCGTTCATGGGTGTGGTTCACTCCTGTTGCCGCTTGCGCGGGCGTTTGACCTTTGCCGGGAACGATGCAAGCCTTGAAGCATCGCGCCTGTCAAATGCACCGCTCGCGAGAGGGTATGCGCCACAACCATTCCGGAGAACGCGTCCCATGACCGATTTCAAGCAACTCAGCCGCTCGGTGCGTGGGCTTACCGTGCTCGTCACCGGCGCCGCCAGCGGCATGGGCCGCGCCACCGCGCGAGTATTCGCCTCTGAGGGCGCCAATGTCGCGGTGACCGACTACGACGGAGCCGGCGCGCAAGCGGTGGCGGATGCGATTGTCGCGGGCGGCGGCAGCGCCAAGGCGTGGCAGTTCGACGTCGCGGACGCTGCGGCTGTCACGCGCGTGGTCAACGAGGTGGCGCAGCATTTCGGCGGGCTCGATATCGTCGTCAACAATGCCGGCATCTCCACCGTCAGCGCCATCGACGGCGACGGCTACGACGCGTTGTGGGATCGCGGCATCGCGGTGCTGCTCACCGCGCAGCAGCGCATCATCCGCGCCGCATTGCCATACCTTCGCAAATCGAAGTGCCCGCGCATCGTCAACATCGCCTCCACCGAGGCACTGGGCGCGACCGCGCTGCATAGCCCGTATTCGGCAGCGAAGGCCGGCGTCACCGGGCTGACGCGCTCGCTCGCGGTCGAGCTCGGGCGCGAAGGCATCACCGTGAATTGCATCTGTCCGGGGCCGATCACCACCGGCATGACCGACCGAATCTCCGCCGAGCACAAGGCGATCTACGCCAAGCGCCGCACCGCGCTCAATCGCTACGGCGATCCGGAGGAAGTCGCGCACATGACCTTGAGCCTGTGCCTGCCGGCGGCGTCGTTCCTCACCGGCGCGGTGATCCCGGTGGACGGCGGGCTGATGGCGCGCAACGCCTGAGCCATTTGCACAGCGCCTGCGCCCATGCGGTTCCAAGCTGTTGACAGCGGATCGCTCTCCAATAGCCTTTGGCCAACAAGCCAAGCATCGGGAGCAACGCCATGGCCATCAGCATCCGCCAGCTTCATCCGCATTTCGTCGGCGAGGTGTCCGGCGTCGATCTCACCAGGCCGCTGACGCCGGATCAGGCGTTCGAGATCGAGGCCGGCATGGACAAGTATGCCGTGCTGGTGTTCCACGATCAGGACATCACCGACGATCAGCAACTCGCATTCGCCGAAAATTTCGGACCACGGGAAAATCGCAAGGGCGGCAGCGTCGCCAAGAAAGAAGACTATCGGCTGTCGTCGGGACTTGCCGACGTCGGCAATCTCGACAAGAGCGGCAAGCCGCTGCCGCGCGACCACCGCACCCACCTGTTCAATCTCGGCAACTGCCTGTGGCATTCCGACAGTTCGTTCCGGCCGATCCCGGCGAAGTTCTCGCTGCTGTCGGCGCGCGTGGTCAATCCGAAAGGCGGCAACACCGAATTCGCCGACATGCGCGCGGCCTATGACGCGCTCGACGACGAAACCAAGACCGAGATCGAAGACATGATCTGCGAGCACTCGCTGATGTATTCGCGCGGCAGCCTCGGCTTCCTCGACTACAGCGAGGAAGAAAAGCAGACGTTCAAGCCGGTGCTGCAACGGCTGGTGCGCACGCATCCGGTGCACGGCCGCAAGTCGCTGTACCTGTCGTCGCATGCCGGCGCCATTCAAGACATGAGCGTGCCGGAAGCGCGCGTCTTGCTGCGCGATCTCACCGAACACGCGACGCAGCCGGAGTTCGTCTACGTCCATAGATGGAAGCTGCATGATCTGGTGATGTGGGACAATCGCCAGACGGTGCATCGCGTGCGGCGCTACGATCAGTCGCAACCGCGCGACATGCGCCGCGCCACGGTGGCGGGTGATACGCCCACGGTGGCGCAGCAGGCGGCGGAGTAACCTCGCGGCGTAAAGTTTACGAACCGCTTGTTTGCTGTCGGTCACGATCCCGGCCAAAGGTTCCGCGCCCGCAGAAAATTTACCTCGGAACAACGCCGCATCGCCCGTGTTGATGGTAGCTACACGGCAATGTGCCGAGGAGGAATTTCAATGAAGACGTTTGCTGTCATGGGTATCGCCGTTGCGGCGTTGCTAAGCGTTGGCTCGATGGGATCGGTCGCGCAGGCGCAGGGCGTGGGAATCGGTGTCGGCCCGGGCGGGGTCGGCGTGCATATCGACGACGGCCGTCGCGGTCATCGCCACCACTACCATCGCTCCCGGGAGCACCGACGCGATCGTTACGAACGCCGTCGTCACATGGAACGTCGCCATCATCACGGCGACCGGATCTACGTTCGTTAGAGCGATCTGTCTCTGATGCAAAAAGACCCTCGCGGACGATCCGCGAGGGTCTTTGTTTTTGGCGATTGCGCGACAATCAGCGCGGCAGGTTGGTCGATCCCATCAGGAAGACATCGACCGCGCGGGCGCACAGCCGCCCCTCGCGGATCGCCCACACCACCAGCGATTGACCGCGCCGCATGTCGCCGGCGGTGAACACCTTCGGCAGCGAGGTCTGATAATCCGCCGTGTTGGCGCGCACGTTACCGCGCTGGTCGAGTTCGACGCCGAGGGTCTTCAGCAGGCCCTCATGCACCGGATGCACGAAGCCCATCGCCAGCAGCACCAGGTCGGCATCAAGGATGAATTCGCTGCCGGGGATCGGCTGGAATTTCTCGTCGACGCGAACGCAATGCAGCTTGGTGACCTTGCCGTCCTTGCCTTCGAACCTCGAGGTCAGCACGGCGAAATCGCGCGCGGCACCTTCCGCCTGGCTCGACGAGGTGCGCATCTTCAGCGGCCAGTTCGGCCAGGTCAGCGCCTTGTTCTCATGCTCCGGCGGCGCCGGCATGATTTCGAGTTGCGTCACCGACTTGGCGCCCTGCCGCAGCGAGGTGCCGATGCAGTCGGAGCCGGTGTCGCCGCCGCCGATCACCACCACATGCTTGCCGCCAGCGAGAATTTCCTTCACCTCGCCGAGCGACTCCCTGCCGACGCGGCGATTCTGTTGCGGCAGGAAATCCATCGCGAAGTGGATGCCGTCGAGATCGCGGCCGGGGATCGGCAGGTCGCGCGGCGCTTCCGCACCGCCGGTCAACGCCACGGCCTCGTAATCCTTCAGCAACTGCTGCGGATCGAGCGCACCCTTGTCGGCGCCGCCGACCGGCGCATTGTAATGGAAGGTGACGCCCTCGGCCTGCATCTGCGCGACGCGGCGGTCGATAACGTCTTTCTCCATCTTGAAGTCGGGGATGCCGTAACGCAGCAGGCCGCCGGCCTTGGCGTTCTTCTCATAGAGATGCACGTCGTGTCCGGCGCGGGCGAGTTGCTGCGCGCAAGCCATGCCGGCGGGACCCGAGCCGACTACGGCGACCTTCTTGCCGGTCTTGTGCGCGGCGATCTCCGGCTTGAGCCAGCCATTCTCCCACGCACGCTCGACGATGGCGTGCTCGATGGTCTTGATGGTCACCGGCGTCTCGGTGATGTTGAGCGTGCACGACGCCTCGCACGGCGCCGGGCAGATGCGGCCGGTGAAATCCGGGAAGTTGTTGGTCGAGTGCAGGTTGCGCGAGGCCTCTTCCCAGTTGCCCTGATAGACGAGATCGTTCCAGTCCGGGATCTGGTTGTTGACCGGGCAGCCCGGCGTGCCGGGCGCGACCGAACCGGTGCCGTGGCAATACGGCACGCCGCAGTTCATGCAGCGCGCAGCCTGCTCGCGGAGATCCTTCTCCTCGAGCGGAATGACGAACTCGTTGTAGTTCTTCAGCCGCTCGGCGACCGGCGCATACTTGCGGTCGTTGCGATCGATTTCAAGAAAGCCTGTGATCTTGCCCATCGCTCAAGCTCCAATCGCGATCTGCGGCTCGACGGCCTCGGCCGCCTGTAATTCCTTCAGCGCGCGGCGGTATTCCACCGGCATCACCTTGCGGAATTTCGGCAGCCAGGTTTTCCAGTCGGCGAGAATTTCGGCGGCGCGCGCCGAGCCGGTCAGCCTGGCGTGCCGCGAGATCAGCACATGCAGCCGCTTGATGTCTTCGCCGAGCAGGTTGGAGAATACATCGACCTGACCGTGCGCTTCGAGATCGCCGGACTGATGATAGACCTCTTCGTTGACCATCTCCTCGGAGAGGAGGGGTTCGAGTTCGACCATCGCCAGATTGCACAGCTTCGGAAATTCGCCGTCTTCGTCCAGCACATAGGCGATGCCGCCCGACATGCCGGCCGCGAAGTTACGCCCGGTCTTGCCGAGCACGACGACGATGCCGCCGGTCATGTATTCGCAGCAGTGATCGCCCGCGCCCTCGACCACCGCGATGGCGCCGGAGTTGCGCACGGCGAAGCGTTCGCCGGCGACGCCGCGGAAGTAGCAGTCGCCCTCGATCGCGCCGTACATCACCGTGTTGCCGACGATGATCGACTGTTCCGGCACGATGCCGGAATTGGCCGGCGGCTTGACGATGATGCGGCCGCCCGACAGGCCCTTGCCGACGTAGTCGTTGCCTTCGCCTTCGAGCTCGAAGGTGACGCCGCGCGCCAGCCACGCGCCGAACGCCTGCCCCGCCGTCCCCTTGAGGTTGACGTGGATGGTGTCGGCCGGCAACCCGGCGTGGCCGTAATGCTTGGCGACGACGCCGGACAACATCGCACCGGCGCTGCGGTCGGTGTTGCCGATCTCGGCGTCGATCGTCACCTTGGCGCCGCGATCGATCGCCGGCTGCGCCTGCGCGATCAGCTTGCGGTCGAGCACCTTCTCAAGGTGATGGTTCTGCTCCTCGCACTGATAGACCTTCTGGCCGGGCTGCTCCGGCTGCTTGACGAACAGCTTGGAGAAGTCGAGGCCCTTGGCCTTCCAGTGCGCGACGAGACGGGTCTGATCCAGCATCTGGGTCTGGCCGACCATCTCGTTGAACGTGCGGTAGCCAAGCTCCGCCATGATCTCCCGCACTTCCTCGGCGACGAAGAAGAAGAAGTTGATGACGTGCTCGGGCTGGCCGGTGAAGCGCTTGCGCAGCACCGGGTCCTGCGTCGCGACGCCGACCGGACAGGTGTTGAGATGGCACGTGCGCATCATGATGCAGCCGGCCGCGATCAGCGGCGCGGTGGCGAAGCCGAACTCGTCGGCGCCCAACAGCGCACCGATGACGACGTCGCGTCCGGTGCGGAAGCCGCCGTCCACCTGCACGACGATGCGGGAGCGCAGCCGCTCGCGCACCAGCGTCTGATGGGTTTCGGCGAGGCCGACTTCCCACGGCGAACCGGCGTGCTTGATCGAGGTCAGCGGGCTCGCGCCGGTGCCGCCCTCGAAGCCGGAGATGGTG
Organism: Xanthobacteraceae bacterium; assembly: GCA_049647485.1. Lineage (GTDB taxonomy): Bacteria > Pseudomonadota > Alphaproteobacteria > Rhizobiales > Xanthobacteraceae > 62-47. The sequence continues at coordinate 19,818 of JBARXT010000206.1, forward strand.
ACGTGATCGGCGCGCGCCTTGGCGACACCCGCGGCCACCGTGCCGACACCGATTTCCGAGACCAGCTTCACCGACACCTGACCCGCCGGATTGACGTTCTTCAGGTCGTAGATGAGCTGCGCGAGATCTTCGATCGAGTAGATATCGTGATGCGGCGGCGGCGAGATCAGGCCGACACCCGGCGTCGAATGGCGCACCTTGGCAATGGTGGCGTCGACCTTGAAGCCGGGCAACTGTCCGCCTTCGCCGGGCTTGGCGCCCTGCGCCATCTTGATCTGCATCATGTCGGAGTTAACGAGATACTCCGTGGTGACGCCGAAGCGCCCTGATGCCACCTGCTTGATCGCCGAACGCATCGAATCGCCGTTCGGCAACGGCTGGAAGCGGTCGGCTTCCTCGCCGCCCTCGCCGGTGTTCGACTTGCCGCCGATGCGGTTCATGGCGATCGCGAGCGTGGTGTGCGCTTCACGCGAGATCGAGCCGAACGACATCGCGCCGGTGGCAAAACGCTTGACGATTTCCTTGGCCGGCTCGACTTCATCGAGCGGCACCGGCTTGCGGCGATCGTCCTCGGCGGCCCGAACCTTGAACAGGCCGCGCAGCGTCAACAGCCGCTCCGACTGCTCGTTGAGCATCTTGGCGAAGGCGCGATAGCGCTCCTGCGAATTGCCGCGCACGGCATGCTGAAGCGCGGCGACGGATTCCGACGTCCAGGCGTGGTCCTCGCCGCGCGCGCGAAAGGCGTATTCGCCGCCGACGTCGAGCGCGTTCTTCAGCGCCGGCTTGTCGCCGAACGCGTCGGAATGGCGGCGCACCGCCTCCTCCGCGATCTCCTCAAGGCCGACGCCCTCGATGCGGGTGTGGGTGCCGGTGAAATACTTGGCGACGAAATCCGCCTTCAGCCCGATGGCGTCGAAGATCTGCGCGCCGCAATAGGACTCGTAGGTGGAGATGCCCATCTTCGACATCACCTTGAGCAGGCCCTTGCCGATCGCCTTGATGTAGTGCTTGACCAGCACCTTGTCCTCGAGCGCCACCGGCAGGCGGCCCTTCATGGCGATGATGGTCTCGAAGGCGAGATACGGATTGATCGCTTCCGCGCCGTAGCCCGCGAGGCAGGCGAAGTGATGCACTTCGCGCGGCTCGCCGGATTCGATCACGAGGCCAACGGACGTACGCAGACCGACGCGGATCAGGTGATGATGCACGGCGGCGCAGGCCAGCAGCACCGGGATCGCCACGCGGTCGCTGCCGGTCATGCGATCCGACAGGATGATGATGTTGACGCCCTCGCGCACCGCGGCTTCCGCCCGACCGCAAAGTTCGTCGAGCACCTGCTCCATGCCCGCGGCCCCCAGGCCGCAATGGAACGTGGTATCGAGCGTGCGCGACTGGAAATGCGACTCCGCGATATCGGAAATCGCGCGGATCTTTTCCAGATCGCTGTTGGTGAGGATCGGCTGACGCACTTCGAGCCGCTTGGTGCGCGACAAGCCTTCGAGGTCGAACAGGTTCGGCCGCGGGCCGATGATCGACAGCAGGCTCATCACCAGCTCCTCGCGGATCGGATCGATCGGCGGATTGGTGACCTGCGCGAAGTTCTGCTTGAAGTAGGTGAACAACAGCTTGGAGTGATCCGACAGCGCCGAGATCGGCGTATCGGTGCCCATCGAGCCAGCCGCTTCCTCGCCGACCGCCGCCATTGGCGTCAGCAGGATGTTGATATCCTCCTGCGTGTAGCCGAACGCCTGCTGGCGATCGAGCAGCGACAGGTTGGAGCGCGGGCCGCCGCCCGGCGCATCCGGCAATTCCTCCAGGACGATCTGGGTGCGGTCGAGCCAGGTGCGATAGGGATGGCTCTTGGCCAGCTTGGCCTTGATCTCGTCGTCGGGAATGAGACGTCCCTGATCGAGATCGACCAGCAGCATCTTGCC
>JBARXT010000207.1:0-8175 GCA_049647485.1 Xanthobacteraceae bacterium
GGCCGCAGTTGCGCGATGCCGGCGAATTGACCGCCGGCGTCACGCGCCACGGCACCGGAGAAGCCGAGACCGGGGATGGGCGTTAGCGCCAGTTCGCCATTGCTTCCTGTCGGCGTCACGTTGGCGCGGGTGCTCGTCACCGCCGCGCCGCCGCCCTGACTATGCGGATCGGCGATGCCGGTCAGCACCACGTCGGACTTGGCCGCGCCGCTGCCGAGCGCCAGCGCGACGAGGTCGCGCGTGCCATAGACTCGGAGCAAAGCGAGGTCGTGAGTCTTGTCCTCTGCGGTCCGGTCGGCATTGCCGTGGCCGGGGATGACGATCGACTTGCAGCCCTCGACGGACTGCCGGTCGGTGACGATGAAGCCCTTGCTGCCGACCACGCCGCCGCTGGCATATTCGACCGCCTTGCGCGGCGGCGGACCGACCGCCTGCGCGCCGGTCGGGAACGGATTGAACGCGCTCGACATCGCGATCACCACCGGCTCCATCGCGGCCTTGCTGGTCTCGTCGTAATGGATGGTGAGGACACGCACCTCGCCGCCACGCAACTGGCCGCGCATGTAGAAATTCTTCGCGCCTTGAGCGGTTTCCTGGGTCCCGGACAATACGAAGAAGTCGGGTTTTACGGTGGAGTAGGTCACCTTCCGATCGGCAGCCGCGCGCGCCTCGGCCGCCACCTTTGCGGTGGTGACGTCGGCCTGCTTGCGCCGCGTCAGTGCGATCTCGACCGCGCCCGATGCCGAACGCCAGCGCGTGCCGTTGGCGTCGCCGGTCTGTTGCGGCGCCAGTTTCGACGGCAGGCCGGTGCGCATCCCGGTGCCGGGATCGCCGATCAGCTTCCAGCCCACGGTGGTTTGCAATTTCTTCGCGGCGGCGGCGAGTTGCTCGCGCTCCTGCGGATTGAGCACGCCGGTCGGCTTGCTCTTGCGGCCGGTCTGGAACGCCTTGATCGCCGTCACCAGCCGCTCGCTGGCCTCGCCGTTGATCAGCCCGTTATACTTGCCGACCCATGCCAGATCCGACTGGAGCGCCTCGCGCGCACCCTGCGACAGCGCCTTGACGGTGTCGAGCGGCGTCTGCGTCGCCGGCGGCACCGCGACGGTTGTGACCGGCCTCGGCTGAACGGATTTGGGCTTGACGGCATGGGATTGCGCGGCAGCGGGCAGCGCCATCGCGGCGAGGATCAGCGTTGCGGGAATCAACGATCTCATGAGCAGACTTTGTCGGGTTGCATGGCCTCGTCAGGCGGCGAATGAAGCATAGATACTAGTGGTTCGATTCTAACATTTGCATCCCGTTTCGGTAGTCTCGATTGCAAATGCTAGAATCAAGGAACCACTAGCCAATATGGGTTGCTAGTGGAGCTTTGGATTTGACAGTCGCTTCCCCCGGTTGCTGCAAGGTGGGTAGCGACTGTCAAATCCGCTCCACTAAGTCTGCAAAAGCGGCCGCTAGGTTCGATGCCGTCGAAGCGCGTCGCCGTGCTACAAGGCCGGCACCATATCAGGAATATCGTCCACCATGCTCTCCCCGGAAGAACTCGAACGCTATGCCCGCCACATCGTGATGCGCGAGGTCGGCGGTCCCGGCCAGGCGCGGCTGAAGGCGGCGCGGGTGTTGTCGATCGGCGCCGGCGGGCTCGGCGCGCCGGTCTTGATGTATCTCGCCGCCGCCGGCGTCGGCACTCTGGGCGTGGTCGATGACGACGTCGTGACGCTTTCCAATCTGCAACGCCAGATCATTCACGCCACGCCGGATGTAGGCCACCGCAAGGTCGACAGCGCGGCGACGACGATTGCCGCGCTCAATCCGCATGTGGACTTTCGCGCGCACCACATGCGGCTCGATGCATCGAATGCGATGGACCTGCTGGCGGATTACGACATCGTTGCCGACGGCTCCGACAATTTCGCCACGCGCTATCTGGTGGCGGACGCGTGTTATCTCGCGAAGAAGACGCTGGTGACCGGCGCGCTCGGCGTGTTCGACGCCTCGCTGACCACGATTCGCGCGCACGAACGAAATGCCGACGGCAGTCTCAACCCGACCTATCGTTGCCTGTTCCCTGAACCGCCGCCGCCCGGCACGGTGCCGGCCTGTGCCGAGGCCGGGGTGATGGGCGCACTCGCCGGCACGCTCGGCTCGCTGATGGCGCTGGAAGTGATCCGCGAGATCGTCGATTTCGGCGAAGGTTTGGTGGGGCGCTTGTTGATGATCGACGCGCGTGCCATGCGCTTCGAGACGCTGCGCTACGCGCGCGACCCGGCCAACCCGCTCAACGGCGACAATCCGACGATCATGGGTCTGAGCGGTCATCGCTGACCGAGGGCGTCACGCCAAAAACGTCGCTTGCGCGGGGACGACGATTTTCGCAGTGAGTATCCGCCTGCAAAACGAACTCGGGTCAGAACTTCCAGAATGACGAACGCGCTTACTCCGCGGCCGCGGCAAGGTAGCGCTGGCGCAGTTCGCGCTTGAGCAGCTTGCCGCTGGGATTCTTTGGCAGGCTGTCGACGAAGATGACGCGCTTCGGCGTCTTGAAATGCGCCATCGCCTTGGCGCAGTGATCGATCACCGCGCTCTCGGTCAGCGATTGACCGGCCTTCACGACGATGATCGCGGTCACCGCTTCGATCCAGCGCGGATCGGGCAGGCCGACCACGGCGACCTCGGAGACTTCCGGCAGCCGGTAGATCATCTCCTCGACTTCGCGGCTGGCGACGTTCTCGCCGCCGGTCTTGATCATGTCCTTCCGCCGGTCGACGACGGTGATGTAACCCTCGTCGTCGACGGTCGCGAGATCGCCGGAGTGAAACCAGCCGCCGAAAAAGGCTTCCGCGGTCTTCTCCGGATTGTTGTAGTAGCCCGACAACAGATGCGGCGAGCGATGCACGATCTCGCCGACTTCGCCGACCGCGACGTCCTCCATCGCGTCGTTGACGACGCGGGTTTCGACGTTGATCACGGGCTTGCCGGCGGAGCCGGCCTTGCGCAACTGGTCCTCCGGCTTCAGCACGGTGGCGACCGGCGCGATCTCGGTCTGGCCGTAGAAATTCCAGAACCGCACGTTGGGCAGGCGGCGCTGCAATTCGAGCAGCACTTCCACCGGCATGATCGATGCGCCGTAATAGCCTTTCTGCAGGCTGCTCAGGTCGGTGGTGTCGAAATCGGGCGAACGCAGCATCCCGATCCACACCGTCGGCGGCGCGAAGAACGACGTCACGCCATGCCTGGCGATCAGCGACAGGATCAGGTCCGGCGCGGGCTGGCCGATGATGACACTGGTGCCGCCGAGGTAGGTCGCCGGTCCGAGAAATACGTCGAGCTGCGCACAGTGATAGAGCGGCAGCGCGTGCAGCATGACGTCGTTTTCCGCCATGTCGCCGTCGATGACGCAGCTCGTATATTGCCACATCACCGCCTCGTGGCTCAGCATCGCGCCCTTCGGCAGCGATTCCGTGCCGCTGGTGTAAATGATCTGCGCGAGGTCGCGGTTGTCGACATAGGTGTTCACCGGCGACGCGTCGGCGTCGAGCAGATCGTCGAACGTGGTCATGCCGGCCGGCGGCGCGGATGACTGTTCGCCGGGCAGCCACACCAGCGACTTCACCGCGCAATCCCTGGCGGATGCCGTGCGTGCGGCATCGATGAAGTCCGGGCCGACCGCGAGCACCGTCGCGCCGGAGCTTGCGAGGATGAAGCGAATCTCATCTGGATTGAGCATGAAGTTGATCGGCACGATCACCGCGCCGATGCGCGCGAGCGCGAAGCGCAGCGCTGCGAAGGCATGGGAATTGCGCGACAGCACCGCGACGTGGTCACCCTTGGCGACGCCGTACTTGCCGAGCCCGCGGCCGAGGCGATCGCAGAGCGTGTTGAACTCGGCGTAGGTCCACGTCGTCGCGCCGCATGTGATAGCGGTCTTGTGACCGAGCCGCTTCGCCGAGCGACGCAGGACGTCGCCGATGTTCTGGCTGCGGGCGTGCTGAATGGTGGTGGCAAGATCGTCGGTCATGATGTCTCCAATCCCTCGCGTTTTCCAAACCGTAACAAGCAGATTTCGCGCCTGCAATTCGGCGTCGTCCCGCAACGGTTTTGCGCAAACGCGGCAGCGCCCTGGCCGCTCGCGCCGGAGGCATGCGAGGAAACAGCGAAGAACCTGTTACCTCACACCATGCTGGGCAGGATGCGGTCCGGCGGCTTGTGGGCGTCAAGGAAGGTGCGGATGTTGATGATGACCTTTTCGCCCATCTCGACGCGGCCCTCGATGGTGGCCGAGCCCATGTGCGGCAGCAGCACCACCTTGCCGGCCCTGGCGAGGCGGACCAGCTTCGGATTGACGGCGGGCTCGTGCTCGTAGACGTCGAGGCCCGCGCCGGCGATCTCGCCGGCCTCGATCAGCCGCGTCATGGTGTCTTCGTCGATCACCGTGCCGCGCGCGGTGTTGACGATGTAGGCGTCCTTGCGGATCAGCTTGAGGCGGCGCGCCGACAGCAGATGGAAGGTCGCCGGCGTGTGCGGGCAGTTGATGGAGATGATGTCCATCCGCGCCAGCATCTGGTCGAGCGAATCCCAGTAGGTCGCGTCGAGTTCGTCGGCGATCATCGGGGCGACGGGTTTTCGGTTGTGGTAGTGGATCTGCAGCCCGAAGGCGCGCGCGCGCCGCGCCACCGCCTGGCCGATGCGGCCCATGCCGATGATGCCGAGCCGCTTGCCGCCGAGCCGCTTGCCCAGCATCCAGGTCGGCGACCAGCCCGGCCAGTCCTTGCCCTCCGGCACGATGTTGGCGCCCTCGATCATGCGGCGCGGCACCGCGAGGATCAGCGCCATGGTCATGTCGGCGGTGTCCTCGGTGAGAACGCGCGGGGTGTTGGTGATGGTGATGCCGCGCGCGTGCGCAGCGGCGACGTCGATGTTGTCGACGCCATTGCCGAACTGCGCGATCAACTTGAGTTGCGGTCCGGCCTGCTTGATCAGGTCTTCGTTGATCTCGTCGGTGACGGTCGGCACCAGCACGTCGGCGGTGCGCATCGCTTCCGCCAGTTCGTCGCGGCTCATGGCGTGGTCGTCGAGGTTGAGGCGGGCGTCGAACAGTTCGCGCATCCGCGTCTCGATCGAGTCCGGCAGCGTGCGGGTGACCACCACCAGAGGTTTTTTCTTAGCCGCCATGATGTGCTCTCCCGCCGCCGCGTCGTCCGGCCGTCGATGGCCGCTGCGAAGTCGATGTTATCTCGTGAACTTCGGGCCTGGGCCACGCCTGTTCAGTCCTCATTAACCGGGGTGTTCGAAACTGCGGCTGCCGCACTGATTTCGGATATCCACGGTATCCACGACAGCCTGTCGGGCGCACCAACACTGCGCCGGATGGCTGACGTTGAACCCTCTCTAGCAGAAGGCCGGGCCAAGACAAGAACCCCGCCGATGTTCGGAACAGCCTGCGGGAACCCGGCCGTGCATGGGGAATGCGCGACCGGAAAGTGAGCGTTACGAAGAGTCGAGGGGCGAGTTGATGGCGTTGAAGGGCGTTTGGACTTCGGTGGCGGCGGCGGTCGTGGGCGGTGCGTTATTGGCGACGGGAAGCGTGGCGATGGCCGCGTCGGTCGGCTCGGCCAGCGGCCTGCCGATCCCGCGCTATGTCAGCCTCAAGTCCGATCACGTCAACGTCCGGCTCGGTCCCACCAAGGACAACGAGGTAAGCTGGATCTACACCAAATCCGGCCTGCCGGTGGAGGTGACCGCCGAGTTCGAGAACTGGCGGCGGGTGCGCGATTCCGAAGGCGCCGAGGGCTGGGTCTATCACTCGCTGTTGTCGGGTCGCCGCACCGCGGTGGTGACGATGAAATCCAAGGACGAACTGGCCTCGCTCTATGACCGCCCCGACGCCAAGAGCCCGGTCGCGGCCCGGTTGCAGGCCGGCGTGGTGGCGCAGGTCAAGCGCTGCAACAGCGGCTGGTGCCATATCAGCGGCGAGGGCTTCGACGGCTGGATCGAGCAGCCGCGGCTGTGGGGCGTCTACGCCGACGAGAAGGTGAACTGAGCGAACACGCGAAGATTCTAAGCCGCTCTATCACACATCAACGAGCGTCATTGCCGGGCTTGACCCGGCAATCCATCAATAAACATTTTTGCAGAACGATGGATGCGCGGGTCAAGCCCGCGCATGGCGCCAAACCCTGTCAGCGCTTCTTGCGCAGGCGAACCACCATGTCGACGCGGCTGATCTCGTAGCCTTCCGGCACGTCGGGCATCTTCTGCAGCATCAGGCTCGGCTCGTGGATATCCACCAGCTCGTGGCTGTTCTCCAGATAGAAGTGGTGATGCGTCGAGACGTTGGTGTCGAAATAGGTCTTGGTGCCGTCGACACTGACCTGACGCAGCAGGCCGGCATCGGTAAGCTGGTTCAGGGTGTTGTAGACGGTCGCCAGCGACACCGGTACCTTGGCGTGGGTGGCTTCCTCGTAGAGCATTTCCGCGGTGAGGTGACGGTCGCCCTTGCCGAACAGCAGCCAGCCGAGCGCCATGCGCTGCCGGGTCGGGCGCAGGCCCACCGACTGCAGCATTTCGTTAACGTCGTGCCACGGGCAGCCGGTCAGCGCCGGATGGCGGCCAGCAGGAATCGCCGTATCGGCAACGTCGGCCAAAGCCTCTGATTTGTCGTCCAAATTCACTACAGGCACCCGATCAGCCTTTTAACGCGAGAACACTACGTTTCTTATTATAGGGAAAGCGGCGTCAGATGCAAGTTTTTCGCAACTAGCGCCCGCGCTATGGTTCCCCACCCGAGCGGGGCGACAAGTGGCCCTGCAAAGCACCCCCGCAATTGCTTTGCCAGCCTGAAACCCCGTGTTAGAGAGCGAATCGGCCTGCCAATCGAAATCGCGGCGAGGGCTATCAGCGACACGGCGAAAGGCGAGGCGACATGCAGGACAAGCGCGGCAGTTATGAGTACGAGGACCTGCTGGCCTGCGGTCGCGGAGAATTGTTCGGTCCCGGGAATGCCCAGTTGCCGCTGCCGCCGATGCTGATGTTCGACCGCATCACCGAAATCTCGGAAAGCGGCGGCGAATACGGCAAGGGTGTGGTCCGCGCCGAACTCGACGTCAAACCCGATCTCTGGTTCTTCGGCTGCCACTTCAAGGGCGACCCGGTGATGCCCGGTTGTCTCGGCCTCGACGCGCTGTGGCAGATGGTCGGTTTCTTCCTCGGCTGGTCGGGCGGCCCCGGCCCCGGTCGCGCGCTCGGCCTCGGCGAACTGAAGTTTTCCGGGCAGGTGCTGCCGAACATCAGCAAGGTCGTCTACACCGTCGACATCAAGCGCGTCATGCGTTCAAAACTGTGGCTGGGAATTGCCGACGGCTCGCTTTCCGCCGATGGCGAGATTATCTATCGCGCCAAGGATTTGCGGGTTGGGCTGTTCAAGCAGGATAGCGCCACGGCAGCGGCCGTTTGAGCCGCGTGGGAATGATCCGGTCCGCATGCGACAATCGCAACCGTCGTGGACGTCACGTGTTGACCATCGACGTGACGTAAATCACAATTTTCAGGCCGCCATCGCGTCGTTATGTTGCGCTGACGGACTTCGGGGATCAACGCAGGGACAGGCGAGGCAAATATGAGACGAGTTGTCGTCACCGGGATGGGCATTGTCTCGTCCATCGGAAACAACACTCAGGAAGTGCTTGCGAGTCTCTACGAGGCGAAGCCGGGCATCACGCGGGCCGAGAAATATGCCGAGCTTGGTTTTCGCTCGCAGGTGCAGGGCGCGCCGACGCTCAATCCCGCCGAGGTGATCGATCGCCGCGCCATGCGTTTCCTCGCCGAGGGCGCCGCGTGGAATCACGTCGCCATGGAACAGGCGATCCGCGATTCCGGACTTGAGCCGTCCGACGTCTCCAACGAGCGCACCGGCATCATCATGGGCTCCGGCGGACCTTCGGCGCGCACCATCGTCGAGGCCGCCGACACCACGCGCAGCAAGGGCCCGAAACGCGTCGGCCCGTTCGCGGTGCCGAAGGCGATGTCGTCGACGGCGTCGGCGACGCTTGCGACCTGGTTCAAGATCAAGGGTGTCAACTATTCGATCTCGTCGGCCTGCGCGACCAGCAACCACTGCATCGGCAATGCCTACGAGACCATTCAATACGGCAAGCAGGATATCGTCTTCGCCGGCGG
>JBARXT010000208.1:0-4354 GCA_049647485.1 Xanthobacteraceae bacterium
CTGGTCGGCGGCAAATTGTTCGCGGCGATGAAGCGTTCGCTCGGCGTCGGTGAATGGGTGCGGCGCGGGCTCGGCGCGCTGGTGCTGCTGGCGGTCGGCGCCATCGCGCTCGGACTCGACACCGGCATTCTCACGCAGGTTTCGCTCGCCGGCACCAATCGCATCGAACAGGGATTGCTCGACAAGTTTCGCGCGGCGTCCGGCACGGCGATGACCAAGACCGACACCGCCGCCAACACAATGATGATGAGCGACAAGTCGAACGCGGCCAAAACCGGGGGCAAAGCCGAGCCCGACGCGATGGCCGACATGCTGCCGGTCGAAGGCACGCTGCCTTCGCTCGACGGCGCGGTGGAGTGGCTGAACTCAGCCCCGCTCACCGCCGAGCAACTCAAAGGCAAGGTGGTGCTGGTCGATTTCTGGACCTACTCCTGCATCAACTGCCTGCGCGCGCTGCCTTACGTCCGCGCATGGGCCGAGAAGTACAAGGATCAGGGCCTCGTGGTGATCGGCGTCCATGCGCCGGAATTCGCCTTCGAGAAGATCATCGGCAACGTCAAGAAGGCGGTCACCGATCTCAAGGTCGATTATCCGGTGGCGATCGACAACAATTACAAGATCTGGCGTGCCTTCAACAACCACTACTGGCCCGCGCATTACTTCATCGACGCCGATGGCCGCATCCGCCATCATCACTTCGGCGAAGGCGACTACGACAACTCCGAGCGCATCATTCAACTGCTGCTGTCGCAGGCCGGCCGCAAGCTGAAAAGCGCCGACCTCGTCAATGTCAGCGCCACGGGCGCGCAGGCCGCAGCGGACATGAACCGCGTCAAGTCGCCGGAAACCTATCTCGGCTACGAGCGCGCGGAGAACTTCGTCTCGCCCGGCGGCGCGGTGCGCGACATGCGCCACACCTATCAGGCCAGTGTTGATGAACTTAACGCGTGGGGATTGACCGGCGACTGGACCATCGCCAACGAGCGCGCCTCGCTCGATGCGCCCGGCGGCGGCATCGTCTACCGCTTCCACGCCCGCGACCTGCATCTGGTGCTGGGGCCGGACAACGACGGCAAGCCGGTGCGCTTCCGCGTCACCATCGACGGCAAACCTCCCGGCGACGACCACGGCATGGATACCGACGCCGATGGCAACGGCACCGTCACCGGCGAGCGGCTCTATCAACTCATCCGCCAGAAAGGCGACGTGGCGGACCACACCTTCGCGATCGAATTCCTCGATCCCGGTGTGCGGGCCTATGCGTTTACGTTCGGATAGATCCTCAAGGCTGGCGCAACGGCGTCATCCTGAGGCGGCGATGCGCTTGCATCGCCCTCGAAGGATCGCCGTCGCCCTTCGAGGCCCGCCTGCGGCTCGCACTTCAGGGCGACGGCTTCGATGCGATATATCTGAGCGGAATGGCCTCTCGGCCAAATCAAGCCCGCTCCAGCAATTCAATCGAAATGCCCTGCGGACCGCGAATGAAGCAGATGCGCACCCCGGCGCGCACCTCATGCACCTCTTCGGTGAACTGCACGCCCTTGGCTTTCAGGCTGGCCACCAACGCATCGAGCCCTTGCACCGCCAGCCCGAAATGATCGAGCCCCTGATACGGCGTCACCGGCGGCGGATTGACGCCGTCGCCGGCGCTGACCGGCGCGAGAAAGATGCTGGCGCCGCCGAGCCGCATTTCGATGCGCACCGGTGTGCGCACGATCTCCGCGCCCAGCATCTCGGCAAACCATTGCGCGGTTGCTTCCTGATCCGGCGTGCGGATATGGACGTGATCCCATTTTAGTTGCGGCTTTGCGCTGGCCATCTTGTCGCTCTCCCTGTTCTGCTTCGTGATTTATGCTGCCTTTGCGCGCAGGAATACGAACTCGGTGTCGTCATAGGCGCGGCGCTCAAGCTCGCTGAAGCCATCCGGCGCGGCAAGGACCGACGCCCTGGATTCTTCCACCACCAGCAATGCATCCGGCTTCAGCCAGCCGCCGTCGCGCAACGACGCGAGCGCCTTGTCGGCAAGCCCTTTGCCATAAGGCGGATCGAGGAACACCAGATCGAACGGTTCCACCGGATAGGCCGGGCCGAGATGGGTCGCGTCACGGCGATAGACCTTGGTGACGCCGCCGAGCCCCAGCGCCTCGACGTTGTTGCGCAACAGCGCGCGCGATTCCGCGCCGTTATCGACGAACAGCGTGAACTTCGCGCCGCGCGAGACAGCCTCGATGCCGAGCGCGCCGGTGCCGGCAAACAGGTCGAGCACGCGCGCGCCTTCGATGGGATCGTCATAGGCGTGCATCAGGATGTTGAACACCGACTCGCGCAGCCGATCCGCCGTCGGGCGAATGTCGCGCGACGCCGGCGCGACGATGTTGCGGCCCCGCAGCCGCCCCCCGACCACGCGCATCGCTCAGTCCCGCGGCTTGAGATCGCGCTTGCCGTGATAGCCGCGCTTCGGGCGTTGCTGGTGGCCGCGCGCGATCGCTTCGTTGTGGGCGCGTGATTCATCGCTGCCGGTGCGTTGCACCTTCACGGTGCGGCCCTTGCGATCCTCGATGTTGGAGGTCTTGGACCGCAACTTGTTGCTCTTCTTCGAGCGCAGCGGCGTGCCGTCGCGGCCGAGCTTGGGCGCGGCATCGGGCTCCACCGTTTGTCCGAACTCCGCGCCGGCCTTCTTCACCACCCTGTCGCCGAGCTGCTCGCGCAGCACGCGGGTCTTGACCTCGTCGACCTCGCCTTCCGCGATCTCGCCCAACTGGAACGGTCCGTAGGAGACGCGGATCAGCCGGTTCACCTCGAGCCCGAGAGCCCCGAGAATGTTGCGCACCTCGCGGTTCTTGCCTTCACGGATCGCGATCACGATCCAGACGTTGGCGCTGCTGTCGTGCTCCAGTGTCGCCTCGATCGGGCCGTATTTGACGCCATCGACTTCGACACCCTCGCGCAGCGTATCGAGTTGGGCTTGCGTGATCTCGCCATGCGCGCGCACACGATAGCGCCGCAGCCAACCGGTGTCGGGCAATTCGAGCACGCGCGCGAGACCGCCGTCATTGGTCAACAGCAGCAGGCCCTCGGTGTTGAAATCGAGCCGGCCGATGCTGATGAGGCGCGGCAGACCTGCCGGCAAATGCTCGAACACCGTCGGCCGCCCTTCCGGATCGGAATGCGTCGTCATCAGTCCGCGCGGCTTGTGATAGAGGAACAGCCGCGTGCGTTCGCGCTCCGGCAACGGCTTGCCGTCCACCATCACCACGTCGTTGGCGGTGATGTCGAGCGCCGGCGAATTGATGATGCGGCCGTTGACGGTGACGCGACCCTGCGTCACCCACTCCTCCGCGTCGCGACGCGAGGCGAGCCCCGCGCGCGACATCAGCTTGGCGATGCGCTCGCCGGCCTTCTTGGGAGCCGGCTCCGGACGCGAGATGCGCTTGTTGGGATCGAGCTTGCGCTCGCGATAGGCGCCGCGCCCGCCGAATGCCGGACGCTTGGCGAAAATCTTGCTGTCGTCCTCGTTGTCGCGGCGCGGACGCTCGCCGCGTTCTTCGCTGCGCGGATGCTCCTGCCAGTCGCGCGACGACGGGTCGCGATCCTCGCGCGGGCGGCGGAAGGTCGGACGATCCCCGCGATCGTCCCTGCCTTCGCGCGGCCGATCGAACTTCGGGCGGTCGCCGCGAGGACGATCGAATTTCGGCTTGTCGAACGCGCGCGCCCCACGGCCCGGACCCTCGTCACGCGAACGCGAGAAACGCGGACGCTCCTCGCCGCCGCGATCGTCACGTGGCCGATCGAACTTGCGCGCGCCGTCACGCCCGCGACTGTCGCTGCGCTCGCGATTTTCCCACGGCTTCTCGTTGCTGCGATCCCGTCCCTCGCCGAAGTCCTTGCGCGGACCGCGCGAAAATTTCGGGCGATCATCGTCACGCCGGAATCCGCCCTCGCGCGGCTTGTCGAATTTCCGTTCGCCATCGCGCGAGCCAAAGTCCTTGCGCGGACCATCCTTGCGGAAGTTGCCCTCGCCACGCGGCGTGTAGGGACGCTTCTCACCGAATTTCTTGTCGCCGAATTTCTTGTCACCGAACCGTCCCGCGGGGCGCGCATCGCTGCGTTCGCCACGCGGCGTGTAAGGTCGCTTCTCACCGCCACGATCATCACGCGACTGGAAATCCTTGCGCGGCCCGCGCGCCGGGCGGTCGTCGCGATTGAAACGCGCCGGACGCGCATCGTCACGATCCCGCCGGGGCGCGTCACCGTAGCTGCGGCGCGGCGCATCGCCGTCGCGCTTGCCGGCATAGGGTTTCTTGCCGAAAGGTTTGTCGCCGAAAGACCTACCGCCTTGAGCCCTGTCTTGGGA
>JBARXT010000209.1:0-18453 GCA_049647485.1 Xanthobacteraceae bacterium
CAAAAATTCCCCCTGATGCGGCGTGAGGATCGCGCCTGATTCGGTCGCCGCCTTGATGGCTTCGAACAGGTCGACCGGCTTGTCGGCAAAGCTCGTCAGGGCATCGGCATCCAGCACGGTCTGCCGCCCGGCGGCAAGCGCCGCCAGAACCAGAGCGCGGGTCCGCAATCCAACGCCAGCACCCGGCCCGATGACGCAGGTGTTGAGGCGGCGATCCTCCAGCACTTCGGCAAACTCGGCGGCGGTATCGACCGGGCGAACCATGATGGCGGTCAGGCTCGCCGCATTGACCGCCAGCGCCTCGCTCGGCGACAGCACAGTGACGAGCCCCGCGCCGCCCCGCAGCGCGCCCCGCGCCGCCAGCCGTGCCGCGCCCGTGGAAGCGAGGTTACCGGACAGCACGACAGCATGACCCTTGGCATATTTGTGCCCATCGAGGCCCGGCACCGGGAACAGCTTGTCCCAAAGCTCCGGTACGTTCTCGAAGACCTGAGGCGCAATGCTCTTCAGCACGGCCTCATCGATGCCAATATCCGCGACCCGAACCTGTCCACAATAGCTCCGGCCAGGCATCAACAAGTGGCCCGGCTTGCGGCGAAAGAACGTCACAGTCTCGGTCGCGCGCACGGCCACTCCCAGCACCGAACCGGTGTTGCCGTTGATACCGCTCGGCAGATCGACGCTGACGACCGGCGCCCCGGAGGCATTGATTGCCTCGATCAAGTCGCGCGCGCCGTCCTTGACGATCCGGTTCAAGCCCGCGCCGAACAGCGCGTCGATAATCAGGACCGGACGACCGATCGACGCCGCTTCGCCCGGCAGCACTGGTCCGCTCCAGTGCCGCGCCGCCAACGCCGCATCGCCGGTCAGAGCATCGCGCGAACCGAGCAGCACCACCGTCACCTGCCGGCCACGCGCAACCAGCTCTGACGCCGCGACGAAGCCGTCGCCGCCGTTGTTGCCACCCCCGGCGACGACAACGACAGGCCCCTCCTCGACCAGGTCCGCCGCGGCGTCGGCAACCGCGCGCCCGGCACTCAACATCAAGGCAAACCCACTGGTGCCGCCCGCGATGGCGAGTTGATCGGCCTTGCCCATTTCGGCGGTGGTCAGCACCTCCATGGCGTCACCCCTCATCGCCTCAAAGGCGAGCAGCACGGTTCTCTGCCCTGCCCACGCAACCAGGTGATTGCCTTAAAAATATGCAGCTTGCCCATTTATACACCTGTAGCTGCCGAACAATGCGACAGGGTCCGCATGGAACCCCTGTTTATATTCTGGTAACAGATCGGCATCGGAAGAAGCCCGCTGGGCCAAGGCCCGGCTTTCGAAAGATCGTCCACTTACCCAACCCGCGGGCCATCGTTCCGGCCATCACGCATCGCAATGGCGATGCGGATAGCATCGGGACAATGCGCCGAGACGGATCGCGCGACCAGACATACTCGCAATGTTCGTCGTCGAAGAATTGAAGTGCCGGGAGACATTCAGTGAAGAAGATCGAAGCCATCATCAAGCCATTCAAGCTCGACGAGGTGAAGGAAGCGCTTCAGGAAGTCGGCCTGCAGGGCATCACCGTCACCGAGGCCAAGGGCTTCGGACGACAAAAGGGGCACGCCGAACTGTATCGCGGCGCCGAATACATCGTCGACTTTCTTCCCAAGGTGAAGATCGAGATCGTCATTGGTGACGACCTCGTTGAAAAAGCCATCGAGGCCATCCGTCGCGCGGCCCAGACCGGCCGCATCGGTGACGGCAAGATTTTCGTATCCAACATCGAGGAGGCCATTCGTATCCGGACCGGCGAATCCGGCATCGACGCCATCTGATCTTCCAACCGCTCCTTCCCAATCGGCCGCGCCTTGCGGCCATCATTTCATCGACCTGTCGAACATTAAGAGGAATCCATGACCACCGCCCAGGAAGTCCTGAAGTCAATCAAGGACAACGACGTCAAGTATGTCGATCTGCGTTTCACCGATCCGCGAGGCAAGTGGCAGCATGTCACTTTCGACGTGTCGATGATCGACGAGGACATCTTCGCCGAAGGAACCATGTTCGACGGTTCGTCGATCGCCGGCTGGAAGGCGATCAACGAATCCGACATGACGCTGATGCCTGATCCGGCCACCGCCTGCATCGATCCGTTCTTCGCCGAGACCACGATGGTCATCACCTGCGACGTGCTCGAGCCGACCACCGGCGAGCCCTACAATCGCGACCCGCGCGGCATCGCCAAGAAGGCCGAGGCCATGGTGAAGTCGATGGGCGTGGGCGATACCGTTTATGTCGGTCCCGAAGCCGAATTCTTCATCTTCGATGACGTGCGCTACAGCGCCACGCCCTACAACACCGGGTTCAAGCTCGACGCCGCCGAACTACCGACCAACTCCGACACGCAATATGAAGGCGGCAACCTCGGCCACCGCATCCGCACCAAGGGCGGTTACTTTCCGGTGCCGCCGCAGGATTCGCTCCAGGACATGCGCTCGGAAATGCTCGGCTCCATGGCGCGCATGGGCGTCAAGGTCGAGAAGCATCACCACGAAGTGGCGTCGGCCCAGCACGAACTCGGCATGAAGTTCGACACGCTCACCTACATGGCCGACCAGATGCAGGTCTATAAGTACTGCATCCACCAGGTCGCCAACATCTACGGCAAGACCGCCACCTTCATGCCGAAGCCGATCTTCGGCGACAACGGCTCGGGCATGCATGTGCACCAGTCGATCTGGAAGGATGGCAAGCCGACCTTCGCCGGCAACAAGTATGCCGATCTGTCGGAAACCTGCCTTTACTACATCGGCGGCATCATCAAGCACGCCAAGGCAATCAACGCCTTCACCAACCCCTCCACCAACTCCTACAAGCGTCTGGTGCCGGGTTATGAAGCGCCGGTGCTGCTGGCCTACTCGGCCCGCAACCGCTCGGCTTCCTGCCGCATTCCCTACACCACCTCGCCGAAGGCGAAGCGCGTCGAAGTCCGCTTCCCCGATCCGATGGCCAATCCGTATCTCGCCTTCGCCGCGATGCTGATGGCCGGCCTCGACGGCATCAAGAACAAGATCGATCCGGGCCCGGCGATGGACAAGGATCTGTACGACCTGCCGCGCGAGGAGTTGAAGCAGATTCCGACGGTGTGCGGCTCGCTGCGCGAGGCGCTGGAAAGCCTCGACAAGGACCGCGCGTTCCTGAAAGCCGGTGGCGTGTTCGACGACGACTTCATCGACGCCTTCATCGAACTGAAGATGGAAGACGTGATGCGTTTCGAAATGACGCCGCATCCGGTCGAATTCGATATGTACTACTCGCTGTAAGCTAAGCCTCGATCATCCGCCCCAAGATCTGGGACCGGATATCTGAAACGGAAGGGCGTCCTGCGGGGCGCCCTTTCCATTTGTACTGGCGCACGCCGTGAGTGGCCCGAACCTCACGGACATTCCCGGATCTTGACGCTGCCGATCAGGGCCGCGTAAACGCGGCCTCCGCCGCGAAGGCCTCGGGCGGTGTCAGTCCAGCCGCGGCAAGCGCCTGAGCCGCAGGCCGCTCCGGTTGTTTCCACCACGGCAGGTGCGCGACGATACCGCGCGTGACCGGCTCACCGAGGAAGCCGCCGAAATCCATTGGCCACAGGCCGTTGCGAACGACTTCAACGTTGACGCCCCGCAGCCTGACGCCCTCGCCCAACGCGGTCGCCAGATCGTCCGGCTCGACCACGCGTGCGGTTTTCGGATCGTTGATATCGGCGAAACTCAACAGGACGGGAATGAATTCGCCTGTGACTGCGGCCTTGCCGGTCATCGCGCCGATATCCGAAAACGAAACGTGCCGGCCACGCGCGCTGAAAGCGCGCAATGCAAGATAGCTGGCAGCTTCCATGTCTGCCCCACTTTCGCCATGCGCCATCAACGCCAGCAGATTACGGCCCTGCCCCAGATCGACATAAAGCGCGTCGCCCTTGACGGTCGTCTTGCCGTGGCGGTCGTAGTTGCGATCCGGATGCACCGAATAGATCCCGGAAGCCGATTTGAGCCCATCCGGTGTGTCGATGCTCACCGACAGGCGGTATTTATGGGCGGGTCGCTCGATCCTGATCCGGTCGCCGACATAAAGCGCGGCCACCAAACCGAGCAACCCGATCCATTTGAAATTCATACCGTCGTCTCCGCCATGCGTGGCCAACCTGACACGACCGTTCGCAAAAAAGAAGCGATGGCTTTCGATGCACACTGTCGTGACAGCTTGATCCGGCGCTGGTTTGCATAAAGACTGAGGCCCACAGAATCGAGGGGTTCAACGTGGACGGTACGCCCGAGGATCAGGGTCTGGCGCGGCAATCCCTTGCGCGTTCCATTGCCACCGGCGGCATCAGCATCGTCGCATTCGCCGCCGCCCTGGCGCTGGCGTGGTATTCCGCCGCGACGCTGTTCATGCTGTTCGCCGGCATCCTGTTCGGCGTCTTCCTCACCGCGATGGCCGACCTGCTACGACGGGTGTTCGGCGGCAGCCAGACACTGCGGCTGGTGATCGTTTGCGTGCTGTTTACCGGGCTCCTGTCCGGCGTCGTCGTGCTCGGCGGCGCGACCATTGCCCAGCAGGTCACCGCCTTGAGTTCGACGATCCGCGCGCAACTCGGCAACGCCAAGGATTTTCTCGAAAAGCAAGGCGTCGACACCAGCTTCCTCAATCTCGGCAGCACCAAAACGACCGTCACCGACGTCACGACGACGCCGGCCACACCAGCCTCCCCCTCGCGCGGCCCGAAACTGCCCGACGCCAGCACTATCGCATCGGGAACCGGCGCGATCGTCAGCCAGACCATCAAAATCCTCGCCGGGGTTTTTGAAGGCGTCGGCAATTTCTTCGTGGTGATCTTCCTCGGGCTTTTGCTGGCGGCCCAGCCGAAACTCTATCGCGACGGTATCCTGCGTTTCGTACCGCGACAGCGACTTCCCGAAGCAACGCGCCTGATCGACGACATTAGCGAAACGCTGCGCCGCTGGCTGCTTGGCCAGATCGCCACCATGACCACGCTGTTCCTGCTGACGTGGATCGGGCTGACGCTCATCGGGATACCCGGCGCGCTGGTGCTCGGATTTATCACCGGACTGCTGACGTTCATTCCGAACGTCGGCGCGATCCTTGCCGGCTGCCTGATCGTGCTCGCCAGTCTCGGCTCCGGCCTCACCGCGATCATCAGCGCCTTCGGGCTCTATCTCGCCGTGCAATTTCTCGAGGGCAACGTGCTGACGCCGCTGATCCAGCGGCATGCCATCAGCATTCCGCCCGCGACCTTGTTCGCGGCGCAGATATTCCTCGGTGTGCTGTTCGGGCTATGGGGGCTGGCGCTGGCGCTGCCATTGATCGCAGTAATCAAGGTGGTGTTGAACCACGTCTGGCCGGATCAAACGGCGACTGCTTGATCGATTCAGCCAGCCGTCAACCGTTCGCGGTCACTACCGTTTCGGTGTGCTCGACCTCCGGCGGCGACGCGAAATACGGCCCGACCAGCGCGCGCCATGCGGCGAATTGCTCGGAGCCGCGGAAATCCACGGTGTGGTTTTCCAGCGTCGCCCACTTGACCATCAACCGATAACGCTGCGGCTTCTCGATGGAGCGGTGCAGTTCGAAGCCGTGAAAACCTTTCGACTTGCCGAATTCCGCGCGCGCCTTGCCGACGGCGGTTTCGAAGTCCGATTCGGAGCCGGGCTTGATTTCGATCTGGGCAATTTCAGTGATCATGGTGACGATGGCCTCGCATGGTGGGACCATCGGTCTATCGCAATATCGCAGCGTATTGAAGCCGGATCGGATCAGAACATCCAGATCGCGCTGCCGGCGACAATCAGCGTAAGGCCAACGAACGCAGCGACCGGCCAGTTGCGGCGCGGCTGAGCATAGCGCCCCTGCGCCCGTCGCTCGGTGATCAGCGCGGACTCGTATTCGTCCGACGTCGAGAACATACAAGCGAAGCCGCTACGCGCCGAAGCCGCCGCGGCTTCCAGCGACATCAAGGCTGCATTCGGTGTTTCATGGCGAGCCGGGTTCATGCCGACGATGATAATGTCGGAATGGTAAACGGCGCGTTAGCAGGTGCCTCAAGCTCCTGCGTGGACCGCAGCGCCATTCAACGCGAGCGCCGGCCGTGAGCCATGCGCGACCTGCCCGGCCGTGTTGACACGCCCCTGATCCAGCGACACCGGTTCCTCCGATGCGGACTGCACACGGTTGCGACCGCCACGCTTGGCTTGATAAAGCGCCGTGTCGGCCGCGGCGAGCAACACGTCGAGTTCGGTGCCGACCGGCCCACCTGCGACGCCGATGCTGACGGTGGTCTCGACCGGCGTTTCCGAGATCACGATTCCACTGCTGGCGAATGCCTCGCGCACCCGCTCCGCGGCCAGAAGTGCCTCTTCCATGGAGCACGGCAACAACGCGGCGAATTCCTCTCCGCCGATGCGGCCGCAAAGATCGGTGATCCGCAATGTGTTGGTGATGGTGCCGGCAAACCGGCAGAGGACATCGTCGCCCGCCGCGTGGCCAAAGCGATCGTTGATCGATTTGAAATGATCGATATCGAGGATCATTACCGTCACCGGCCGCCCGGCATCGGCCTCACGTTCGATCATGCGCGCGGTCGCTTCAGCGAAGCCGCGACGATTGAAGATACCGGTCAGCGGATCAAGCGACGCCACGGCCTTGTGAGCGCGTACCGTTCGTTCCGACACGAGCATGAAAATGATGAAGACGGTGCCGACCGCGTAAAGCACCAGTTCGATCGCAAATACCGTCGCCCACACGCTGTCGCCGAACGCCTCATCGTCGCCACGGAAGTAGTCGCCGAGCAGGATTGGCAGCATCAGCACGAACCCGTGCAGCACCGGCACGATGAACGACGGCCAGCGGCGCTTCATCGTCTTGCGCCGCTCCGTGAGGAGCTCGCTCGCGGTCAACATTGCGTAGATCGCGATAATCGCAGCACCGATCGTCATTCGCATCGCCGGCGTCATCGGCGCGAAGAGACTGAGTGCGGCCATCCAGACGAACGCGCCGAGCAAAATATACGACCAGTTCGGCGCGCGGCCATGAAACACGCGCGCCGCGCCCCAGACAATGCCGCAGGCCGCGAATCCGACGGCGTTCAACGACAGCGAGACCTGATGGGCAAGCAGCGAGTTCGTGAGCGTCGACGCTGCGACTGAACTGGCTCCGAGAATGTAGGCAGCACCCCACCACTTCAGCGCCGGAATGTTCTCCTGCCGTCCGAAGAACAGCAGCATGACTCCCAGAAGCGCGGCGACCAGTGTTGCCACGAGGTAGAGCGTTGAGGTGTCGAGCGACATTGTGTCGTTACCGGCAATTCGGCGTGCAGGGTTTATCGGGAAAAGGGGATCCTCAGCCGTCGGAGAATCTAGGCGACGCGCATTTGCAATTCGTTTGTATGCACATGCAAGTTTTCAGCGAAAATCATTTCAAATGAAAAGTATCATGGCACCGATCATGAAAAAGGGCGCCCGAGAGGCGCCCTTTTTCAGAATGTGGTCCGCAATTGCGGACAAGGCGAAACGCGATCAGCGCTTCGAGAACTGGAACGAACGGCGGGCCTTCGCCTTGCCGTACTTCTTGCGCTCGACGACGCGCGAATCGCGGGTCAGGAAGCCGCCCTTCTTCAGAACGCCGCGCAGATCCGGCTCGAAGTGGGTCAACGCCTTGGACAGGCCATGGCGCACTGCGCCGGCCTGGCCCGACAGGCCGCCGCCGGTGACGGTGCAGATCACGTCGTACTGCCCTGCCCGTGCCGCCGCGACCAGCGGCTGCTGGATCAGCATGCGCAGCACCGGACGCGCGAAATACACTTCAACCTCGCGGGTGTTGACGATGATCTTGCCGGCACCCGGCTTGATCCAGACGCGGGCGACCGCGTCCTTGCGCTTGCCGGTGGCATAGGCGCGGCCCTGCTTGTCGATCTTCTTGACGTGCTTCGGCGCGTCGGGAGCCGCGGTCTTCAGCGCGGCCAATTGATCGAGAGACTGCATGGTATCGGACATCTTATGCGGCCCTCTTGTTCTTGCGATTCATCGCGCCGATATCGACGGCTTCCGGCTGTTGGGCTTCATGCGGATGTTCTGCGCCGGCATAAACCCGGAGATTGCCCATCTGCACACGGCCGAGCGGCCCGCGCGGGATCATGCGCTCGACGGCCTTCTCGAGCACGCGCTCGGGGAAGCGACCCTCGAGGATCGACTTCGCGCTGCGTTCCTTGATGCCGCCGATGAAACCGGTGTGGTTGTAATAGACCTTCTGGTCACGCTTGCGGCCCGTCAGCACCACCTTGGCGGCGTTGATGATGATGACATGGTCGCCGCAATCGACGTGGGGCGTATAGGTCGGGAGGTGCTTGCCGCGCAGCCGCATCGCCACCAGCGTCGCGAGGCGGCCGACAACCAGACCGCTGGCGTCGATGACCACCCACTTCTTGGTGACTTCGGCGGGCTTTGCCGAAAACGTCTTCATGTGAGGCATTCCTGAAAGGGATTAGGCCCGCGCCGATTGCAGCGGACGAGCGAGCTTTTAGAGGCCGCACGCCGCAACGTCAATGCCAGCGGACGGCAAATTTCTCCATCATTCCAATGGTTTGAAAATATGGTATTTAATTACCGTGGAATTCAGCCAATATTTGGAATGGAATAGGTGGACGTGACATGGGCGATCGGATCAGGAGACGATCCCGACAACAGCGTCACCTCGCCCACTGCCAGGCGCTTGCCGATTTTCAGCAGGCGCGCCGCCGCAAGCACATCCTGTCCCGGTTGTCCCTTGCGCAGGAAATTGATGTTGAGGTTGGTGGTCACCGCCAGCCCGACCGGGCCGATCGCGGAGAGCAGCACCACATACATTGCCAGGTCGGCCAAAAACATCAACGTGGGACCGGATACGGTGCCGCCGGGACGCAGCATGCGTTCGCTGTATTGCTGGCGCACCAGACACGTCGCGCCATCGGCGCTTTCGATGGAAACGTCTCCCATGCCGACGGCTTGCGGAAACTCCCTCTGAAGAAACGCCTCCAGTTCGGCGACGCTCATTTTCGCAACGGCCATGCTACCTCTCACTCTCGCTTGCCGCCTCCTGTTACAGTACGATGACGCTCCTCGCCAGATCATGGATATCGCTTCGATGAATGCTCAGCCGCTCCGCGCCACGACCTCCGCTCCACCGATCCTGCTCCACGAGCAGGTCGGCGATGTGGCGGTCCTGACCCTGAACCGTCCCGAAGCGCGCAACTGCCTGTCGGAAGCCCTGATCGCCGATCTCCATGCGGCAATCGACACCACCCACGACGACAAGGCCGTGCGCGCCGTAGTCATCGCCGCGACCGGCAAAGCGTTCTCCTCCGGCCACGACCTCAAGGAATTGACGGCGCGGCGCGCCGATGCCGACGGCGGCCGTGCGTTCTTCGCGCAGATGATGACCGCCTGCAGCGCGATGATGCAAAGCATCGTCACCCTGCCGAAACCCGTCGTTGCAGCCGTGCAAGGCGTCGCCACCGCCGCCGGATGCCAACTGGTGGCAAGCTGCGATCTTGCGATTGCATCGGAGCAGGCGACCTTCGCAACGCCTGGCGTCGATATCGGCCTGTTCTGCTCGACGCCGATGGTAGCACTGTCGCGCAACGTCCCGCGCAAGCTGGCAATGGAAATGCTTCTGACCGGCGAGCCGATAACCGCCGGCCGCGCGCGCGAGATCGGCCTCGTCAATCGCGTGGTCACTCACGGCACAGAGCGCGATGCCGCCATCGCTCTCGCCCAGCAGGTCGCGCGCAAGTCGGCCCATACCATCAGGATCGGCAAGGAAGCATTCTATCGCCAGGTTGAAATGAGCCTTGCCGACGCCTATCGCTTCGCCTCCGAAGTGATGACCGAAAACATGATGGCGCGCGATGCCGAGGAAGGCATTTGCGCCTTCGTCGAAAAGCGCGTACCGACCTGGCAGGATCGTTAGTCCGCCTTCGCTCGATCCGCACCGGCGCTTTATGGAATGATCGCGTTACAAATGAACCACGACACCTACGACGACAATTACATTCGCAGCATTCTGAACAGCGTGAAGACCATCGCCATGGTCGGCGCGTCGCCGGTCAACGTGCGGCCGAGTTACTTCGCTTTCAAGTATCTGGCGCAGCGCGGCTACGATATGATCCCGGTCAATCCCGGACAAATCGGCAAGAGCCTGATGGGCAAACCGTTCGTTGCTTCGCTCAGCGATATCGATCGTCCGATCGACATGGTCGACATCTTCCGCAACTCCGATGCCGCCCTGCCGCTGGTCAAGGATGCGCTGACGCTCGATCCTCTGCCGAAGGTGATCTGGATGCAACTCGGCGTCCGCAACGACGCGGCTTGTGCGCTCGCGGAAGCTGCCGGGCTGAAGGTGGTGATGAACCGCTGCCCGAAGATCGAATACGGCCGGCTGTCGTCGGAAATTTCCTGGATGGGCGTCAATTCTCGCACACTGAGCGCCAAACGCGCCCCGATCCCGACGCAAGGCATGCGGCTGTCACTCAACCGAGTCAGCGTTGGCGGCGGCGATACCGGTGCCGCCGATCGCGCTGCGCAACTCAAGGACGACAAGAACAATAATGCCTGAAGCCGCCGGACGCTGCCATTCTGTTCTCTGGCAGCGGGGCTGAGCAGCAAAACGGCACACTCATCACGACACGACTTGACGCCGCGCAGCCGGATCAGCAGCATGCCGGCCCGCAGAAGCCCTTCTTAGCAGACAGGACCTGAGAATGACCGACCGCCTTCCCGGATTTGCCACGCTCGCGATCCATGCCGGTGCGCAGCCGGACCCGACCACCGGCGCGCGAAACACGCCGATCTATCAGACCACGTCATTCGTCTTCAACGATGCCGATCATGCGGCCTCGCTGTTCGGCCTGCAATCGTTCGGCAACATCTATACCCGGATCGGCAACCCGACCACCGCGGTGCTCGAGGAACGCGTCGCGGCGCTCGAAGGCGGCACCGCCGCGGTGGCGGTAGCTTCCGGCCATGCCGCGCAGGTCACGGCGCTCCAACAGTTGTTGCGACCCGGTGACGAATTCATCGCCGCACGTAAGCTCTATGGCGGCTCGATCAATCAATTCACCCACGCGTTCAAAAGCTTTGGCTGGAACGTGGTTTGGGCCGATCCGGATGACATCTCGACCTTTGAACGCGCGGTGTCGCCGCGCACCAAGGCGATCTTCATCGAGTCGCTCGCCAATCCGAGCGGCTCGGTCACCGACATCGAGGCGATCTCCGCAGTCGCGCGCAAGGCAGGCGTGCCGCTGATCGTCGACAACACGCTGGCCAGCCCCTACCTGATCCGCCCGATCGACCACGGCGCCGACATCGTGCTGCATTCGCTGACGAAGTTTCTCGGCGGCCACGGCAACTCGATCGGCGGTATCATTATTGACGCGGGCACCTTCGACTGGTCGCGCGACAACAAGTATCCGGTCCTCAGCGAGCCACGCCCGGAATATCACGGCATCAAGCTGCAGGAGACGTTCGGCAACTTCGCGTTCGCCATCGCCTGCCGCGTGCTCGGCCTGCGCGATCTCGGCGCGGCGCTGTCGCCATTTAACGCGTTCCTGTTCCTGACCGGCATCGAGACGCTGCCGCTGCGCATGCAACGCCACTGCGACAACGCCAAGGCCGTCGCGGAGTGGCTGTCGGCACACCCTGACGTCAACGAGGTGAACTATGCCGGCCTCGCCGGCAACCGCTACAACAACCTCGCTCGCAAATACGCGCCGAAGGGCGCGGGAGCGCTGTTCACCTTTACGCTCAAGGGCGGCTACGACGCCGGCGTCAGCCTGGTGTCGAACCTCAAGCTGTTCTCGCATCTCGCCAACATCGGCGACACGAAATCGCTGGTGATCCATCCGGCGTCGACTACGCACAGCCAACTCACCGACGAGCAGAAAGTGCAGGCTGGCGCCGGTCCCGATCTCGTGCGGCTATCGATCGGCCTTGAGGACAAGGAAGATCTCATCGCCGATCTCGATCAGGCGTTGAAGGCGTAACGCAGACGTACGGCAACGAAGTCACCGTCATGGCCGGGCATAGCCGTTCTTCGAACGGCGTTGCTTCGTTCGCCTATATCCCGGCCATCCATCTCTCTGGAAGCGATGGATGCGCGGATCAAGTCCGCGCATGACGCCTTCAGAGCTGAACCTTTCTAGGTCTTCCCCGCCCGCGCGACCTTATCCCGTCGCGTCAGGCGATTGTTGCGCACCACCAGCGAATAGGTCGCGAGCGCAAACAGGATCACCAGCAATTGCAGCGACAAGGCTTCCAACGTCGGGTTGAGGCCTATCGCCGAGAGCCAGTCCGCGCCCGCAACTTGGGTGAACGGCAGGATCGACTGTTCCTGAAACTCCTGCACCGCTTCGCCGATGAACTTGATCGCCATCGCGAACAGGAAGGCCGAGGTGATGATGAACAGCGGCCGCAGCAGAATTTTCTGCGCGATCAGGTTGATGAAATAGAACAGCACCGCGAGCCCGAGCGTGGCCACGGCAAGACCGCCGAACAAACCTGCGCTCCAGCCGCCTTCGGTACTCGCCAGCGCGGTGATGAACAGTACCGTCTCCGCACCCTCGCGAAATACGGCAAAGAACGCCAGCGCGGCCACCGCCCACGCGGTATCCTGCGCCAGCGCATTATCCGCCTTGGCGGCAAGATAGTCCTTCCAGCCGTGCGGATCCTGCTTCACCATCAGCCAGCCGGAGACGTAGAGCATCAACGCGGCGGCAAACAGGATGATGACGCCCTCGAACAGATCACTGTGCTGACCGGAGTTGAGCACGGCGAATAACCATGCCGCGACGATGCTGACGACGACCGCAGCCAGCGCACCGGCATAAAGTGACCTCACCCGATCCGCACCGCCGGCCTTGGTCAAATAAGCCGCCAGCGCTGCAATCACCAGCATCGCTTCCAGCCCCTCGCGAAGCAGGATCACGGCAGCTTGAATGAAGGCGCTCGACATAGCTCGACTCTCGGATGAACGGATTGGAAACGATGCTCGTTCTAACCCGCCAATGTGTTGTGCGGAAGCAAACCATCGGCACACAAGATCGTCATTGCCACGGCAATGCAAATAACCCTTGCAAACCGCGGGTTTCTGCGCGATCCGGGGATTAGAATAGCTCCACTCAGCGCGCGGCGCCGGCAGTGAGCGGCGAGATCTTCGCCTCGCGCACGGACGACCGCGTGCTGAGCCGCTCGACCTGCGTAATCGCCAGTGTCAGAACCACGATGGCAACACCTTGATGCGCCAATCCGAGCGAGATGGGCACCTGATGCAGCAGCGTCAGAATGCCCAGTGTCGCCTGCACCGTCATCGCAACCGCAATCCATAGCGCGCCATTCACGACGGCGCTGCCGGCGCGCGCGCGGACGGCGTCGACCAGATGCAGAATCGCCACCACCCACAGCGTATAGGCCACCATGCGGTGATTGAATTGCACCGTCAGCGTGTTGTCGAACAGATTGCGCCACCACGGCTGTTCGAAGAACAGTCGCGCTGCACTCGGAATGAAACTGCCGTCGATCAAGGGCCAGGTGTTGAACACCTTGCCGGCACGCAGGCCCGCAACCAAAGCACCGAGGTAGAGTTGCAGGAGCACCAGTCCCAGCAGCACCGCGCTGGTGATTTTCAGGCGACTGACCGTCAGAACCGGCGCGCGCGCAGAGAGCCGCCGCAAAGTCCAGACGATGGCCGCAAAGATCAGGAACGCCAGCATCAGATGCACCGCCAGCCGGTACTGCGAGACTTCGACACGCTGGGTCAGGCCGGACGCGACCATCCACCAGCCGACCGCGCCCTGCAACCCGCCGAGCGCAAAAATGCCCCACAGCCGACGCTTAAGATCACCGGGCAGGAAGCCGCGCCACATGAACCATAGGAACGGAAGCAGGTAGACAAGACCGATCAGCCGCCCGAGCAGGCGATGACTCCATTCCCACCAGAAAATGGTCTTGAACTCATGCAGCGTCATGCCTGCGTTCATTTCGCGATATTGCGGGATCGCCTTGTAACCGTCGAACGCCTCATTCCATTGCTGTTCGCTGAGCGGCGGCAGCGTTCCGGTGACTGGCTTCCACTCGACGATGGACAGCCCCGACTCCGTCAGCCGCGTCGCGCCGCCGACCAGCACCATCAGCGCAATCAGGCCCGCCACGATCGTGAGCCACCAGCGCACCGCGCGAATCCGGGCGGTCCCCGGGGCGGGTTCCGCAGAACTGAGGTTTTCGGTCATTTCAGCCGCGATTTTAGAAGAATTTCACGCCCGTTATAGCCACGCGGCGGGGCGGTGCAAGCCGCGCTTGATCTCCCGGCGGCCAGTCTCTACACGTTCGCGTCATGACCATCCGCACCCGGAAATTTCTCGGCACGATTGCCCTGCTTGTCCTCGTCGTCGTGTGGTCGCTGCTTGGCATGACGATAGCGCAGACGCCGTGGCTTGCGGCCTCCGGATGGTATCAGGCGATCTTTTATGTCGTCGCCGGTCTCGGTTGGGTCCTTCCCGCCATGCCAATCATCAGCTGGATGTCGCGCCCTGATCCCGAGGTTTAGGCGGCCTTTCCGGTTGCCGCATGGCGACGACTCTACAATTGCCCTTACGCTTTGTTGACGTTTGTTTGCCAAGGTTCCGGCAACAACAGGCATAAAAAATGTCTTAACGGACAGGGTGTGCGTATGACCATGGCGGCTGCCATCGAGAGCCGGGTAACTGAGGCACGCGCGCAAGCCGAAATCACGCGGGTGGCAAGCGTCGATTCCTTTTACGACATGGCCTCTGCCGAGCAGGCATGGCGTGCCCTCGAAGGCTCTTGTGCGGTGCTGACGCCCTATCAGCGCTTTGACCTGCTCTCCGCCTGGCAGAACCATATCGGCGCCCGCACCGGTATCGAGCCGCTGATCGTGGTCGCCCGCGACGCACGCCGTCAGCCTCTGATGCTTCTGCCGCTGGGCGTCCGGCGCACGCACGGCATCGGGGTCGCAGGTTTTCTCGGTGACAAGCACATCACATTCAACATGCCGGTCTGCCGTCGCGATTTTCTCGCTGCGGCAACCCGAAGCGATATCGAGGCCGTGCTCGATGCATTGCGCGCACCGCCCCACGCGATCGATACTCTCGCGCTCACCCGACAACCGCGACAATGGCAGAATTTCGCCAACCCGATGGCGCTGCTGCCCACGCACACCTCGGTCAACGGCTGCCCTCTGATGCCCATCGAGGTCAACGCCTCGCCGACTACACTGATCAGCAATTCGTTCCGACGCCGACTGAAAAGCAAGGAAAAGAAACTGCAGGCGCTTCCAGGCTATCGCTATCTCCAAGCGAAAACCGAATCCGATATCACACGATTGCTCGATGCGTTCTTCGTTATCAAACCGCAGCGGATGGCATTGCAGAAACTTCCTAATGTTTTTGCCGACCCCGGCGTTGAGGATTTTATCCGCCGCGCGTGCCATCGGGAGCTTCCGGACGGTGGCCGCGCGATCGAGATTCACGCGCTGGTGTGCGATGAGGAGGTCATCGCCATCTACGCAGGCGTCGCCGACGGCGACCGCTTCTCGATGATGTTCAACACCTATACGCTGTCCGCCAGCGCTCACTTCAGCCCGGGCCTGATCCTGATGCGCCACATCGTCGATCACTATGCCGCGCAGAACTACACCGCGATCGATCTCGGCATCGGCTCGGACGACTACAAGCGTCTGTTCTGCAAAAGCGACGAGCCGATCTTCGACAGCTTCATCGGCCTCAACGCGCGGGGCAAGGTCGCAGCGAGCGGTCTTTCCGCCGTAACTCATCTCAAACGGGTGGTGAAACAGACGCCCATGCTGATGACAGCCGCGCAGACCATCCGCGGATCATTGAATCGCTAGAGCCTTGCCAGAATCGGAGCGGGGCTCCAGGTTTTGATTTGGACGCGTTTTCTTCACGCGAGCCGGTATCCACTTTGCTCGAAAACGATCTCACGCCGCGACGAAGCGCGGCCCCCGCTCGCCGGCATCCACAGCCGCCGCCTGGCTCAGCATTGTGACATCGCCAAAGCCGACCGCTTGCAGTTGATCGG
The DNA here is from genome assembly GCA_049647485.1 of Xanthobacteraceae bacterium. GTDB lineage: Bacteria > Pseudomonadota > Alphaproteobacteria > Rhizobiales > Xanthobacteraceae > 62-47. The sequence goes on from JBARXT010000209.1 coordinate 16,140, forward strand.
ACATCGCCTTGCGCGCCTCGGCGGGCATCGCGCTGTCGGGCACCACGATGGCGCGCGCACCGGTGGTGAGGAGCGCGGCCGGCAGATCGTCGGCGGCGCCGGCATCCAGCACAACATGATCATAAGCCTGCAGCAGCGCATCGAGCGCCAAGGTCAGGCGCGGAGATTGCAATAGCGCGCGATCGGCGCTGGCGCGGCCGGCGGTCACCAGATGCAACGGCGAGATGCGATCCTTGCTGATCACCTGGCCGAACGAAGCCTCTCCCAGCATCAGGTCGGTCAAGCCCGGAGCCGTGCCGTCAACGGCGGCAGCTTTCAGTACCGGCGACGACGCCGACAGATCGACCAGCACGACCTTCGCGCGGCGCGACAACAGCCGGGCGAGCGCGAGCGCTGTACGGCTCGTCTTGTCCACCGAACCGGTGCCGAGAACCGACAGCTTGCGTGTCGCGGCTCCCGGCCTCTGCAAGTCGACGGCCAGTTGTTCGAGTTCGCTGATCCCCTGCCCGCCAGATTCGTGAACGGCCAAGGGCTCCGGCGCGCGCACCGCCATGACGTCCTCCGGCACCGCCATCGTCATCACTGGCGACGGAGGAGCAGTGACAGCCGTAGAAGCGAAGGATCGCGGCGACGTTATGCGCAGCAGCTCGCCGCTGGCGACATACCCCGTCGTCAACATCAGCGTCGCCAGCGTGGCAATCAGCACGATCGGCAGCTTCTTCGGATAGTTCGGCGTGTTGGAGACAATCGCGCGCGAAATGATGCGGCCATCGGCAGGCGCGGCATCGATGCTTTCACGAGCGGTCGCCTCGCGATACTTGGCGAGATAGGATTCCAGCAGATCCCGTTCAGCCTTGGCCTCGCGGTCGAGCGCGCGAAGCTGGACATCCTGACCGTTGGTCGATGTCGCCTGACGCTTGAGTTGATCGAGATTGGCGCTGAGGCTTTCGACTCGCGCTTCGGCGATGCGGGCATCGTTTTCCAGCGAACGTGACAGCTTGCCCGCCTCTTCGCGGATCTGCTTGTCGAGGTCGGCGATCTGCGCTTTCAGTTCCTTGATGCGCGGATGACCACCGAGCAAGGTCGACGACTGCTCCGCGAGTTGAGCGCGGAGCGTAACCTGCTGTTCGGACAGACGACGGATCAGTTCGGAATTCAAGACCTCCGACGCCTCGATCGGCTTGCCGGATTTCAGCATGTCGCGGATCATGTTGGCCTTGGAGGTGGCATCGGACTTCAGCGCCCGCGCACTGTTCAACTGCGTGTTGAACTCGCCCAACTGCTGATTGGACAGCGTCGTGTTGTTGGTGCCGACGAACAGGCTGGATTTTGAGCGGAATGCCTCGGCACGTTGCTCGGCATCCGCCACCTTCTTGCGCAGGCTATCGATCTCTCCGGATAGCCACTGGCTCGCCGCCTTGGCCTGCTGCTGCCGCGCGTTTTGTTGCAGGACGAGATAATTGTCGGCGATCGAATTGGCCACCCGCCCCGCCAGTTCCGGATCGCGCGACTGGAATTCGATCACCATGACGCGGGATTTGTCGACGGCAAACGCGGTCAACCGGTCGTAATAGGCATCCAGCACACGCTCTTCCGGCGTCATCCGGAATGGATCGCGACCGATGCCAAACAGGCCGAGCACCATCTTCACCGGCGAGATACCGCTCAGCACCGGATCGAATTCAGGACGCTCGGCGAGCTTGTTCTGCTTGATCACCATGCGTGCCAGATCGCGCGACAGAAGCAGTTGCACCTGACTGGTGACAGCTTCGGGGTCGAGCGCGTTGCGCTCCTCGGGACGCTCGCCGTTCGGACGCAGGAACACGTTCTCACGCCCGTCGACCAGAACGCGCGCCTCGGATTTGTACAACGGGGTGATCATGTTGACGACGGCGAGCGACACCACAGCCGCCAGCAATGTCGGCATGATGATGAAGTTCTTTCTGGCAACAATGGCGCGCCAGATCAGCCGCAAGTCGAGATCGCCGAACTCAGCAGCCTGGAGCGCTGAGGCCGGCTGCGCCGCAGGCTTGAATTCGGGCTCGATCCTGGCTTTCGACTTCGGCGCGACGGCAGTGGCAACGCGCGGCCGACGGGCCGGCAGCTTGCCTTTGATTTTGCCCCAAAGATCGAACCGCATGAAATGCTCCTACCGGCGTCCGCAAACTTCACGCCGCCAGCGAGTAGAGAACATTATGGTTTCCGCTCCGTTAACTTCCGCAGGCCGCGTCAGGAACCGGCTTCGGCAGGTCATGCTTTTTTAACCATGAAAGGACTTAATCACACTCACTCACCTATAGGATCAAACCATGCC
>JBARXT010000210.1:0-26008 GCA_049647485.1 Xanthobacteraceae bacterium
ACTCGGGCGTTGGGAAGTATCGTTTTATAGCGCGTGTTCGGTTGGCGGCCCATCGAGCTTAATGGGGCTCGAGGAGCGTGATAACTCCCGTGTTTGGCGCTTTTGGCGATTGTCGATGAATGTTTTAAGTTCCGATCATGCCGCCGCTCTCCATTCTCGATCTCTCTGTCGTCACCACCGCCACGCCGCCGGCGCAAGCGCTGCGCAATACGATCGACCTTGCGCAACTGGCCGATCGGCTCGGCTATACCCGCTACTGGCTGGCCGAGCATCACAACCTGCCGTCGGTCGCGAGCCCCGCGCCGGACCTGATGATCGGGCAGATCGCGGCGGCGACATCGCGCATTCGCGTCGGCTCCGGCGGCGTGATGTTGCCGAACCATGCACCGCTGGTGATTGCCGAACGCTTCAAGCTGCTGGAGGCATTGTTTCCCGGCCGCATCGATCTCGGACTCGGCCGCGCGCCGGGCACCGATGGCGTGACAGCGCACGCGCTGCGCCGGCGGTTCGACGGCCGCGAGGGCGACGATTTCCTCGAGCGGCTGCACGAACTGACGTTATGGGAGACGCGCGATTTTCCGCCGAACCATCCTTACAACAACGTGGTGGCGATGCCGTCGGATACGTCGCTGCCGCCGATCTGGCTATTGGGGTCGAGCGGTTACAGTGCGGAATTATCCGCGCAGGTCGGCATGGGCTTTGCGTTCGCGCATCACTTCGCCACGCACGATGCGGTCGATGCGATGCGCACCTATCGACGCGATTATGTGAGCACGGGTTGGCGGGCGTCGCCTGACGCGATCCTGGCGGTGGCGGCGATTGTCGCGGACACCGATGCTGAAGCCGAAAGGCTGGCAGCGTCCACCGACTTCAATCGGCTGCAACGCGAACGCGGCCAGTACGCGCCGCTGATCAGCGTCGAGGATGCGCTGGCCTATCCTTATACGGAGAGCGATCGCGCCATCGTCGCGCGCAACCGCGCGCGGCTGTTCGTTGGATCTCCTGCGACCGTCGTGGATAAGCTGACGCCGTTGATCGAGGCGACGCAGGCCGATGAGGTGATGGTGATTACGTCGGTGTTCGATCACGCCGCGCGCCGGCATTCCTATGAGTTGCTGGCGCAAGCGTTTGGCATAGGCAAAGAAGCTTAGTGCGCCGCCTCAGTCGCCCCGCTCGCTGAAGGTGGCGCGGAAGGGGTGCGCCGGGTAGACGCCGACGATGCGCAATTCCTTGGAGAAGAACTTCAATTCCTCCAGCGCGAACGCCAGCGCGCGATCGTCGGGATGGCCGTCGACGTCGGCAAAGAATTGCGTCGCGAAGAAATTGCCGTCCACCATGTAGCTTTCCAGCTTGGTCATGTTGACGCCGTTGGTCGCAAATCCGCCCATGGCCTTGTAGAGCGCGGCGGGCAGGTTGCGCACGCGAAACACGAAGCTGGTAACGACAGGGCCGTTGTTCGGCTTGGCCCATTGCGGCTCGCGCGCCAGCACCACGAAACGCGTGGTGTTGTAGCTCTCGTCTTCGACGTCCTGCGCGAGGATGTCGAGGCCATAGATCTCCGCGGCAAGGCGCGAGGCGATCGCGGCGCAGCTCTTGTTGCCGCGCTCGGCGACGATGCGCGCGGAGCCTGCGGTGTCGGCGGCGACGATCGACTTGAGGCCGAGTTTGCGGATGGCGTTGCGGCACTGGCCCAGCGCCTGCACGTGGCTCTCGACCGTTTTGATATCGGACAGTTTGGCGCCGCGCGGCGCCATCAACTGATGATGGATCGGCAGAAACCATTCGCCGATGATCGAGAGATCCGAGCGCGGCAGCAGATAGTGAATGTCGGCGACGCGGCCGGCGATCGAGTTCTCGATCGGGATCATGCCGAGATCGGCTTCGCCTGAGGAAATCGCCGACAGCGCATCCTCGAAGGTCGCGCACGGCAGCGGCCTGGCGTTGGGATAGGCTTCGACGATGGCGAGGTGGGAGTTGGCTCCCATTTCGCCCTGGAATGAGATGGTCTTCGGTTGGGTCATGGCGCGTTGTAACAGCGGTTTCGGCTTTTGCCAGTGGTGGAAACGAAAAGTTTGCGGGCGCGCAGCACTCAGGGCGCGAGCGCACGGCGCGCGGTTTCGAGATCGGCGGGCGTGTCGACGCCGCGCGGCACCTCGTCCACCACGGTGACGTCGATCCGCATGCCGGCCTCGAGCGCGCGGAGCTGTTCGAGCTTCTCGCGTTGTTCGAGCGGCGAGGGCGGCAGCGCGACGAAGCGGGCAAGCGCCTCGCGGCGATAGGCATAGAGCCCGATGTGATGATAGCGCGGCCCCTCGCCGTAAGGGGCCGTGGCGCGGGTGAAGTAGAGCGCGCGCAGCCGGTTTCCGACGAGCTTTGAGCCAATCACCTTGACCACGTTGGGGTTGGTGGCCTCCTCCTCGGAGTGGATTTCGGCGGCCAAAGTGGCGATGGGAATCCTGGGGTCTTCCAGTGGCGATAACACGGCGCGAATGTGGCCGGGGCGGATGGTCGGAAAATCGCCCTGCAGGTTGATGACGACCGGGTGGGCAGCCGCCCCATCGAGCTTTTCCATGGCCTCGAAGATTCGGTCGGAGCCGGAGGGGTGGTCGGCGCGGGTCATCACCGCCTCGCCGCCATGGGCGGTGACCGCCGCGGCGATTTCCGGAGAATCGGTCGCCACCGCGACGCGGCCCAGCGCGGCCTCGTTGGCGCGGCGCAGCACCTGGACGATCATCGGCACGCCGCCGATATCGGCCAGCGGTTTGCCGGGCAGGCGGGTCGCGGCCATGCGCGCGGGAATCAGGATAAGCGGCTGTGACATCGTCGGTTTATCGGCGCGCCGGGGAGGTCAACTTAGCGCAGGAATAGCGGGCCTTTTTTCCAGCGGCGGTCTGTTTATACGGGTTGCCAGAGGCGGGGCAAACCGGTATCTCATCGCCATCGCCCCGTCTTTTTAGATCGATTCCGGGCGCAAAATCCTTGGTCGCCTTCGTTCGGCCTACAAGTTGACCTTCCGGTCTGGAGCCTGATCCGCAATGGACTCCTTTGAGCTTAATAAGATTCTCGGGGCGATCCTCGCCACCTGCCTTGTCGTCCTCGTCACCAGCTTTGCCGCCCAGGCGATTTTCGCGCCGGTCATGCCGGAAAAGCCGGGCTTTGAGATTGCCGTGAAGGAAGCCGCCGGCGGCGAGACCAAGGGCGCCGAGGCGGAGAAGTCCGAGCCGATCGAGAAACTGTTGCAGACCGCTTCGGTGGAGAAGGGCGCGACCGCCGCCAAGAAGTGCGCCGCCTGCCACACCTTCGAGAAGGGCGGCCCGAACCGCGTCGGCCCGAACCTGTATGGCGTTGTCAACGACCACAAGGGCGAGGGTCGCGGCGGCTTCAACTTCTCCAAGGCGATGAAGGAGAAGGGCGGCACCTGGACGTTCGACGATCTCAACCAGTTCCTGAAGAGCCCGAAGGGTTTTGTGCCCGGCACCGCGATGGGCTTCGCCGGCCTCAGCAAGGACAGCGAGCGCGCCGACGTGATCGCCTACCTCAACTCGATGTCGGATAGTCCGGCGCCGTTGCCGACCGCCTCGAAGTAAACGTTTTCGCCTCCTCGTGATGCGCAGGAAAGGCCGGGTTTTCCCGGCCTTTTTTGTTGTCCGTGCACCGTCCGGGTCGGTCCGCCACGCGGCGGGACGTTTGGTCGCAGGACCGGGATAAACAACCGCGGCGTCGTCCCAGGGGGCCGTGCAGCGGCTTTCGTGCTGCAAATCCGCACACAGCGCAAAATGACACCGATTTCACGTGCTCTTGCCGTCAAATCAGTGTCCACTTTGGCGTGAACGATCCTGGGACGACCTGCGGGATCGCGGCGGCCTGATGAAGCGCCGTGAGCCTGCACGGGCAGTGGCCCCGATTCAATCGGGGATCAAATAGCATCTGAGTCTGAAGGAGCATGATCTTGTCCGAAAACCGGCGTCCACTTTTCGGGATCATGCTCTAGGATCAACTGCGCATGGTGCCTCGGCGATTCGCACGAGGCCACCGCGCGAGTGGCACTGACAGGAAATGCGATTTGGCAATTACCCGACGAGTTTTGTTGCAGAGTGGCGCGGCGCTGGCCGCGGCTCCGGTTCTTCCTCTCGCGGCGAGCGTGCCGCTGATGTCCGACGCCCAGGCGCAAGCCGCCGCAAGCCCCGCCTGGCGGCACGGGCTGTCGCTGTTCGGCGCGGTGAAGTATCCCGACGGCTTCAAGCATTTCGAATACGTCAACCCGGCCGCGCCGAAAGCCGGCGTGGTGCGCCAGATCGCGCTCGGCACCTTCGACAGTTTCAACATCGTTGTCTCCGGCGTGAAGGGCTCGATCGCCGGCGCGGTGGGGCTGATCTATGAATCGCTGACGACGCCGGCGCTCGATGAAGTCTCCACCGAATACGGCCTGCTCGCGGAAGCCGTGCGCTATCCCGACGACTATGCCTCCGTCACCTATCGGCTGCGCGCCGAGGCACGCTGGCACGACGGCAAGCCGGTGACGCCGGAGGACGCGGTCTATTCGCTTGAGATGTTCAAGAAGCATCACCCGCAATACGCCGCCTATTATCGCCACGTGGTGAAAGCCGAGAAGACCGGCGAGCGCGAGGTGACTTTCACTTTCGACGCGCCCGGCAATCGCGAACTGCCGCAGATCGTCGGCCAGCTCATCATCCTGCCGAAGCACTGGTGGGAAGGCACCGATGCCAACGGCAACAAGCGCGACGTGTCGGCCACCACGCTGGAGCCGCCGCTCGGCAGCGCCGCCTATCGCATCAAGAGTTTCGTCGCGGGGCGCTCGGTCATACTGGAGCGCGTCAAGGACCACTGGGGCGCAAAGCTCGCCGTCAACATCGGCCGCAACAACTTCGATGAAATCCGCTACGAGTATTTCCGCGATCCGACCGTGGCGATCGAAGCCTTCAAGGCCGACCAGATCGACTGGCGCAGCGAGAACAGCGCCAAGAACTGGGCGACCGCTTACGATTTCCCGGCGGTGAGAGAAAAGCGCGTCGTGCTGGAGGAGTTCGCCAATCGCTCGTCCGGTATCATGCAGGCCTTCGTGCCAAATACGCGCCGCGCCAAGTTCGCCGATCCGCGCGTGCGCCGCGCGCTGAACTTCGCTTTCGATTTCGAGGAGATGAACAAGCAGATCTTCTTCGGCCAATACAAACGCATCAGCAGCTATTTCCATGGCACCGAACTGGCGTCATCCGGATTGCCGCAGGGCAAGGAACTGGAAATCCTTGAGACGGTGCGCGCCGAGGTGCCGCCGGAGGTTTTCACCACGCCCTATACCAATCCGGTCGGCGGCAGCGCCGAGGCGGTGCGTGGCAATTTGCGCGAAGGGCTGAAGCTGCTGAAGGCGGCGGGCTACGAGGTGCGCGAGCGCAAGCTGGTGGAGGCCAAGAGCGGCGCGCCGTTCACCATTGAACTTCTCGCCGACGATCCCAGCATGGAACGGGTGATGCTGTTCTTCAAGCCGTCGCTGGAGCGGCTCGGCATCGCCGTCAGCGTGCGCACCATCGATCCGACGCAATACGAGAACCGGCTGCGAAGCTGGGACTTCGACATCATCGTGTCGTCGTGGGGGGAATCGCTCTCGCCCGGCAACGAACAGCGCGAATACTGGGGCTCGGCCGCCGCCGACACCGCCGGCTCGCGCAACCTGATCGGCATCAAGGATGCGGCGATCGACAAACTGATTGAACGCGTCATCTTCACCAAGGACCGCGACGATCTGGTGGCCGCGACCCGCGCGCTGGATCGCGTGCTGCTGCACCATCATTATGTCGTGCCGCAATGGACCTATCCGTTCCAGCGCACCGCACGCTGGGATCGTTTCGGCAAGCCCGAAACGATGCCGAAATACGGGATGGCGGCCTTCCCCTCGGTGTGGTGGTATGACGCCGAGAAGGCCGCGAAGATCGGCAAGTGAAGGTGAGGGTTTTGAGCGGAAGGGCTGTTCTCTGGAGTCTGATTTGACGAGATCGTTTCTTTTGCGCCGTCACCCCGAGGTGCGAGGCGTTTTTCCGCCGAGCCTCGAAGGGCGACGGCCGCCATCCCCCATCTTGGGTTTACCCGAGATGGATTTTGAGAGACGCAAGTTGGTTGACCAACCTGCTACGGCTCGCGGCCTGCGCCGCTCGCACCTCAGGATGACGGCGGGGCGCTTCGTTTCAGGCCGATCCTCCAATTCGCACGACAGCCGCGCGGTTCACGCTCGATGACTCACGACAGCACTTTCAATCGCCGGCAGCTGTTCGGCCTCGGTCTTGGGGCTACAGGTCTCGCGGCCGGACTCGGGACGCGTGAGGCGCTCGCGCAAGCGGTAGCATCGTCAGAGGCGAGCACAGCGGCATTCGGCGCGGCGAAGCACGGCATGTCGGTGTTCGGCGACCTGAAGTATCCGGCCGACTTCGCCAGCTTCGACTATGTGAATCTGAAAGCGCCGAAGGGCGGCGCGTTTTCCACCGTGCCGTCGGTGCGCGCCTACAACCAGTCCTACCAGACCTTCAATTCGCTCAACGCCTACATTCTCAAGGGCGAGGGCGCGCAGGGCATGGACCTGACCTTCGCGCCGCTGATGGTGCGCGCCTATGACGAGCCCGACGCGATGTACGGTCTCGTCGCGCAGTCGGTGGCGATTTCCGATGATCGTCTCGGCTATCGTTTCACGCTGCGGCCGCAGGCGACATTCCATGACGGCGCAAAGCTCACCGCGCACGACGTAGCGTTCTCGCTCAACACGCTGAAGGCCAAGGGTCATCCGCTGATCCTGCAACAGATGCGCGACGTTGTCGGCGCGGAGGCGCTGGACGACGCGACAGTGATGGTGCGCTTCGCCAAGGGCCACGCCCGCGATGTGCCGCTCTATGTCGCGGGACTGCCGATCTTCTCGCGGGCCTATTACGCCAAGCGGCCGTTCGATGAATCGACGCTCGACATTCCGCTGGGCTGCGGGCCGTACAAGGTGGCGCGCTTCGAGGTGAACCGCTTCATCGAGTTCGAGCGCGTCAAGGACTGGTGGGGTGCGGAGCTGGCGCCGATGCGCGGCAGCTACAACTTCGATACCGTGCGCTATGAATTCTATCGCGACCGCGATGTCGCCTTCGAAGGCTTCACCGCGAAGAACTATCTGTTCCGCGAGGAATTCACCGCGCGGGTGTGGGCCACGCGTTACGATTTCCCGGCGATCAAGGACGGCCGCGTCAAGCGCGAGCAATTGCCGGACCGGACGCCCTCGGGCGCGCAGGGCTGGTTCATCAACACGCGGCGCGACAAGTTCAAGGATCCGCGCGTGCGCGAGGCGCTGATCCAGGCGTTCGATTTCGAGTGGACCAACAAGACCATCATGTACGGCGCCTATGCGCGCACGCAGTCGCCGTTCCAGAATTCCGACATGATGGCGGAGGGGATGCCCTCGCCGGACGAATTGAAATTGCTCGAGCCGTTTCGCGGCCAGGTGCCGGACGAGGTGTTCGGCGCGCCGGTGTCGCCGCCAGTCTCCGACGGCTCCGGGCAGGATCGCGCGCTGCTGCGCAAGGCCGTGCAACTGCTGCGCGACGCCGGCTGCACGGTGAAGGACGGCAGGCGGCTGCTGCCGAACGGCGAGCCGTTCACCGTGGAGTTTCTCGCCGACGAGCCGCAATTGCAGGCGCACCACGCGCCCTACATCAAGAACCTCGGCACGCTGGGCATCGCGGCGTCGCTGCGGCTCGTCGATCCGGTGCAGTATCGCGCGCGCGTCGAGGATTTCGATTTCGACATGACCATCGAGCGCTTCAGCATGTCGGCGACGCCCGGCGACAACATGCGGCCGTTCTTCACATCGCAGGCGGCCGCTACCAAGGGCTCGTACAATCTCGCCGGCATCGCCAGCCCCGCGATCGACGCGCTGGTGGAAAAGATCATCAACGCGCCGAGCCGCGCCGAACTCACCACCGCCTGCCGCGCCTTCGACCGCGTGTTCCGCGCCGGCCGTTACTGGGTTCCGCAGTGGTATCGCACCAATCATCCGATCGCCTACTGGGACGTGTTCGGGCATCCCGAACAATTGCCGCGCTATCTCGGCAGCGTCGGCGGCATCGAATTGTGGTGGAATGACACGACGAAGGCCAATGCGACTGACAAGGCGGGCAAGCCAAAAGCGGAGCCGGTGAACAAGCCATGACCGCTTACATCGCGCGCCGCCTGTTGTTGATGATCCCGACCTTGCTCGGCATCCTGTTCGTCTCCTTCGTCGTGGTGCAGTTCGCGCCGGGCGGGCCGGTGGAGCGCGTCATCGCGCAACTAAGCGGAGCCGACACCGGCGGCAGTTCGCGCATCTCCGGATCGTCCGGTGGCGACTTCGGCGCGCGCACCCAGGTGGGCGCGTCCGGCGACGCGGTGAATTCGAAATATCGCGGCGCGCAGGGGCTCGATCCCGCCTTCATCAAGAGCCTCGAGAAGCAGTTCGGATTCGACAAGCCTGCGCCGGAACGCTTCGCGCTGATGCTGTGGGACTATATGCGCTTCGATTTCGGCAAGAGCTATTTCCGCGATGTCAGCGTGTTGCAACTGATCAAGGAAAAGCTTCCGGTCTCGATCTCGCTCGGCGTCTGGATGACGCTGATCACCTATCTGATCTCGATCCCGCTTGGCATCCGCAAGGCGGTGGCGGACGGCACGCGCTTCGATGTCTGGACCTCGGGCGTCATCATCGTCGGCTTCGCCATTCCGGGATTTCTGTTCGCGATCCTGCTGATCATCCTGTTCGCCGGCGGTTCGTTCCTAGACTGGTTCCCGTTGCGCGGGCTCACCTCCGACGGCTGGTCGCAATTCCCGTGGTACTGGAAGATCGTCGATTACTTCTGGCACCTCACGCTGCCGCTGATCTCGATGATCCTCGGCGCGTTCGCGACGATGACGCTGCTGACCAAGAATTCGTTTCTCGACGAAATCCGCAAGCAGTATGTGATGACGGCGCGGGCCAAGGGCTGCACCGAGCGGCAGGTGCTCTACAACCACATCTTCCGCAACGCCATGCTGATCGTGATCGCCGGCTTCCCCGGCGCGTTCATCCACGCCTTCTTCTCCGGCTCGTTGTTGATCGAAACCATCTTCTCGCTGGATGGACTCGGCCTGCTCGGCTTCGAGAGCGTGCTCAACCGCGACTATCCGGTGGTGTTCGGTACGCTGTTCATTTTCTCGCTGGTCGGCCTCGTGGTGAACCTCGCCTCCGATCTTACCTATATGTGGATCGATCCGCGGATCGATTTCGAGGCGCGGGAGGTGTGATGTCGCTTCCCGCCCGCGAGCCCATTGAGACGACCACCGTGGCCCCGCTCGGCGACGTTGTGCCGCCGTCGCGTCGGCCGCTGTCGCTGTCGCCCATCAACCGCCGCCGCTGGCAGAACTTCAAGGCCAATCGGCGTGGCTACTGGTCGTTGTGGATCTTCTCGGTGCTGTTCGTCCTCTCGCTGTTCGCCGAACTGATCGCCAACGACCGGCCGTTCTTCATCGAATATGACGGCCATTGGTACTGGCCCGCCTTCGTCACCTATTCGGAGACGACGTTCGGCGGCGATTTCGAGACCGCGGCCGATTATCGCGATCCTTATCTGAAGAAGCAGATCGCGGAGAAGGGCGGCACCGTGCTGTGGCCGCTGATCCGTTATTCCTACGATACCCACAATCTCGATCTGCCGACGCCGGCGCCGTCGAAGCCGACATGGATGCTGACCGAAGCGGAATGCAAGAGCGTGGTCGAGAAGAAGGGCGTGAGCGGCTGCCGCGATCTCGAATACAACTGGCTCGGTACCGACGATCAGGGCCGCGACGTGGTGGCGCGGCTGATCTACGGCTTCCGCATCTCGGTGCTGTTCGGCCTCTGTCTCACCATCGTCTCGTCGGTGATCGGCATCGCCGCCGGCGGCGTGCAGGGCTATTTCGGCGGCTGGGTCGACCTCGGTTTCCAGCGCTTCATCGAGGTGTGGACCGCGATCCCCTCGCTCTATCTGCTCTTGATCCTGTCGTCGATCCTGGTGCCCGGCTTTTTCGTGTTGCTCGGCACGTTGTTGCTGTTCTCATGGGTGTCGCTGGTGGGGCTGGTGCGCGCGGAGTTTCTGCGCGGCCGTAACTTCGAATACATCCAGGCAGCGCGCGCGCTCGGCGTTTCCAACAAGGTCATCATGTTCCGCCATCTGCTGCCGAACGCGATGGTGGCGACCATGACCTTCCTGCCGTTCATCGTCTCCTCCTCAGTGATGACGCTGACGGCGCTCGACTTCCTCGGCTTCGGCCTGCCGCCCGGTTCGCCCTCGCTCGGCGAGATGCTGTCGCAGGCCAAGGCCAACGTGCAGGCCCCGTGGCTCGGCTTCACCGGCTTCTTCTCGCTGGCGATCATGCTGTCGCTGCTGATCTTCATCGGCGAAGCGGTGCGTGATGCCTTCGACCCGCGCAAGACGTTCAGTTGAGGGGGCGCGGGATGGACGCGATCAACCAGCCGCTGCTCGATATCCGCGATCTCTCGGTCGCGTTCGGGGCGGGTGACCGCGCGACGCTTGCGGTCGACCGCATCTCCTACAGCATGCGGCGCGGCGAGTGCGTGGCGCTGGTCGGCGAATCCGGCTCCGGCAAGTCGGTCAGCGCGCTGTCGATCCTGAAACTGCTGCCGTATCCCAGCGCGTCGCATCCCTCGGGCACGATCCGCTTCAAGGGGCAGGACCTGCTGACGATGTCGGAGCGCGAAATGCGCGGCATTCGCGGCAACGACATATCGATCATCTTTCAGGAGCCGATGACCTCGCTCAATCCGCTCCACACCATCGAGGCGCAGATCGCGGAAATCCTGCAACTGCACACCACGCTGCGCGGCGGCGCGATCCGCGCGCGGGTGCTGGAACTGTTGACGCAGGTGGGCATTCCCGAACCGGAGACGCGGCTCGGCAGCTACCCACATCAACTCTCCGGCGGGCAGCGCCAGCGCGTGATGATCGCGATGGCGCTCGCCAACGAGCCTGACCTGTTGATTGCCGACGAGCCGACCACCGCGCTCGACGTCACCGTGCAGGCGCAAATCCTGCAACTGCTGGCGGACATTCGCGCCCGGCTCGGCATGAGCATGCTGTTCATCACCCACGATCTCGGCATCGTGCGCCGCATCGCCGACGTGGTCTGCGTGATGAACAAGGGCAAGATCGTCGAGCAGGGGCCGGTGGAACAGGTGTTCACCGCGCCTCAGCATCCCTACACCAGGGCGCTGCTCGCGGCCGAGCCGAAGCCGGACCCCGCGCCGCCACAGCACGACGCGCCGGTGGTGATGCAGGCGAGCGACCTCAAGGTGTGGTTTCCGATCAAGCGCGGGCTGTTGCGCAAGACCGTCGGTCACATCAAGGCGGTGGACGGCGTGTCGCTGGCAGTGCGGCGCGGCGAGACGCTGGGCGTGGTCGGCGAGTCCGGTTCCGGCAAGACCACGCTTGGGCTCGCGCTGCTGCGGCTGATTTCGTCCGACGGTCCCATCGTGTTTCTCGGCAACAACATTCAGGGCCTGCGCTTCAAGGCGATGCGGCCGTTCCGCCGCGACATGCAGATCGTGTTTCAGGACCCGTTCGGTTCGCTCAGTCCGCGCATGTCGGTGGGCGACATCATCGCCGAAGGCTTGAGCGTGCATCAGCCGCAACTCTCGCAGGAGCAACGCGAGGCACGGGTGGTGAAGGCGCTGGTCGATGCCGGGCTCGATCCGGCGACGCGCTTCCGCTATCCGCACGAATTCTCCGGCGGCCAGCGCCAGCGCATCAGCATCGCGCGCGCCGTGGTGCTGGAGCCGAGCTTCGTCGTGCTGGACGAGCCGACCAGCGCGCTCGACATGCTGTTGCAGGCGCAGATGGTCGATCTGCTGCGCGACCTGCAACGCAAGCGCGATCTCACCTACATGTTCATCTCGCACGACCTGCGCGTGGTGGCGTCATTGGCGAGCCACCTCATCGTGATGCGTCACGGCAAGGTGGTGGAGGAGGGGCCGGCGTCGGACCTGTTCAAGAATCCGAAGACGGATTACACCCGTGCGCTGTTCGCCGCCGCGTTCCGGCTGGAAACCGCGAACGGTGTGGACGACGTCGATGGTTGAACGCGACGACGCAGACCCAATCGCGGATCGTCCACTTGCCGTGGATCTGTCGGCGCCGCATTCGCTCTGCGACGACGGCTTCCGGCCCTACGAGCGCTACACGTTGCAACTGCCGTTGCCCGACGGCGAGACGCTGACGCAGCGCCGCGACATCCTGCGCGGCGGTCGCGTCGCCGGGGTGCTGCCGGTCGATCTCGCGCGGGAGCGTATCGTGCTGCTGCGCCAGTTTCGCCTCACCGCGCATCTCGCCACCGGCAACGGCGACATGATCGAGATCGTCGCCGGCCGCGTCGATGCCGGCGAGAGCGAGGCCGACGCCGCGCGGCGCGAATGCAATGAGGAAATCGGCGTCGCGCCGGACGCGCTGGTGCGGCTTTACAGCGTGCTGCCGACGCCGGGGCTGACCGATGAACTGGTGATGAGCTTCGTCGGCTTCGTCGATTCCGCGCGCGTTGCGGCGAATGGCGGATTGGCCGACGAGACCGAGCATATCGAAACGCTGGTGGTATCGATCGACGATGCGCTTGCCGCGTTGCGGAGCGGACGGATTTTCAACGCGCTGACGGTCTCGGCGCTGCAATGGCTGGCGCTCAATCGTGCGCAGTTGCAGGCGTTGCATGATGAAGCAATCAAGGCGGGCGGCGTGACGCAGGGGTAGGCGATTCGGTCATCCTGAGGTGCGAGCGAAGCGAGCCTCGAAGGATGCGGCTATGTGGCAAGATTTTCCATACTACGGGTGCCACCCTTCGAGGGCGTCGCTGCGGGCCGCCGCCTCAGGGTGAGGACGATCCGCTCGGCAACGTTGTCCTTCTACAGTCGTTTGATCCGCCGCACCGGACTTCCCGCCGCCGCGATGCGGGCGACGGCGTCACGCGTGGATTCGATCGCGGTCGCCATGTGATGCGCATTGGCGTGCAACAGGGTCGAGGCGTCGCGTGCGATGGCGACGTGGCCTTTCCAGAACACCAGATCGCCGCGCTGGAGCTTGGTGATTTGCGCCAGCGGCGCGTCGCTGCCCAAGCTTTCTTCCTGCATGTCGCTGTCGCGCGGCGCGCGGATGCCGCTGGCGGCGAGCGATACCTGCACCAGGCCGGAGCAGTCGATGCCGAGGCTCGACTTGCCGCCCCACAGATACGGCGTGCCGACGAAGCGCTCCGCCACCGCGACGAAATCAGGTTCGAACTGATCGAGCGGCGCGAGATGTTGCGCCGGCAGATAGCCGCGATCATGCGTGATCGCGAAATTTGCTTCGATGCGCGCCACCGGAATCGTCGTGCCGAGCGCCAGCGCCGCGCGCGGCGGCAGCTTGATCGAAGGACCGGGAAAGACCAGCGTGCGTAGCGCCGTCACCTTGTGGGTCGGCTGCGGGCCCGGCGTGCCGAGTACGCGTTCTGGCAACCAGCCGACATAGCCGTCCGACTCCAGTTGCCCCCACGCCCAGCCGGATTCGATGCGGTCGTAGATGGTGACGCGCTCGCCCTTCAGGGCTTGCGTTTGCAGCATCGCGTCGGCGCGTGGCGCCTCGCGCAGCGGCGCGAGCGGAGCGATGACCTCGACGGTTTCGCCGTCAACGAAGCGCGCGGCGCTCACCTTGCCTTCGAGGTAGCGCGCGGCGAGGTCCGGCCGTGCCGGGGTCAGGCGTGGATCATCCATAGCGTTGGCTCAGCAGGCGGAAGATGGCGCGCGCGGCCTGGCACTCGCCGCCTTCGGGCCGCGCGGGCTTCGCGCTTGGTGTCCAACCATAGATATCGACATGCAGCCAGCTTTTCGCGTGCTCGACGAAGCGTTGCAGGAACAGCGCGCAGGTGATGGAGCCGGCAAAGCCGTTCGACGGCGCGTTGTTGAGATCGGCGACTTTCGAATCGAGCCATGCATCGTAGGCCGGCCACAACGGCATCCGCCACAGCGGATCGCGTTCGACGCGGGCGCATTGCGCGGCCTCGGCGGCGAGCGCCTCGTCATTGGTGTAGAATGGCGGCAGGTCGGGACCGAGCGCGACGCGCGCTGCGCCGGTGAGCGTGCCGAGGTCGATCAGGAGGTCGGGCTTCTCCTCGTCCGCCAGCGCCAGCGCGTCGGCCAGCACCAGGCGGCCTTCGGCGTCGGTGTTGCCGATCTCGACGCTGAAACCCTTGCGCGAGGGGAATACGTCGAGCGGGCGAAACGCGTTGCCGGCGACGGAATTCTCCACCGCCGGAATCAGCACGCGCAATCGCACCTTCAACCCCGAATCCATGATCATCGACGCCAGCGCCAGCACGTTGGCGGCGCCGCCCATGTCCTTCTTCATGATCAGCATGCCGGACGCGCTCTTGAGATCGACACCGCCGGTGTCGAAGCAGACGCCCTTGCCGACCAGCGTCACTTTCGGGTGGACGGTATCGCCCCACGAGAAATCGATCAGCCGCGGCGCGCGCGGCGAGGCCATGCCGACCGCGTGGATCAGCGGAAAATTCTTTTGCAGCAGGTCGTCGCCGATGACGCAGTTGAAACTGGTGTCGTAGCCGGATGCGAGGTCGCGCGCGGCGGCTTCCAGTTCCGCCGGGCCCATGTCGTTGGCAGGGGTGTTGATGAGGTCGCGCGCCAACCGGGCGGCGTTCGCGATGCGCGAGATGTCGTCGATGTCGACGCCGTCGGGCGGCACCAGTCGTACGTTGGGGGCCTCGCTCTTGCGGTAGCGCGCGAAGCGATAACTGCCGAGCGCGAAAGCGAGAGCGGCGAGGCGGGCATCATGCGGCGCATTGGCGAAGCGATAGACGCCCGGCGGCAGCAGCCCCGGCAACTGGCCGGGGCGGAACGGGTCGTGTTTCGGGCTCGATGCGTCGTCCAATCCGAACAACACCGCCTCGATCGCACCGCTCGTCGCCGGCAGCACCAGACAAGCGCCCGCCTTGGCCTTGAAGCCCTGTGCTTGCGCGAAGCGTCGTGCCGCGTCGCCGAGTTGGGCGGTCACCGCATCCCAGTTCGATGGCGTGACGAAATGGATCGGGATCGCGGTGGTGGAGGAAGCAGTCTCGAATGCGGCGTGCATGCTCGTCTCGCTGGCGTCAGCGGCGGGGTTAACCGCTCATTAGGGTTAACAGTCTATTGAGGGATGCCAACCGGGGTATTCATCTTCCTGCATTGACGGGTTTATCGGCCATGCGTCAACAGCCTTCTACGTTCCGCTGGATGGGGTCGGTGACCGCCGCGGCCTTGCTGTCGCTCGGACTTGCCGGGTGCCAGACCACAGGGCTGTCGGACATCACCGGCGCGCTCGGCAGCCGCGCCGAGGCACGCGCCGATGCCGACCCGCATCGCGCGGTCGAGATCGCCGGCGAGCGTTACCGCGCCAACCCCAAGAGTTCTGAGGCCGCGATGCGTTTCGGCCAGGCGTTGCGCAAGGCCGGTCAGCGCGCGCAGGCGGTGGCCGTGCTGGAACAGGCGTCGATGATTCATCCGACCGATCGGCCGCTGCTCGGCCTTTACGGCAAGGCGCTGGTCGATAACGGCGACTTCCAGAAGGCGTTCGATATTCTCGGTCGCGCCCACACGCCGGCCAATCCGGACTGGCGCATCCTGTCGGTGCAGGGTACCGCGCTCGATCAACTCGGCCGTCACGACGAGGCGCGTCGCTACTATGCGAGCGCCTTGAAGATCGCGCCGGAGGAACCCTCGGTGTTGTCGAACCTCGGCATGTCCTACGTTCTCACCAAGAAACTGCCGCAGGCCGAGCAGACGTTGCGCCGCGCCTATGCGCGGCCGGGTGCCGGTCCGCGCGTGCGCCAGAACCTCGCGCTGGTGGTGGGCCTGCAAGGGCGTTTCGCCGAGGCCGAAAGCATCGTCAAGGCCGACCTGCCGGCGGATGAAGCCGCCGCCAATGTCGCTTACCTCAAGCAGATGCTGAACGGACGCCAGCAGCCCCGCGTGGGCGAAGCAGTGACCGGTTCGCGACGGCAGTCGTGACGTATCGGACAAGCCTTTCACGTGCGCTTGATGAGACGTACGTAAGATACATCGTCCGCGAGCGAAGCGACGCCGTTCTTCGAACGGCTATGCCCGGCCATGACGCATTCCGATGGGAGAGGAGCAATCGCCGCGCTTCCCGCTCTCGAATTTGCAGGCCGACGTTGTCTCGCGTCGATCGCCGTTGAGCGGGCGCCGCTCACTGCATGGCGGTGAGCTTGATGTAGGTCGGGCCGAGAATAACGACGAACAGAACCGGCAGGAAGAACAGGATCATCGGCACCGTGAGCTTCGGCGGCAGCGCCGCGGCCTTCTTTTCGGCCGCGCTCATGCGCATGTCGCGGTTTTCCTGCGCCATGACCCGCAGCGCCTGGCCGAGCGGCGTGCCGTAACGCTCGGACTGTTGCAGCGCCAGACAGACGGATTTCACGCCGTCGATGCCGGTGCGTTTGGCGAGATTTTCATAGGCTACCTTGCGATCCTGCAGATAGGACAGTTCCGCCGTGGTCAGCGTGAATTCCTCGGCCAGCGGGATCGATTGCGAACCGATTTCGGTCGAAACCTTGCGGAACGCCATTTCGATCGACATGCCGGATTCGACGCAGATCAGCAGCAGGTCGAGAGCGTCGGGAAACGCACGTCTGATCGACAGTTGCCGCTTTGAGATCGCGTTCTTGAGGAACAGCATCGGTGCCTGCAGGCCGAGATAGGCCGCAACGAGACAGATACCGATCTTGATCGGCAGCGGGTGCTGCGTCTTCGTTAGCAGGAAGATATAGGCAGCCGCGCCCATCAGGAACACGATGGGCGTGACCATGCGGAAGAACAGGAAGGTGATGTAGGGGGCCTGTCCGCGATAGCCCGCCATCATCAGCTTGTCGCGCGCCGCCTCCTGCGCCAGCCATTTGCTGAGGTTGAGGTTGTCGACGACACGCGAAACGACCTGCTTGGGGCTCTGACGCAGCGATACCTTCTCGGTGCGGGCAAGATTGGCGCGTTCCCGCTGCCGGATGCGCTCGCGCTCACTGGCGACGGCCTTCATGCGCTTGTTCAGATCCTGCCCCGCGAACAGCGGCGTGATCAGCGTATAGGCAGTCGCGCTGGCGGCAATGCCGGCGAGCAGCATGGTCATGAAGCGCGCGTCATGCATCTTCTCTATAATGAAATCGATCATGGCGCGGCCTCTGGTCTCTCGAATCTGACGTTCGCTCGTGATGCTCTCATTCCAACATTTGTCGGATGCCGACGGGGCGCGACGCAAATGCTGAAATCGAACCGCTAGAAATCGAAATTGATCATCTTCTTCATGACGAAGATTCCCATGCTCATCCACAGCACGCAGCCGGCCAGCATCATCCGCCCGACCGGCTCGGTCCACAGCAGCGCGATGTATTGCGGAGTGGAAATGTAGACCAGAAGCATCACGATCGGCGGCAGCGAGCCGATGATGCCGGCCGATGCCTTGGCTTCCATCGACATCGCCTGAATCTTCTCGGACATCTTCTTGCGATCGCGCAGCACCTTGGACAGGTTGCCGAGCGCTTCGGACAGATTGCCGCCGGACTTCTGCTGGATCGCGACGACGATGCCGAAGAAATTCGCCTCCGGCAGCGGCATCCGCTCGTAAAGTCGCAGGCAGGCATCGCCGAGCGGTATGCCGATGGTCTGGGTTTCGATGATGGCGAGAAATTCGCCCTTCAAGGGCTCCGGCGCATCGGCGGCGACCACCTTGATGGATTCGAACAGCGGCAATCCGGCCTTGATGCCACGCACGATGACATCAACCGCATCGGGGAGGGCGGCGAGAAACTTCTTCTCGCGCCGCTTCTTCAGAAAGCCGAGCAGCCAACGCGGCACACCGAACCCGGCCGCGAAACCGAGAGCGGCCGATGCCATCAATCCGCCGCCGAAAAGGAAGGTGATTGCGAAGGCGAAGAGGCCGAGAACGGCCGAAATTATCAGGAATTTCTCTTTCGACCACGACAGGCCGGCCTGCGAGATGCGGTTGTTGAGCGGGACCTTTTTTTCCTTCTTGCTCCGCTCATCGAGTTCCTTGAGGGAGCTTTCGACCTGTTGACGGCGTGAGCGCTGGCTGCGGTCGATCGCCGTGCTGACGCGGACGGCCTCGGGCCGCGCGACGGAGGCCCGGCGTTTTTCAGCCTGCCGCTCGCCGGATAGCAACGGGTAGATAAAGACCCACGCCACGCCGCCGATGGCGGTGGCCGCGAGAAATGCCAGGGCCAGGGTTTCGAGTTTCATGGGTCACCGTCAGACGTTGATGTCGGCGTCGGAAGCATCGAGCGCCGCCGCCAGCCGCCCTTCTTCATTGTAGTAGCGGGCCCGCTCCCAGAATGCCGGACGTCCGATGCCGGTCGAGCGATGGCGGCCGATGATCTTGCCGTTGGCATCCTCACCCATCAGATCGTAGATGAAGATATCCTGGGTGATGATGGTATCGCCTTCCATGCCGATCACTTCGGTGATGTGGGTGATCCGTCGCGAACCGTCGCGCAGGCGCGCGGCCTGGACGATCACGTCGATGGATCCGCAGATCATTTCGCGGATGGTGCGCGAGGGCAGCGAATAGCCGCCCATGGTGATCATGGATTCGCAGCGCGACAGCGCCTCGCGCGGATTGTTGGCGTGCAGCGTTCCCATCGAACCGTCGTGGCCTGTGTTCATCGCTTGCAACAGGTCGAAAGCCTCAGGACCGCGGACTTCGCCGACGATGATGCGTTCAGGCCGCATACGCAAGCAGTTCTTGACCAGATCGCGCATGGTGATCTGGCCTTCGCCCTCGATGTTCGGCGGGCGGGTTTCGAGCCGAACCACGTGAGGCTGCTGCAGTTGCAGTTCGGCGGCGTCCTCGCAGGTGATGATGCGCTCGTCGTGATCGATGTACTGCGTCAGGCAGTTGAGCAGCGTGGTTTTTCCGGAGCCGGTGCCGCCCGAGACCAGCACATTGCAGCGAACGCGGCCGATGATCTGCAGGATCTCGGCGCCCTGCGGCGTGATGGTGCCGTACTTCACCAACTGGTCGAGCGTCAGCTTGTCCTTGCGAAACTTACGAATGGTGAGCGCGGGGCCGTCGATCGCCAGCGGCGGCACGATGGCGTTGACGCGGGAGCCGTCGGCGAGGCGGGCGTCGCAGATCGGCGAGGATTCGTCGACGCGCCGGCCGACCTGGCTGACGATGCGCTGGCAGATGTTGAGAAGCTGCTGGTTGTCGCGGAACCGGATGCCGGTCTTCTGAATCTTGCCGCCGACTTCGATGAAGACGGTGCCGGCGCCGTTGACCATGATGTCGGCGATGTCGTCGCGCGCCAGCAGCGGTTCGAGCGGCCCGTATCCCAGGACGTCGTTGCAGATATCGTCGAGCAGTTCTTCCTGCTCGGCGATCGACATCACGATGTTCTTGATCGCGATAATCTCGTTGACGATATCGCGGATTTCCTCGCGGGCCGACTCGGCGTCGAGCTTGGCGAGCTGCGCGAGATCGATCGCTTCGATCAGCGCGCCGAAGATCGTCGCCTTGACCTGATAGTAATTTTCCGAGCGCCGCGCCTCTTGCGGCGGAGGCGGCGCCTTCGGCGCTGGACGTATGGGCGCGAGCGGCGGCGACGCCACCGGAGCGGGAGACATTGGCGTGGAGCTGTTCTGGGACGGCGACGCCGCGGCTGTTTCCAGCACGACTTCGGGGGCCCTTGCGGCCCTGCTATCGTTTTCCGATCCGCTGCGCTTACCGAACACGTCTGTACTCCACCCGGTTGGGTTTATCTGGCCCGCAGTTTCTCAAGGAGCGGCGCCAGCAACGAGCCGCGCGGCTTCTTGGCCTCGCCGCGGCCGGTGAGGCGTTGCGCGATCTGCAGGAACAGTTCGGTGGTGCGATGGCCGGCGGAAATCTCCGCGATCATCTGACCATTGTTTGCGGCCGATCCGAACAATTGCGGCTCGAACGGAATGATCGCCACCGGCTGGCTTTCGATCGCCTTGGCGAATTCGCTGGCGTTGATTTCCGGACGCTTGGGCACGCCGACCTGATTGAGACAATAGAGCGGCGGGCGATCGTTCGGCCGTGCGGCCTTCAGGAGATCGTACAGGTTCTTGGCGTTGCGCAGGTTGGCCAGGTCGGGCGCCGCCACGATCAGGATATCGTCGGCGCCGATCAGGGCGCGGCGCGCCCAGCCGGACCATTGATGCGGCACGTCGAGCACGATGCATGGCATCGTGGTGCGCAGCGTATCGAAGATCGAATCGAAGGCTTCGGTGCCGAAGTCGTAGACCCGGTCCAGCGTCGCGGGTGCCGCGAGCAGGCTGAGGTGATCGGTGCACTTCGACAGCAGGCGGTCCATGAAGGCGGTATCGACACGGTCCGGCGAGAACACCGCCTCGGCGATGCCCTGCGAGGGATCCTGGTTGTAGTCGAGCCCTGCGGTGCCGAAGGCGAGGTCGAGATCGGCAACGACCGAATCCAGCGCCAGGTCGCGCGCGATGGCCCAGGCCACGTTATGGGAGATGGTCGATGCGCCGACGCCGCCTTTGGCGCCGACCACCGCGATGATGCGGCCGACCGCCTTGGCTTCAGGGGCCGAAAACAGGTTGCAGATCGCGCGCACGACATCGAGTGGAGCGACCGGCGCCATCACGTAGTCGCTGACGCCCCGGCGGACCAGTTCACGATACAGGGTGACATCGTTGATCCGGCCGATGACGACGACGCGCGTGCCTGCGTCGCACACCGTTGCCAGTTGATCGAGGCCGGTGAGGATGTCGTTGCGTCCCTCGGTTTCGAGGACGATGACATTGGGCGTCGGCGAGGTGCGATAAGCCTCGATCGCCGCGGCGATGCCGCCCATCTGGATCTTGATGTGGGCCTTGCCGAGACGGCGATCCTCGCCGGCCGATTGCACCACGGCAGCGGTTTCCACCGTTTCGCAGAATGCCTGCACCGAGACGCGGGGCGCCGGCGCGATGTGCGTATCGGTATCAGACGACGCTGGCGTCGTCGGCGATTCGTCCAAGGTCTGGCGCTCGTAACTGATCATTGGCCCACACTGCTGATTTTGCCCTTGTCGGCGTCCGGATAGGTCGTCGCGGTGCTTTCGCCCTTGCGGTACTTGTCGAGCACCACGGTGCGGCGGGCGTTATAGGCCGGCCCTTCCGGCCGCGGCTGCACCAGGTCGGACGGATTTGCGACCATCGCCGCCAGATTGCGCTGGTTGGCGCAGCCGAAATTCCAGTAGCTGGTGTTCTCCAGATACGACTTGCCCTTCACCGAGGGACCGAGATCTTCCGGCCATAGTCCGCAGGGGCCGGCGACAGCGGTGATCTTCGGATAGCTGACGCGGATCGATGCGAAGACCTGCGGGTCGGCAGGGTGATATTTGCGCACCACGACGCCGTGCGCCGGGATTCCGCTTGCTGACAACAGCGACCTGATTTCGCGCAGCGAGTCGCCTGCGGCGCGCGCGTTCGGGGTGTGTGTCGGTACATCGACGACGATGGCGCCGATGCCTTCGCGCATCCATGTGCGGCCCAGCGCGACGATTTCCGCGCGCTGCGATGCGCTCAAGCCACCGCGGCCGTTGCCGACGAAAATATTGATGCTGTGGTCGGCTTCCTGAATGGCGATCGGATGGCGCAGGCGGTAGTCGTCAGGAATGCTGCCGGTCACGTCCTGAGCGCGCGTGTGATTGCAGGCGCCGAGCGTCAGCGCCACGCCGACAAGCAGCGCGGCGGTACGAAGACGATGAAGCGTCTCGACGGGTCGTTGCGTGGTCATTGCCGTTATCCTTGTCCCGTCTCAGTCGGTGATGAAGCCGTAGGTGCCGCGATATTTCCGGTCCGCCGGATCACGTCCGGGGACGCCGTAGATGCGATTGATGCTGCCGAGCAGGTCGGCCTGCGGATCGGACGCCGCGACGAAGCCGTCGTCGGGCCGCGACAGATCCTTCTGCGCCACTGCGCGGACGACATAAGGCGTCACCAGCACCATCAGTTCGGTGTTGTTGTTGACGTAGTCGCGGCTGCGGAACAGCGTGCCGAGGATCGGCAGGCGCGTCAGTCCGGGCATTCCGTTGATCGCCTGCTTGGTCTGCTGCTGGATCAGGCCGGCCATCGCCATCGAGCCGCCGGAGGGAATTTCCAGCGTGGTGTCGGCGCGACGGGTCTTGATCGAGGGAACCGATGTGCCGGAGATCTGGATGGCGTTCTCGTTGGTCACTTCGGAAACTTCGGTGGCGACACGCAGGCTGATGCGGCCTTCGCTCAGCACCACCGGCGTGAAGTTCAACGCGATACCGAATTTCTTGAAGATGATGCTCGGCGTACAGACGCCGTTGGTGCAGGTGATCCCCGACGGCACCGGAAATTCACCGCCCGCGAGAAAGTTGGCGCTTTCGCCGGAAATCGCGGTCAGGCTCGGCTCCGCCAGCGTGCGCATCACGCCGGCGCTTTCCATCGCGCGCACCGTCGCCTGTACGCTCGGAACGCCCACTGTGCCGCTGTTGCCGAACCCGGCGGTCGCGGCGTTGCCGGTCACCAGCGCCCGGCCGTTGGCCGTGAACGGGTTGGAGTTGTTGAAGTTCACCACCGCGGTGCCGTAGTTCATGTTCGCGCTGAGATCGACGCCGAGCTGCTTGATGACGTTGCGCTGAACTTCGGCCACCACGACCTTGAGCATCACCTGATCGCGGCCGCGAACCGAGAGACTGTTGACGACGTTCTTCTCTTCGCCGACCACACGGACCGCGATATCGAAAGCCTGCTGCGATTCAGCCTGTGTCGCAACGCTGCCCGTCAGCACCACTCCCTGGCCGATGCCCTCGACATTGATGGCGGCGTTGGGGAGGACTTGCTTCAGCATGCCCCGGATGCCGTTGAGGTCGCGGGTCACTGCGATGTCGTAGGCGGCGATCTGCTGGCCCTCGGCATCGAAGAACACGATATTGGTCTGGCCGACGGTCGCGCCGATGATGTAGGCGCGCTGCGCCGAGCGCACCACCGCATTGGCGATCTTCGGATCGGCGACCAGCACGTCCTTGACGTCGCGCGGCAGGTCGATGACCACCGATTTTCCGATGCCGAGGGCCAGATGGCGCGCATTGAGATGTCCGCTCGCTGTTGCGGCGGCAGGGACCGGCCGGTTCGCGGCCAGCGCCGGCGTGATCACCGGCTCAAGCACCAGCGCACCGACAGCGGCAAAGCACAGCGCCTGCTTCATCACAGTGCGAAGCGTTCCGCGATTGTCCCGACACTTCATTTCGTGGGTCCTTCCGATTTACTGCCGGGCCGTTGCCTTGGTCGATACGCCGTAACGCACCACGTTGATGGATTCGCGCCTGCCGAGATCGTCGTTGCTCGCCACCGGGGCGTTGGCGTCGGCGATGCTGCGCAACGCCAGCGACAGCGTGCCGTTCTGGCGCGCGCGCGCCAGCGTTTCCGCCTGCTCCGGCTTCAACTCGAGGGTCACGGTCTTGCCGACGACGGTGTTCTGGCCTTCCTTCTCGCGCGGCGTCTGATCGATCGCCAGCACGCGCACGTTGGTCAGGATGGTCTCGGAAATCGCGGCTTCGCCGTTGTTCTGATCCGGATTCTTCTCGCGTCGCGACAGGATGACATCGACGCGATCGTTCGGCAGGATGAAGCCGCCAGCGCCGGTTTCCGGCGAAATTTCAGTCGAAATGGCGCGCATGCCGGCGGGCAGTACCGCGGCCATGAAGCCGGCGCCGCCGGCCATCACCAGCTTGCTGTCGCGGATGGGTTCGCCGGCAACGAATGGTGAGCGGGCAATGGCGTTGGCAAGCTTGGCGGGAGCGTCGGGTCGGCTGTCGCGGCGCACGAAGGTCGCGCTTGCAGCGGCGGCAGGCCATGCCTGCCACTGCACGTCGCTCGCCGTGACAGTCTTTCCGAGCGGGATATCGGCCTTGGCGACGAGAACATCGACGGTCTGCATCTGCGCAGTCGGCGCGGACTGCGGCCTCGGATCAGAGCCGCTGGCCAGATAGGCAGCAAGGCCGCCGGCACCGACGGCAATGGCCAGGACGACAATGCGTGCGGTTTTCATACGCTTCACTTCCCACTAATGAGACGCACGACGCGATCGTCGCCGTAGCGGGAGTTGAGCAGTTATTCGTCAAAGCATGGTTAATGACACGTATCGAAACGAGATTAACGAGATATTTTCTCGCTCTCGTCCGTCATCCGACGATGAAACGGCCAAGATCGACCGCTTTGATCCACGCGGTTTCCGGATAAATCATCAGTGCGCCGGCAGCGAGCGCGATGCCGTAGGGGATGCCGCTCTCTTTGTGATGAAGCCGGAGCAGCCATTGTTGGCCGGTCAAGGCGTAAGGTATCGGCCAGCGCCGAAATTCGAGCAGCATCAACGTCAGCACTCCGCCGAACAGCGAGGCGTAGATCAGATAAGTCAGCAGGTGGTCGAAGCCGAACCACAGCGCGGTGGCTGCCGCCACCTTGGCGTCGCCGCCGCCGATCCAGCCCATGGCAAAGCAGGTGAAGGCCATCGCCAGCACGGCGGCGCCGGCGGCGATATGCAGGCCGATCTCGATCACACCCATGCCGGACGCGATCGCGAGCACGAAAAAGCCGGCGATCAGCAGCAACGACACCCGGTTGGAAATCGTCATGGTCAGCAGGTCGCTCGAGGCCGCGAACGCCATCAGCGTGGGAAACAGCAGAAGCCGGAGGAGATCGAGGATCATGGCGTTACCCGTGTCACGCGTTCGTGGTGCGGGAGGCTAACCGACGAACAATGAACAATCGCGAAATGTGCGGTTCGTTTCACCAGAGGCTGACGGCGCGTAGCAGCAATGCGGCCGAGGCCAGTGCGAGCGCGATGCAGACGGTTTGTGTCGCGCGATCCTGTTGCAGGCGGGTGGACGTGGTGCTGCAATCGTATCCGCCGTTGGATTTTGATGTACCCGTCACTGCGACCCTGGCTGCCGTAGGATTAGCGAGCTTCCTGGAGTTCTTGGGTAGAGATTGCTTGAGGTAGGAAAGGCCCCGGCATGCCGGGGCCTTTCCGAATCCAAAATTGCAGGTCGCTTACTTGCCGGCGTCGCTGATACCGTCGCGGACCGTGGTGAACTTCTCGTTCAGCGTGGTGCCCAGCGAGGTGACGATGGTGATGATCGCAACAGCGATGCCGGCGGCGATCAGGCCGTATTCGATCGCGGTGGCGCCGGATTCGTCCTTGGCGAAACGCTTGATCAGATTCTTCATAGGAAACTCCATGTGTGCACGTGGCTGTCGAACTAACGTCTGGTGGAAACGGCGTTCTCAGCACCGTGACCATGGCTGCACCCTACGAGGAGAAAATTTCAGGCCAGTTAATTCGATCGTAGAAACCCGCATATATCGGGGGTTTCCTGCAGACGGTAAACTTCGAATTAAAGGCATCGCAGAAAGTTCGACAAATCGATCCGGCCCCGTTTGGACGCCGCAAACGACGGCCGAGTAATGGTAGCTCAGTCATCACGAGCGAATACCAGATAGATTGAGACGTGTCCCGAATGCGATCCGGGTAGTACAAGCGCGATGCCGCGTCGCTGATCCGGGGCCGTTACGGAGACTGCCGCTGATGCGGTCCCGGCATTGCCGTGCCATCGCGCGCCGAAGACGCGCGTGAACGCGCTTTTGGCACGCTGTGCCGCGCCCGGGATGCCGTAGTGGCGGCGTTTGCAGTTCATTCATCAATTAACGGCATATTTGCCATATCCGGAGCCGGGACCATTGCCGATCGCATGGTTCGGCCCGCGATTGTGCCGGGGTGGGTCGCATGATTGTCCGATGCTTGAGTTCTGTGAAACGGCTGTCGATGTTCGCAAGCATCGCCGTGGTACTGACGCTGCTTGCCGGACCGGGGCAGGCGGTCGCGAACGACGACACCATCGCGGTCAGCGTCGATCAGGCCAAGCT
>JBARXT010000211.1:0-2581 GCA_049647485.1 Xanthobacteraceae bacterium
CATGCATCGGCGGCCGCCGACGCTGCCATTTGCCGACCTGCGCCGGCTCGAACTCGCCAAGGCCATCGCCCGCGATCCCAAGGTGGTGCTGGTGGACGAACCCTTCGCCGGCCTGACGCTGGCGGAAGTCGGGATGTTCTCCGACCTGATCCGCTCGTTCCGCGACGAAGGCCGCGCGGTGATGCTGGTCGACCACAACGTCAAGAGCGTCGCCGCATTGGTCGACCGCGTGCTGGCGATGTATCTCGGCGAGGAAATCGCCACCGGTCGCGCCGACGAGGTGATGCGCAACGAAACCGTGCGCCGCGTCTATCTCGGCGGCGCCATCGAAACTTCGGCGCGCCCCGAATCCAACTTCACCGACAAGGTGCCGCTGTTGCAGGTCGAGAACGTCAGCGTTCACTACGGCAAGGCACAGGCGCTCGAGAACGTCTCGATCCACGTGCATCAGGGCGAGTTCGTCTCCATCGTCGGCCTCAACGGCGCTGGCAAAACGACGTTGTTCAACACCATCTCCGGCTTCCTGCCCTATACCGGCGAGATCGTCCGCGATGGTGAGAAACTGCGCGGCACCAGCGCCGCGAAGATCGCCCGCAGCGGTCTCGTGCAATGTCCCGAGACGCGCGAACTGTTCGGCGAAATGACGGTACGGGAAAATCTCGATCTCGGCGGCCAGCACCTCGAGCCCGCCGAGAGAGACAGCCAACTCGAATGGCTGTTCGACCTGTTCCCGATCCTCGAGCAACGCCAAGGCCAGATGGCGCAGACGTTGTCCGGCGGCGAACAGCAGATGCTGGCGATCGGCCGCGCGCTGATGATGAAACCGAAAATCCTCATCCTCGACGAGCCGACGCTGGGCCTCGCGCCGGTGATCCTCGAACTGCTGTCGAAGGCACTCGAGAAACTGCGGCAGACGACGCCGATCACCGTGCTGCTGGGCGAGCAGAACGTCACCTTCGCCCTGCCCCATGCCGATCGCGTCTACGTGCTCGAACATGCGCGCGTTGTCTGGGAAGGCGATCCCGGGCGCTTCGCCGCAGAGGCTGGCGAGGGGTATTTGTAGTATCAAGACATATCTTCGTCATGGCCGGACATAACCGTTCGAAGAACGGCGTCGCTTAGCTCGCCTATGTCCCGGCCATGACAAACCTAATGACCGAACATCATTCTGCAACTGCCGTTTGAGGTAGCCATTTGAGACGATGGTTTCGTCAGTGCCATTCTCGACCAGGAGCATTCCATGGACCTTCACCTGCGCGGCAAGCGTGTCCTCATCACCGGCGCATCCAAGGGCATCGGCGCGGCGGCGGCGGAAGCTTTCGCCGAGGAAGGCTGCCACCTGCATCTTGCCGCGCGTAGTGTCGAATTGCTGGGCGCATTGGCCGAACGGCTGCGCAAAAGCCATCAGATCAACGTCACGATCCATGTCGTCGATCTGCGCAACAGCGATGACATCGCGCGGCTCGTCACCGAGGCCGGCGACATCGATGTGCTCGTCAATAACGCCGGCGACATTCCCGGCGGATCGATCGACAAGATCGACGAGGCGACCTGGCGTCATGCCTGGGACCTGAAGGTCTTCGGCTTCATCAACCTCACCCGCCTCGTCTACGCGCGCATGAAGGCACAGGGCCACGGCGTCATCGTCAACGACATCGGCGCCGCCGGCGAGAAGTTCGATGCCAACTACATCACCGGCAGCGCCGGCAACGCCGCGCTGATGGCGTTCACCCGCGCACTCGGCGGCAAGAGCCTCGCCGACAACATCCGTGTCGTCGGCATCAATCCCGGTCCCGTCGGCACCGACCGTCACGTCACGCTGATGAAGACTCGCGCCCGCGATCAGTTGGGCGACGAGAACCGCTACAGGGAGTTGCAGGCCGGTCTGCCGTTGAAACGCCCCGCACATCCACGCGAGATCGCCGACCTGATGGCCTATCTCGCCTCCGACCGCTCCGGCTACACCAGCGGTGTGATCTTCACCGTCGATGGCGGCCTCGCCGCGGGATGGAGTTAAAGCGTCTTCGAACTGCAAACAAACCGGGCTCGATGCATGCTCCGGATCATCATCCGATCCAGTATGCATTTCGCGAGAGCGCGATATATTGGCCGTCGCAACAGCGATACGAAATCACAACGGAGGCCCCTGTGGCGGACCAATCCTTGATCCAAGAAACTGCAACCGCCGTCGTGGCCAAGCTCAAGTCCGGCGACGTGACGCCGCTCGATCTGCTCGACGTGCTCGAAACGCGGATCAAGGCGGTGGACGGCAAGGTCAACGCGCTGCCCAT
Organism: Xanthobacteraceae bacterium; assembly: GCA_049647485.1. GTDB lineage: Bacteria > Pseudomonadota > Alphaproteobacteria > Rhizobiales > Xanthobacteraceae > 62-47. Next base: position 2,292 of record JBARXT010000211.1, read on the forward strand.
ATTGTGTTTCGACCGCGCACGCGCGCACGCGAAGAAACTGATGCAACGCCCCGCCGCCGACCGCGGCCTTCTCGCCGGGCTGCCGATACCGATCAAGGACCTCAACGAAGTCGCGGGCGTGCTGACCACCCATGGCTCGCCGATCTTCAAGGACAATATCCCCGCCAAATCCGACGTACTGGTGGAGCGGCTCGAAGAGAACGGCGCGGTCGTCTACGCCAAGTCCAACACGCCGGAGTTCGGCGCCGGCGGCAACACCTTCAACGAGGTGTTCGGCGCGACCCTCAATC
>JBARXT010000212.1:0-3181 GCA_049647485.1 Xanthobacteraceae bacterium
AGCCGCCAAACGGGAGAGTTATTGACGCTCCTCGATCCCCACCAAGATCGATGGGCTACCAAACGAACAGACGCCAGAAGATGAAACTTCCCAACACATCAGCTGCACAACACGAAGCCTCATTACAATAAATTTCCGATATATATCAAATACTTGAATGAAAACGACAGAAACAGAGAACAAAACTCCCTGCCCATCATAACGGGGCAGACCCATAGAACAGTCATTTTTTAGCGGCTATGGGAAACTTCCCAATGGAGTATTGCCGCTTTGCCCGCGCCGAAATCGCCCAAGTGGCTTATCTTCCGAAGAGACCCTTGAGCATCCATGGGGCCGGCTGACAGAAGCCGAGCAACCATTCAACAGAGTAAGCGACGTCATGAGTGCGAGCGCCCGTCATTCCCAGTCCGGTTCGGCCACGTCCGGATTGCCGAACATCTCCTTCGAGTTCTTCCCGCCGAAGACCGAGGATATGGAGCGCAGCCTGTGGGACGTGATCGAGCGACTCGCGCCCCTGACCCCGAACTTCGTCTCGGTGACCTACGGCGCCGGCGGCTCCACCCGCGAGCGCACTCACGCCACCATCGCGCGCATTCTCGACGAAACCGATCTCATTCCGGCCGCGCATCTGACCTGCGTGAACGCGCCGCGTGCCGACATCGACGACGTGGTGGCGCGCTATCACGAGGTCGGCGTTCGCCACATCGTGGCGCTGCGCGGCGACCCGACCACCGGTATCGGCACGCCCTATGTCGCGCATCCGGACGGCTACAAGACCTCGGCCGAACTCGTCGCCAGCATTCGAAAGCGCTATGCCGATGTCGACGTCACGGTGTCGGCCTATCCCGAGAAGCATCCGGAGAGCGCCAGCTTCGACGCCGATCTCGACACGCTGCAAGCCAAGGTCGACGCCGGCGCGACGCGGGCCATCACGCAGGTGTTCTTCGATAACGATCTCTACTTCCGCTATCTCGATCGCGTCCGCGCCCGCGGCATCGATATCCCGATCCTGCCCGGCATCATGCCAATGCATAACTTCAGGCAGGCCCGGAATTTCGTAACCCGTGCCGGCACCACCGTGCCGTCGTGGCTGGACGAGAAATTCGACGGCCTCGATAACGACGCCGAGACGCGCAAGCTGGTGGCCGCCGCCGTCGCCGCCGGTCAGGTGCAGAAACTCGCCAAACATGGCGTCGAGAACTTTCATTTCTACACGATGAATCGTGCCGATCTGGTGTTTGCCATCTGCCACCTGCTCGGCATCCGTCCCAACAGCGCGCAGAAGGCTGCGTGATTTGATCTTCCGTCAGTTCGGCCTCGTGCCCTCGTGACGTTTACAGGACAGCAACCGTGAAAAAGAGTTCGAGTTCGATCGCTGACAAGTTCCGCGCCCTCGCGCGTGAGCGCATTCTGGTTCTTGACGGCGCCATGGGCACCATGATCCAGGCGCTGCAATACGATGAAGCTGCTTTTCGCGGCGAGCGTTTCAAGGATTTCCATCGCGACCAGCGCGGCAACAACGATCTGCTGATCCTGACCCAGCCCGAAGCGATCGAGGACATTCACGCGCAATATCTGCGTGCGGGTGCGGACATCGTTGCCACCAATACGTTTTCGTCGACCTCGATCGCGCAGGCCGACTACGACCTCAGCGATATCGTCTATGAGATGAACCGCGAGGGCGCGCGGCTGGCGCGCAACGCGGCGGAGCGCGTCAGCGCCGAGGACGGCAAGCCGCGCTTCGTCGCCGGCGCCATCGGTCCGACCAACCGCACCGCGTCGATTTCGCCGGACGTTTCCAATCCCGGCTTCCGAGCTGTCACTTTCGACGATCTGCGCAAGGCCTATGGCGAACAAATCAATGGCCTGCTCGATGGCGGCGCCGATATTCTCCTGGTCGAAACCATCTTCGACACGCTCAACGCCAAGGCCGCGCTCTACGCCATCGCCGAGATCGGCGACGAACGTGGCATCGATATTCCGGTCATGGTCTCTGGCACCATCACCGACAAGTCGGGCCGCCTGCTGTCGGGTCAATTGCCGGAGGCGTTCTGGCACTCGGTGCGGCATGCCGATCCGCTCACTATCGGCTTCAATTGCGCGCTCGGTGCCGAAGACTTGCGCGCGCATGTCGCCGACATCGGCCGCGTTGCCGATACGCTGGTGTGCGCCTATCCGAATGCGGGCCTGCCCAACGAATTCGGCCAGTACGACGAAAGCCCGGACTACATGGCGCGGCTGGTCGGCGAATTCGCGCAAGCCGGACTCGTCAACGTGGTCGGCGGCTGCTGCGGCACCACGCCGGACCACATTGCGGCCATCGCCGCCGCCGTCGCACCGCACACGCCGCGCATCGTGCCGGTACTTGAGCCGCGACTGCGGCTGTCGGGGCTGGAGCCGTTCTCGCTGACGGCGGATATTCCCTTCGTCAACGTCGGCGAGCGCACCAACGTCACCGGTTCAGCGAAATTCCGTAACCTGATCAAGGCGGGCGATTACACCGCGGCGCTCGACGTGGCGCGCAGTCAGGTCGAGAACGGCGCGCAGATCATCGACGTCAACATGGACGAAGGCCTTCTGGATTCAGAAGCCGCGATGGTCACCTTCCTCAACCTGATCGCGGCCGAGCCGGATATCGCGCGCGTGCCAGTAATGGTCGACTCGTCGAAATTCTCGGTGATCGAAGCCGGCTTGAAGTGCCTGCAAGGCAAGCCGGTGGTGAACTCGATCTCGCTGAAGGAAGGCGAGGAGAAATTCCTCCACGAAGCGCGGATCGCGCGCCGTCATGGCGCCGCCGTGGTGGTGATGGCTTTCGACGAAACCGGACAGGCCGACACCTATCAGCGCAAGACCGAAATCTGCAAACGCGCCTACGATACCCTTGTCGAGAAGGTCGGCTTCCCGCCGGAAGACATCATCTTCGACCCGAATATCTTCGCCATCGCGACGGGGCTCGAGGAGCACGACAACTACGGCGTCGATTTCATCGAAGCGACGCGTTGGATCCGCCAGAACCTGCCGCACGCACATAGTTCCGGCGGCGTCTCCAACCTGTCGTTCTCGTTCCGCGGCAACGAGCCGGTGCGCGAGGCGATGCACTCGGTGTTCCTGTATCACGCCATCAAGGCCGGCATGGACATGGGCATCGTCAATGCCGGGCAGATGATCATCTATGACGACA
>JBARXT010000213.1:0-7258 GCA_049647485.1 Xanthobacteraceae bacterium
GCGGCCGCCGCGCCGGGCGGGGAGGCTGCGCCGGCCGCAAGCGATCAGCCCGCTGCGCCATCGGCCTGCCGGCTGACGCTGACCGATGCCATCGCGATCGCCCCGAGCATCCCGCCGGTGAACGGACCGGGTGCGTGCGGCGGTGACGATCTGGTGCGGCTCGAGGCGGTTGTGCTGCCGGACAAGCGCCGTGTCGCGGTGAAACCGGCGGCGATCCTGCGGTGCCGGATGGCGTCCGCCATCGCGCAATGGGTCCGCGAGGATGTAGCGCCGTTGGCGGCGGGGCTCGGCACCACCGTCAGCGAACTGGATAATTTCGACTCGTTCGAGTGCCGCGGCCGCAACCGCGTCGCGGGCGCAAAGCTGTCCGAACACGGCCGCGCCAATGCGCTCGACGTGCGCGGCGTCAAACTCGCCAACGGCCGCATGCTGTCGTTGACGGATCGTAACGCGCCGCGCGATGTGCGCGAGAAGGCGATGGCGTCGGTGTGCGCGCGCTTCACCACCGTGCTCGGACCCGGCTCCGACGGCTATCACGAGGATCATATCCATCTCGATCTGGCGGAGCGCCGCAACGGCTATCGCATTTGCCAGTGGATCATCCACGACAGTGCCACGGAGATCGCGACGCCGCTGCCGCCGCCGCGCCCGCAAGAAGCGCCACCGCGCGAACTCGCAAGCCGCGATAACGGCAATGAGTCCGCGAAGGTCGAGAATACAAAGCAGCTTGAGAACGCAAAGCAGATCGAAGACGTGAAGGTGCAGCCGGCACCGCCACCGCCGGCCTTGTCGCTGTCGCCGGTGCCGCTGGCGCGGCAGCCCGCGGACGTCGCCAAGCCGGTCACGCCGAAGTCGAACGCGTCAAAGCCCGAGGTTGCCAAGTCAGAATCAGCCAAGCCGGATTCAGCCGAGTCGGCGGCGAAGCCATCACGCAAAGCCAAGCGCGCCGCGCGTGAAGCCACGACTCAGCCGATGCAGATTGCGCCCGACGCCAAGCCGAGATCCGATCAGCGGTCTTCCGCGCGGCACACCGCACGACGGAAATCGGCGCGGGCGAAGTCACGCCGGAGCGAGCCGGAGTTGTCGCGCGTGCTGCGCCGGATATTCGAGTAAGCCGTCAAATTTATCCGTCGTCATGCCCGACCATGACGAGTTTTCGCTTCCATCTGAATGAAGCTTGCTTCAGTGAAGCTGGCGGCAGTTTTTCCTAACTGAACCCAACAAAAAAGCGCCGGTGGCCCGGCGCTTTTGGTATCGTAGATGAATAGCGCGACGGCTCAGTAGTTGCCGTTGGTCGCGCCGCCCATCGCGAGCTTCGGCTTGTAGGGCGAGTCGCCGTGCTTCGGCTCCAGCACCACCACCGGCGCATTCGGCTTGACGCGATTATAGAGGTCGATGACGTCCTCGTTGAGCATGCGGATGCAGCCCGACGAGATCGACGCGCCGATGTATTCCGGCTGGTTGGTGCCGTGGATGCGGAACAGCGTATCCTTGTTCCCCTGATAGAGATATAGCGCGCGTGCGCCGAGCGGATTGTCCGGGCCGCCCGCGACGCGCGCCGGCAGGCCTTCGATGCGCTTGTGAATGTCGGCGGTCGGAACCCAATCCGGCCACTCGCGCATGTTGCCGACCCGCGCCACGCCGGAGAAGGCGAGGGCTTCTTCGCCCACGGTCACGCCGTAGCGGATCGCCTTGCCGTTATCGAGCACGTAGTAGAGGTAGTGGTTGTCGGAATCGACCAGGATCGAACCCGGCGCTTCCTTGCGATGATAATCGACGATGGCGCGGCGGAACGGCTGCGGCACCGGGCTCTTGTCGTAGCGGACCTTGGCCAGCAATTCCTTGTCGCGCGGCTTGAACTGGTTCGTATTGGCAGCCTCGAACTGCGTGGCGGTCTGGCAGCCTGCCAACATCAACCCGGCGGCGAGAAGTCCCAACTTGGCGAACAACGACATCAACGTGATCCATTCTGCTTGATACGAACGCTTCGCCGGACAGCCCGGCTTGGCGATATCTGGTTCCGATCCGAAGGCCGATGCCGGGACGTTCAATCCCGAAACCCGGCCGATATACTGAACGTCGGTTAAGCCGGCGTTCACTGAATTATCCTTTGAGCGTCCTCAGTAGTTTCCGTTGATGGCTCCGCCCTGCAGCGCCAGCTTGGGGTTGAAGGGCGAGTCGCCGTGCTTCGGCTCCAGCACCACCACCACGGTTCCCAGCTTGACGCGATTATAGAGGTCGATGACGTCCTCGTTGGTCATGCGGATGCAGCCCGACGAAATCGACGAGCCGATATATTCCGGCTGATTGGTGCCGTGGATGCGGAACAGCGTGTCCTTGCCGCCCGAATAGAGATAGAGCGCCCGCGACCCCATCGGATTGTCGGGGCCAGGCGCGACAAACTTCGGAACGCCCAGCCGCTCGATTTCGCCCGGCGTTGGATGCCAGGCGGGCCACTCGGTCATCGCGCCGACCTTGGCGATGCCGGACCAGGCCATGGCTTCCTCGCCGACGGTAATTCCGTAGCGGATCGCCTTGCCGCCATCGAGCACGTAGTAGAGGTAGTGATTGTCGGAATCGACCATGATCGACCCCGGCGCTTCCTTGCGGTGATAGGTGACGATGGCGCGGCGGAACGGTGCCGCGACCGGCGTCTTGACGTAGCTGACCTTGGACAGCAGTTCCTTGTCGTGCGGCTTGAAACTGGCGGTGTTGGTTGCTTCCAGATGCGTCGCGGTGGTTTCGACGCAGCCCGACAGCAGCAGGCTCACGGCCAGAAACCCCAATTTGGCGAGCGGCAACTTGATAAGCGACGACATGGTGCAATCCGTATCACTGGTGCAGAACCGCCGTCCTGCCGGCATCCAGATGACGGCGCCGGCACGGGCGATTCCGCTGTTATTACTATCGCTGAAACGCACCATAATTCCAGCAGTTAGACGTCGGCTTCGCTATGCAGCATGGCGGTTGTGATATTTTTGCCGCAACGCGGGGGGCGATCTGACCGTTTCGTGAGAAGCCATCGCGCGCCGGTCACGCCGCTGTCATTGTTGGATGCGAACGCTGCTCCGGAAAGGCTTGCCAGAATCGGCCGGATCGGCGCACTCAGGCGGGCGGTTCGCGACGATCCGCTTCGCCGCTGTCCCACCGGTACTCACGCCGTCCCCGGAGCATCCGCATGCTGACCATCTTCGTGCCGACCGGTTCAGCTCTGAAGAAAGTCGATTGCGCGGACCTGACGGCGTTACCGGAAAGCGCGGTGTGGATCGACATGGTCAATCCGACGCCGGAGGAAGATCGCGCCGTCGAGAAGCTGGTGCGGATCGCGGTGCCGACCCGCGAGGAGATGCAGGAGATCGAGATCTCCAGCCGTCTCTATGTCGAGAACGGCGCGCGCTACATGACGGCGATCCTGATGTGCGGCTCGGAGACCGACGCGCCACGTACCACGCCAGTGACCTTCATCATGTCCGACCGCCGCCTGGTGACGGTGCGTTACGATAGCCCGCGTCCGTTCGTGGCGGTGGAGCACAAGCTGGCGCGCACCGCGCCGCCCGATATCAACGGCGAGGCCGTGGTGCTGGAATTGCTGGAAGCGGTGATCGATCGCTGCGCCGACATTCTCGAACGCGCGGGCGCCGACGTCGATGCGGTCAGCCGTGAAATCTTCGAGCCGGAGGGCTCGGCGCGCACCGGCCAAGCCAAGCGTTATTCCGATATTCTGATCGCGATCGGTCGCAAGGGCGACCTCACCTCGAAGGTGCGTGAGAGTCTGGTGTCGATCGGCCGTGTCGTGACGTTCGTCGTTGCCGAGGCCGATAACGTCAAATGGTCGAAGGAGCGGCGCGCGCAACTCAAGACCATGCAGCGCGACGTCGCTTCGCTGTCCGACCACGCGTCCTATCTGTCGAACAAGATCACCTTCGTGCTCGACGCCATGCTCGGCGTCGTCAATCTCGAACAGAACAACATCATCAAGCTGTTTTCGGTCATGGCGGTGGTGTTGATGCCGCCGACGCTGATCGCGTCGGTTTACGGCATGAACTTCAGAATGATGCCCGAGCTGGAATGGCGGTACGGTTATCCGCTTGCACTGATGGCGATGCTGTGCGCGGCGATCGGGCCCTATATGTTCTTCAAATGGAAGAAGTGGCTTTAGGTTGTGCTTGGTCGTCCGTTATCCGTAGTGGAGTAAGGTTTGCGGGAAAGCTCGACAACCATTGCGGGAAACATGACCGCGAACAGGGAACCTTGCCACATTTTCTCCCTTAAAATTTGAGCGGTGGCCTGAACGATTGATCCAAGGGTTTCTGCGATAAGTCTGCGCAGACATGTGAGGACCCCATGGTTGAGAAAATCGTAACGCCGTCGCTCGACGTCATTGACTTCCTGGCCTATCGTCAGCGCGCATCGTTATCGACGCAGCCGTCGGGGACTTCGCGCAGGATTTGCTCGCATTGCGGGGCGTTGATGTTCGAGGACGAATCCGAGGACGAATGCTCCAGCCTCGATGCCGGCTCCGGATCGCGTTTCCGCGCCACCGGCGTCTAGCGATATCCGTCGACGAGTTAAAAAGCAAAGATGCCCGGACATGATCCGGGCATCGCGCTTTTTCAAACCGGGTTGATCGATGACGCGTGCGGTCAGACGTGCTGGCCGCCGTTGATGTGAATCTCGGCGCCGTTGACGTAGGACGACGTTTCTGAACACAGCACGTAGATGATCTTCGCCACTTCGTCCGGCGTGCCGAGGCGGCGCAGCGGAATCTGGCTCTCGACGATCTTCTCGGTGCCCGGCGACAGGATCGAGGTATCGATCTCGCCCGGCGCAATGGCGTTGACGCGAATGCCGAAGCGGCCGAAGTCCGACGCCATCTCGCGGGTCAGCGCCGCGAGCGCGGCCTTCGACGTCGCATAGGCGGCACCGGCGAACGGATGCACCCGCGAACCGGCGATCGAGGTGACGTTGACCACCGAACCCTTCGCCGCCTTCAACTCGTCAAGCAGGCCGCGCGCCATCATGATCGGCGCGAAGAAGTTGACCCGGAAGACGTGGCTCCAGGTATCGGTATCGGTTTCGATCGAGCCGAGCCTGCTGCCGTCCGGCGCCTTCGGTGAGATCGCGGCGTTGTTGACCAGCGCGTGCAGGGTGTTGCCGTCGAGCCGCTCGCGGATTTCGGCGATCGCGCGCTGCGTATCGTCAAGGCTGGCGAGGTCGACCTGGATGTGGTCCTCCGGCCCCGCGCCCCACGGGCACTCTTCCGGAAATGGATGCCGCGAACAGGTCAGCACCCGCCAGCCGGCGCTGGAGAAGCGGATCACCGTGGCGTGGCCGATGCCGCGACTGGCGCCGGTGAGCAGCATGGTTCGTCGCGGCGCATTGCTGGTGTTCTGCATCAACGGTTCTCTTTTCTTCGTCATGCCCGGGCGTAGCCGTTTGAAAAACGGCGTCGCGTTCGCTCGCCTATGTCCCGGCCATCCACGTTCTAAAAGCCTGGAGTAAGTGAAGACGTGGATGGCCGAAATTAGTGAGTAAAGCGATGCCGCCCTTTCGGTCGGCTATGCCCGGTCATGATGACTAATTCTACGGATACATACGCGTCTTGGTCCACGCCATGTCGGGCGTGTCGCGGCGGAATTCAATGCGGTCGTGCAGTCGGAACGGGCGATCGTGCCAGAACTCGATGCGCAGCGGGGTGATGCGCCAGCCGCTCCAGCCGGGCGGGCGCGGCACCTCGCCAAGGATGTGCTTGGCGGCGACCTTGGCGATGGCCTGTTCGAACGCGAAGCGGCTTTCCAGCGGTTGCGATTGCTTGCTGGCCCAGGCGCCGATCTGCGCCTGCTTGGGCCGTGTCGCGAAATAGGCGTCGGCCTCGGCATCGGTCACTGGCGTCACCGGGCCGCGAATCCGGATTTGCCGGCGCAGCGATTTCCAGTGGAACAGCAGCGCGGCTTTCGGATTGCCAGCAAGTTCGCGGCCTTTCTGGCTGGCGATGTGGCTGTAGAACACGAAGCCGTCGGTATCATAGCCCTTCATCAGCACCATGCGCACATCGGGAAGGCCGTCGGCGTCGACCGTAGCCAGCGCCATGGCGTTGGGATCGTTCGGCTCGTTCGCCTGCGCTTCGGCAAACCATTCCGCGAACAGGGCAAACGGATTCTCCGCGGCGGTGAAATCACCAGACGTTAACTCGGTTGGGTGTTTGATGGAGGTTGTATCGGTCATGTTCGGAGTTCCGCGTTGCATCGGCCACCAGCCCAGAGTCCCACGGGACCCTTGCGACGGCCTAGCCTATATAAGGCAGGCGGCCGCGTTGGCCTATCGGCGATGCGCCCAGCAGGCATGTTGATGACAACGATTCTAATGGGCGTGGCGCTCGGTGGATGCAGCGTCGGCAAGTTCGATGCTCTGTCGGCAGCCAAGGGCGGTGGCGACGTCACCGGATCGATCGCCCCGGCGCAGCAGGCGGCAGACCCAAGCGACAAGCCCACCGCCGCCGATCTGGCTTTCGCCCGCGTTGCGGCGTCCGACGTGCTGACCAAGGGCGGCAAGGATTCCAGCCAGCCGTGGGAAAATCCCTCGACCGGCGCGCGCGGTTCGGTGACGCCGCTTGCCAGCGCCTATTCGACCGAGGGGCGCACCTGCCGGGATTTCCTCGCGAGCTACGTCAACGCCACCTCGGAAAGCTGGCTGCATGGGGCCGCTTGCCGCGACGGGGGCGGCCGATGGGAAATCCGCACCCTGAAACCGTGGAAACAGAGCTGATTTCCTCCGTTTCCGGCACGGCGACCAGTTGCAAAAATGCCACGAAACTCCCAGATACAGTGCGACTGAACCTTTCGGCTATCATTCGACCGGGCCGTTCGGCCATATCCCGACTTTAAGGAGACGAGACGGATGCGCGACCCCTATGAGGTCCTGGGGGTGCAGCGAAACGCAAGCGCTGCGGCGATCAAGAGCGCCTATCGCAAGCTTGCGAAGAAGCATCACCCCGACAACAACAAGAACGACCCCAAAGCGGCGGCCCGCTTTTCCGAACTGAATTCGGCCAACGAGATTCTCGGCGACGAGGACAAGCGCAAGCAGTTCGACCGCGGCGAGATCGATGCCGAAGGCAAGCCGCGCTTCCAGGGTTTCCCCGGCGGCGGCGCCGGCCCGCGCGGTGGGCCGGGCGGCGGCTTCGAGCAATATAGCTTCCGCACTGGTGGTGGTCCCGGCGGCGGTGCGGGTGGCGGCGCGGCGTTCGAGGACATCCTCA
>JBARXT010000214.1:0-6885 GCA_049647485.1 Xanthobacteraceae bacterium
CCGCGCGGCGAGCAACGATGCGTCGCAGAGCCGGGACTGTATCAGCGGCATTGTTCGCGGTAGTCCCGGCTCTGCGAAGCGGCACGGCGCTGAAGCTTGCGCCGCATCGCGTCCTGGACAAGAGTCAGGGGTTGCGTGGCGACTGCATTAGTTCTTCACCACCACGGTGGTGCCGACAGCGACGCGGCCGTAGAGATCGGTGACGTCGTCGTTGGTCATGCGGAAGCAGCCGGATGAGACCGCCTGGCCGATCGTTTCGGGCTCGTTGGAGCCGTGAATGCGATACAGCGTCGAGCCGAGATACATCGCGCGCGCGCCGAGCGGGTTTTCGATGCCGCCCTTCATGTGGCGCGGCAGGTCGGGGCGCCGCCGCAGCATCTGTGCGGGCGGGGTCCAGTCCGGCCACTCCTTCTTCGCGGTGATGCGGTGGGTGCCGGACCAGCGGAAGCCATCGCGGCCGACGCCGATGCCGTAGCGCAGTGCGGTTCCGTTCGGCTGCACCAGGTAGAGGCGGCGCTCCCTGGTGTTGATGACGATGGTGCCGGGCGCGTAGTTTCCATCGAAGTTGACGGTGGTTCGCGGGATCGAACTGGCCCCGCCGAACGGCAGGCGATAGTTCGGGTCCATGAAGACCCGCGTATCCATCTGCGCCGAGGCGCTTCCGGTCATCATCAGTCCCAACGTCGCCGCAGCCAGCAGGACAGCAAACCCTCGCTTCATCTTCGCCCCTTCAAGGTTCAATTTGTCATCAGGAAGGCCATAATTCGCGGCGTTTCGCAACCCACAGCCTTGTGAAATCGGGATTTCCGAATCTGGCGTGACCGAAAAGTCGCGCAATTGATGGCGGGCATCAAATCCACGCCATCTGTGTCTTCCCGGATGGCTGCATTGCAGCCGCCCTTAATCCTTTGACGCAGCGCGCCAACAATGGTTCATCTTGAACGAAACAAAGTGCATGAAGGGAGCGCGACGATGAACGGTGCGGAAAGCCTAGTGCGAACGCTGGTCGCTGGTGGCGTCAATGTTTGCTTCACCAATCCGGGCACCTCGGAAATGCACTTTGTCGCGGCGCTTGATCGGGTCGAGGGCATGCGCTGCGTGCTCGGTCTGTTCGAAGGCGTGGTGACCGGCGCCGCCGACGGCTACTTCCGCATGAAAGGCACGCCGGCCTCGACCCTGCTGCATCTCGGGCCGGGGCTCGCCAACGGCCTCGCCAATCTGCACAACGCCAAGAAGGCGGCGTCGGGCATCGTCAACATCGTCGGCCAGCACGCCGGCTATCATATCGAATACAACGCGCCGCTCACCTCCGATATCGAGGGGCTGGCGCGGCCGATGTCGAACTGGGTGCGCACCTCGCCGGATGCGAAATCCGTGGCGCGGGACGGCGCTGCCGCCATCGCTGCCGCCAGCGGTGCGTCGCCGCAGATCGCAACGCTGATTCTGCCTGCGGACACCGCGTGGAACGAGGCCGATGGCATCGCTGCCGTGCCGGCATCGGCGCAGCGCGCCGGCTATTCCACCGAAGCCGTCGATGCCGCTGCCCGCGTGTTGCGGGGTGGCGAGCGAACGCTGTTGCTGATGACCGGCGGCGCGCTTACCGAAAAGGGGCTGGCGCTGGCGGCGCAGATCGCGGGCAAGACCGGATGCGCCGTGATGGGCCAGACCTACAATGCGCGGATGGCGCGCGGGCAGGGCCGCTTCGCCATCGAGCGCGTGCCTTATGTGGTGGCGCAGGCATTGCCGGTGCTGAAAGAGTTTCGTCACATCGTTCTGGTCGAGGCCAACGATCCGGTGGCGTTCTTCGCCTATCCCGACAAGCCGAGCCTGTTGAAGCCCGAAGGCTGCGAAGTGCATCGCATGACCGAGGGCGGCGACAACTCCGTCGCGGCGCTGGAGGCTCTGGCGTCGGCTGTTGGCGCGAAGCCTGCCGATGCCAAGCCTCAGACATCGATGGAACTGGTGAAGCCGACCGGCGCGCTGACGCACGAGGCGATCGCGATGGCCATCGCCGCTGCCATTCCGGAGAACGCCATCGTGGTCGATGAATCGATCACCACCGGACGCGGCTTCTTTCCGCCGACAGCGGCGGCCGCGCCGCACGACTGGCTGCAGAACATGGGCGGCTCGATCGGCTTCTCGACGCCTGTGGCGACCGGCGCCGCGGTCGCCTGTCCCGACCGCAAGGTGATCTGCATGGTCGGTGACGGCAGCGCGATGTACACGCTGCAATCGCTGTGGACGCAAGCGCGCGAGAATCTCGACGTCGTCACCGTCGTGTTCGCCAACCGCATGTATCAGATCCTGCGCGGCGAGTTCGACGGCGTCGGCGCCGGCGAGCCCGGCCGTCGTGCGCAGGACATGCTGAGCATCGATCGCCCGACGCTCGACTGGGTTTCGCTCGCCAAGGGCATGGGCGTGCCCGGCCGCGCGGTCGAGACCGCCGACGAGTTCAACAAGGCGCTGGCGGAAGCCAACGCGGAGAAGGGCCCGCGGCTGATCGAAGTGCGGATGTAGCGGCGTGATGTGATCAGGATGTCAGCACCGCCTTCATCGTCATGCCCGGCCTTGTGCCGGGCATCCACGTCTTAGCATCATGAACGGTCAAGACGTAGATTGCCGGGATACGACGAGGGAAGCGACGCCGTTCTCGAACGGCTACGCCCGACCATGACGGAAATGGAATCATTTTCGTGCGGCCGTTGCGACATAAGCGCGCGATGGCGGCGCGCACGTGATTACGATTCGTTAGGCTTAACAATTTCTTCAAGCGTGTCGGTGCCTCTTTACCCACAGGCGAACTGTGTGGCTGAGGGGCATGATGGCGTTGTCGGTGCGTGTGGTGGCTGTTGCGGTGGCGATCGGGAGTGCGGCTGTTCCCGCTGTCGCGGCCGATCTTCCGGTGAAGACGAGGGCGATGCCCGCGGCGTTCGACTGGAGCGGCTTCTACATTGGCGGTCATCTCGGCGGCGGGCTCGGGGCCACGTCGGTTACGAGTCCATTCGGTCCGTCCATGTATGGGGATGCCATCCGCATGCCGTCGGTCTTTGCCGGCGTGCAGGCCGGCTACAACTGGCAGACCTCGCGCAATCTCGTGCTCGGCATCGAGGCCGATGTCAGCGCGATGGACGCCAACGGTGCCGACACCTGCCTTGCGCCGTCGGGCGCATTCACGTCGTTCAATTGCCGCGCGCGTCACGAGGCGTTCGGCAGTATCACCGGCCGCGTCGGATTTGCCGGCGGCGTCGATGGCCGCTCGCTGGTTTATCTCAAGGGTGGCGCAGCGTGGCTCACCTCGCGCTCCGACGTGGCACTGAACGCATTCGAGGACATCGCGCCGGCGGAAACCTACGGCACGCGATGGGGCTGGACCGCGGGCGTCGGATTCGAGCAGGCGCTGACGCCGGCATGGTCGCTGCGCTTCGAATACAGCCATGCGCGCTTCGGCGGTGGCGTGGTGACGTCGCCGCAAGCCTACCTGCAGCCCGCGCCTGGTGCCTTGAACTATCTCGATGTGGCCGGCGGACGAACCGGAATCGATCACAGCATGAATCTGGTGCGCCTCGGTCTCAACTATCGCTTCGGCTCCGATCCGCGCGCGAATTGGCCGGAGCCGCGCCTCGCGGCGAAAGCACCGGCGCTTTCAGCAGGCTGGAACGTCGAGGTCGGCGGGCGCTACTGGTATTCCAGCGGCCGCTTCCAGAAGGATCTCGGCATCACGACCAACCCCGCGCAGCAGAACGTGCTGATTTCGCGCCTGACCTACGACACGGTCGGTCAGTCCGGTGAAGTGTTCGGTCGCGTCGACAGTCCGAGCCGCATTTTCGTCAAGGGCTTTGCCGGCGGCGGCTCGCTCGGCGGCGGCAAGATGCACGACGAGGATTGGCTCTCCCGCAGTTCCGACAACGTGCCGTATTCGAATACGCTGTCGGGTTATGTGCCCGGCCGCATCGGCTACGCCACGCTCGATGTCGGTTACGATGTGCTGCATACCGACCGCTACCGGCTCGGCGGCTTCGTTGGCTATCACTTCAATCGCGATGAGAAGATGGCGCGTGGCTGCATCCAGCTTGCGCATCCGGAGGGCGCCTGCGCCGAGCCGTTCTCGGCGTCGCTGTCCACCAATGTCATCAGCGAGGACAACACCCTGCACGCGGTGCGGCTCGGCGTCGCCGGGCAGGTGGCGCTAACGCCAGACCTCAAGCTGAGCGCGGAAGCGGCGTATCTGCCCTACGTGCGGCTGACCGGCCTCGACGGCCACCTGTTGCGGACCGACACTCCCGACATCTGGTCGCCGGAATTCGCAAGGGGCCGGGGCGTGCAACTGGAGGCGATCCTGTCCTACGCGCTGACGCCGAATGTCGATATCGGCGTCGGCGGCCGCTACTGGGCGGCCTGGGCGACCGATGACGCCTACACCAATACGTTCGGCATGGCATGCCCGTGCCAGACCTTGCCGACGCGGCTGGAGCGCTACGGCATGTTCGTGCAGGCGTCCTACAGGTTCGCCCCGGACCTGTGAGGCAATCCTCGAAAGAAAGACCGGTGAAGACGGCTGGGTCGCACCAGATTTATTAGCAAAATAAAAAGGTTAATGGATTGTTGCGTTGCAAAAGTGCAACGCTGTGGCGCGAATGCAATCGTTAATGCAAATTAAGGTTGTAGGAACCGGGTTCCATCGCCTATTGGGTTCCCAGGAACTTCAAAACCTGCTGGGAATTCAAATCATGAAGAAAATTATTCTCGCTTCTGTCGCGATCGTTGCGATGAGCGCACCTTCCTTCGCGGCCGATCTGGCGGCGCGGCCCTACACCAAGGCTCCGGCTCCGATGGTAAGCCCGGCCACCAACTGGTCCGGCTTCTATGTCGGCGCCATGGGCGGCTATGGCTGGTCGAATTCGGTCAGCGCCAGCATTCCGGGTGTCGGCGGCGGCACCGTCAACACCGATGCGCTGAAGGGCGGCTTCGGCGGCGGCACCATCGGCTACAACTGGCAGGCGCCGGGCAGCCAGTTCGTCTGGGGCCTTGAAGTCGACGCGGCCGGCGGCAGCATCGGCGCGTCGTCCACGGTGGCGGGCATCACCAGTCGTGATCGCATCAATGCGCTGGGCAGCGTCACCGGTCGTCTCGGCGTCGCTTTCGACAGCGTGCTGCTCTACGCCAAGGGCGGCTACGCCTGGGCCAACAACAAGATGTCGGCCTCTGCCGGCGGCTTGACGGTTTCGGAGTCCAAGATGCATTCCGGCTGGACCGTTGGTGCCGGCGTCGAGTGGATGTTCGCACCGGCCTGGTCGGCCAAGGCCGAATACATGTACGCCGACTTCAGCAAGGAACGCTATGCGGGACTCGTGGACGTCGGTGCGTCGGTGCACACCGTCAAGGTCGGCGTGAACTATCACTTCGGCTGGGGCGGACCCGCCGCGCGCTACTGATCTTCATTTCTACCAAGAGCAAACTGCACAGGGCCAGCCGCAAGGTTGGCCCTTTTTCTTTTGCCGGCGACGAATCAACGATTCATGCGCGTGCGAGATCCAGCCTGCTTGAGACTGCGATGGATTCGAGAAATGCCTCGTCATGGCTGACAATCAACAGCGCGCCGTCATAAGCGCGCAATCCTGCCTCGACAGCCTCGATCGAGTCGATGTCGAGATGATTGGTCGGCTCGTCGAGGATCAGGAGCGAGGGCGGAGCCGGTCCGCCGAGCACGCAAGCCAGACCGGCCCGCAACAATTGCCCACCGCTTAGACGGGAGACGCGTTGAAGCGCCGCATCGGCTCGGAACATGAAACGGGCCAGCGCCGCCCGGCAGGCATTCTCATCGGTCGTCCGGTTGAGACGCCGGAAGTTGTCGCGAACCGAGGCCGACGGATCGAGAAGACTCACCTGTTGGTCGAACACCGCAAAGTCGGTCATGACCCGCACGGTCCCGCTCCACGGTTGCAACTGCCCGGCAACGAGCGCCAGCAACGTCGTCTTGCCGGAACCGTTCGGTCCGACAACCGCAACGCGCTCCGGCCCGGTGATGGCGAAAGACAGATTCTGGATGATCGGCCGGTCGGGCTCGTAACCGACGCTCACGGCATCGATCGTCAGGACTGACTTGTTGGCCGGCAAATGCGTCGGCGGCAGAACGACGGAAAGCGGTTGAAGAATTTCGATGCGCTTGCGCGCGGAGGCGGCGGCCTCGAACGCCTGCGCGCGCTGTCGGTCCGCGAGACGGGCCGTCGCGCCGCTTGTGTCCTCGCTTCGGTCCTTGCGCATCCCTGTCAGGATGCGTGGCAGGTCGCCCTTTGCCCGCTTTCTTTGTCCTGCGCGATCCTTCCGTGCTTTCCTCTCGGTGGTTTCCTGCGCTTTTCGGTCGATTTCCGTGACGCGCTTCTCGGCATCCGCCAGATCGTGTCGGGCGGCGGCAAGCTCAATGGCCTTGCGCTCGCGATATTGGCTCCAGCCGCCGCCGTAACGTGTGGCTCCGAGCGAGGTCATCTCGACGATGGCGTCCATGGTCTCAAGCAACTCGCGGTCATGGCTGACGATGATCGCTCCGCCGCGCCAGCCGGCGAGGAAATCGATCACTGCCGCGCGTCCCTCGCGGTCGAGGTTGTTTGTCGGTTCGTCGAGCAGCAGGAAGTCGGGCTCTGAGAAGATGAGCGTAGCAAGGCGCGCTCGCGTGCTTTGCCCGCCCGACAGTGTTGCAAGATGCGTTTCGGGACTCACATCCAATCCGAGGCGGGCGAGAGCGGAAGCAACTCTGGCCTCCAGCGTCCAATCGGCATCGGCAAGTTCCTCGGCGGAGGCTTCGCCGTTCTCGGCACGGCGCAGCAGGGTCAGCGCGTCGGCGATGCCGAACAAATTCGCGATAGCTTCACCCGGGGTGACCTGAATCGT
>JBARXT010000215.1:0-2190 GCA_049647485.1 Xanthobacteraceae bacterium
CGCCAGCACGGCGCGTTTGCGCGCCAGTCCCTCGTCGCTTTGGCCGGCGCCGACGCCGATGCAATCGTCCAGCGGCGCGGGCGCGAGGCGATGCGCGATTAGCGCGGCGGAGGCGGTGTTGCCGATGCCCATCTCGCCGATGGCGATGACATCGGCGCCGTTGTTGATCTTCTGCATGGCGATTTCGCAGCCGCGCGTCAGCGCCGCTATGGCCTGTTCGCGAGACATCGCGGGCGCATGCGCGGCATTAGCGGTGCCGCGCGCGATCCTGGCGTCGATCAGATCGGGATGCGGGGGCAGGTCGGCGGCGACGCCGGCATCGATCACCTGCAATCGCGCGCCGGTTGCGGCGGCGAACGCGTTGGCGCTGGCGCGGCCGGCGAGAAATGTTCTCACCATCGCGACTGTTACGTCTGACGGATACTGCGAGACGCCGGAGGCCGTCATGCCGTGATCGCCGGCGAACACCAGCAGCACGGCGTTCTCGACCGATGGCTCCGCGGGATGCCGGATTAAGCCGAGTTGCAACGCCAGCGCCTCAATGCGGCCGAGCGAACCCGGCGGCTTGGCCTTGCCGTCGATCCGCGCACGCAATGTGGCTTCCTCTGTACGATCGAGCGGTGCGACATCAGGGTGCGGCCATCGCGCAGCATCGGCATCTATCATGTTCAGGTCCTTGTCGGGCGCGGCGCGGTTGACCGCGCTTCCGCCGAAGGCTAGCGTTCACGGCGATGGTCCTTCCATATGGAGGGTGAAAAGGGAAGCCGGTTTTCAACTCCGGCGCTGCCCCCGCAACTGTGAGCGACGAGCCTCAGTCCATGAGGAGCCTTGCACCGAGGCCACTGGAGCAATCCGGGAAGGCGGGGCCAGGCCACAAGTCGTGAGCCAGGAGACCTGCCATCGAGAATTGTGCTTTGACGGCGTCGGGGCGGGGTGCATCCGGCGAGCGCGTGCTGGCTTTCGCCAGCGGCACGGCTCGGCAAAGCTCGCATTGTGATCCGGGCCGTTGATGCCGCAAGATTCGCCTCAATTGGTTTTTCAGCCGACGCTGGTGCTGGGCGGCGCACGCTCCGGCAAATCGCGCTTCGCCGAACAGCTTGCCGGCGAGAGCCATTTTGCGCGCGTCTATCTCGCGACCGCGACCGCGGGCGACGCTGAGATGCGCGTGCGGATCGCGCATCACCGGATGCAGCGTGGCGAAGGCTGGCGCACGGTGGAGGAGCCGCTGGCGCTGGTAGATGCGCTGACGCGCGAAGCCGGCAACGGCCGCGTCGTGCTGGTGGATTGCCTGACATTGTGGTTGTCGAACCTGATGCACGCGTCGCACGATGTCGAAGCCGCAACCAAAGGACTTGCGGAATGGCTACGCGACACGCGGCACCCGGTGCTGCTGGTATCCAACGAGGTCGGCCTCGGTCTCGTGCCCGAAACGCCGCTCGGCCGCGATTTTCGTGACGCGCAGGGCCGACTCAATCAGGGCATTGCCGCAGTGGTGCCGAACGTGGTGTTCGTCGCCGCCGGGCTGCCGCTATGGCTGAAACGCAATTCCAACCAGAAAGCAAATCCATCATGACCAATCCCACCAGCGACGACGCCGTCAACACCAGGCACAACGACAAGATGCGCAAGGTGAAGGCCGCGCGCGACCGCATGATGGAAGGGAAGACCGTCGAGAAGGGCTTGCTGATCGTCCACACCGGCAACGGCAAAGGCAAGACCTCCGCGGCGCTCGGCATGGTGTTCCGCCACATCGGCCACGACATCCCGGTCGGCATCGTGCAGTTCACCAAGTCCGCGAAGTGGGACACCGGCGAGGCGCGGCTATTGAACAAATTTCCCGATCTGGTGACGCTACACATCATGGGCGAGGGCTTCACCTGGGAGACGCAGGATCGCGCCCGCGACATCGCCGCCGCGCGCGCCGGTTGGGAGCAGGCCAAGGCGCTGATCCGCGACGACCGCCATCACCTGGTGCTGCTCGACGAACTCAATATCGTGCTCCGCTACGACTACCTGCCGCTCGACGAGGTGCTGGCGTTCCTCCGCGACGAGAAGCCGGAGGACAAGCACGTCGTCATCACCGGCCGCAATGCGCATGACGATCTGATCGAGATGGCCGATCTCGTCACCGACATGACCATGGTGAAGCATCCGTTCCGGCAGGGCGTGAAGGCGCAGAAGGGCATCGAG
>JBARXT010000216.1:0-26026 GCA_049647485.1 Xanthobacteraceae bacterium
GTTCAGCGCGCCTTCGATCAGGCTATCGCCACTGGCGGCTGGCTGATCTTCTATACGCATGACGTTGCGGCAAAGCCGAGTCCATACGGTTGCACGCCGATCCTGTTGCGGGAAGCGCTGGAAGAAGCGCGTCGCCGCGACGTGCGTATTCTCACCATCGCGGAGGCGTTGCAATGTCTCGGCGTCTAAACGGTTTCTTTGCCTTTCCGGCAAATACTCGGTCGATGAATATAGTTAAGCCTTCATTAATTGATGCGGTGCGTATGGCGGCGTTTCGAGTGGTTGATAACGTCGCGCGAATGATGCTGCCGGTTCGGGGCATCGCGGACATGACGGGGGACGATCATGTTCAAGTATGATCGCCCCGTGGAGCCGCCCGCAACGAGCGCGGGCGAACGTCAGCGCGCGGCCGTGTTCGACATCGACCTTCTCGGCCTGATTGCGGAGCTGTGGCGTCGCCGCATTTTCATCGTCGCCGTGGCGTTCGGCTGCGCTTGCCTCGCCGTCGCTGTCGGCAAGAGCCTGACACCCCGTTACACCGCGACCGCGCAGCTTTACGTCGATCCGCGCGAGCTGCAGCTTGTCGAGCGCGAGTTGACGCCGCGCGCGCAGGATATGTCCGGCCTTGCCATCGTCGCGGAAAGTCAGGCGCGGTTCATCACCTCGAACAGCGTCCTGCTCCGCGTCATAAAGGACACCAAGATCGACAAGGATTCCGAGTTCGGCGGCAAGTCGACCAGCTTCTTCGCGCCGTTGTGGTCGATGATCGGCCGTCGCGCGCCGACCGCGTCTGCCGATCTCACCGAGGCGCTGGACCTTCTCAACCGCCATGTCAGCGTCAAGCGGACCGATCGCACGTTCATCGTCGATATCGACGTCTGGTCGCACGATCCGGCAAAGGCGGCGATGCTGGCCAATGCCATCGCCACGGCGTATCTCGCCGAGTCGCGGCAATCGCAGTCGACGGCGGTGCGCCGCGCCACCACCGATCTGTCGAGCCGGTTGAAGGAGTTGCAGCAACGGCTGCGCACCGCGGAGAACAAGCTCGCGGATTACAAGGCGCGGAACAATTTCGTCGGCAGCCAGGATACGCTGATCAGCGATCAGCAACTGTCAGCCATCACCCAGCGCCTCGCGGCGGCGCGCGCGGTGACGCTGGACGCGCAGGCCAAGTACGATCAGATCGAGCAGGCGCGACGCAATGCGGTCGATCCCGGCGCGATGCCGGAAGCCCTGCAATCGCCGACCATCGCCAACCTGCGCGCGCAGTATAGCGACACGCGCAAGCGCTATGCCGAACTGCGCAATGAATTGGGCCCACGTCATCCGACGCTGATGAACATGCAGCGGCAGGTCGAGGACTTGCGCCGCAATATCAACGACGAGGTGAACCGCTACGCTGTGGCGGCGCAGACCGATCTTGCGCGCGCCCGAGATTTCGAGGCGTCGCTGACCAAGGAACTGGAACGCCAGAAGCAGCAAAGCGTCAATCTCAGTCAGGCATCGGTGCAGGCGCGTGAACTGGAGCGCGACGTCGAGGCCAGCCGGGCGGTTTATCTTTCGTTCCTCAAGCGCTCGCGTGAAACCGAGGAGCAGGAAACGCTCAATACGTCGAGCGCGCGCGTAATTGGCGAAGCGGTTCAGCCGCGGACGCGCACATTCCCCCCCGCGATGAGCCTGCTGGCGATGATCGGCTTCGTGCTCGGCGGATTGGCCGCGGCCGGCTATGTCTTCATGGTTTCCCGGTTGCGCGCCAGCGAAACCGAACCGGGCCGAACCCCGGACGATACGGTGACATCGCCGCCCATGGCCCCCGTGGGGCCGAAGCATCCGGCCGTGCCGCTCAAGCCGGCGATCGCGATGATCGAGAAGCCGCTGCTGGCATGCCTCCAGGAAGCCGATGTCCTGCGGACACTCGGCGGAATCATGCCGACAACCGGCAAGCCGGATCTGACGCGGATGGGATGGCCGACGCTGCGGGCCAGCGGCGGCAAGACCTTCCGCGACGCGGTTGCCAAGCTTTGCGCGGCGGCGCGCAAACGCACGCCGGACGGGCGGGTTCCTGTCATTGCGGTGATCGGGCTGGCGCGCGAGCCGGGCCGATCCGTCGTATCCGCGAATCTGGCGCTGGCGGCGGCCCGTGATGGCGCGCAGGTGCTGATCGTCGATGCCGATGTTGAAGGTCGCGCGCTCTCGGCACGACTCGGTAGTGCCGTCGAGCCGAAGAAAGCCGTTTCACTGCTGTCGTTCGGCACGGGCAAGGCGATGCATGTGCCGGTTGGCGATGGCGTGGCTGCCGTGGCGCTTCCGTCCGGGCTGACGGCGGAAGCTGCCGGGAAGCATCTGCGCAAGACCGTCGCGCAAGCGCAGGCCACGCCGGCATACAATCTCGTTCTGATCGAGGGGCCGGCGATGCCATGGGATGCTTTGGATCTTGACGTGCTGAGCGCCGCTGATGCGCTCGTCGTCGTTTTGCCGACCCGGCTGGATATCAATCAAGCCATGGAGGAAATCCTCGATGCGCTTGGCGATGGGCAACAGAAGCTTATCGGAGTCATTCTCAATGAGGTCGATCTCACGGGGGTCGGTCACGATCGGGGCAAACAACATGCTTGAACGTCGTATCAATGCCGCAGGTCGCGCCGCCACGGCCGCCATTCCACGCGTTTCGCTGGGTGGACTTCGGGTTGCCGTTCTCGATATCGAGGAGACGGCGAACTTCATGGTCAGGATGGCGTTTCCCGAGCGCCGCATCGGTCGTCCGCTGTTCCTGACCTCCGCTAATGGCGAGGTGCTGGCGCGCTGCTCGACCGATCCCGGCGTCAAGCGACTGTTCACGTCCGCCGACCTGATCAACGCGGACGGCCAGCCGCTCGTCAGCGCTTCGCGTTATCGCGCGTCGATGCCGTTGCCGGAACGGGTGGCGACCACCGATCTGTTCCATGTCGTGGCGCGCAAGGCGGCCGAGGCCAATCTCACTTTCTATATGTTCGGCGCATCCGAGGAGGAAAACGCCCGTGCGGTCGAGAACGTCCGCAAGGCGCATCCGACCTTGAAGATTGCCGGGCGTTCGCATGGCTATCTTGATGGTGCCGCACTGGACGCCAAGGTCGACGAAATCAACGCGTTGGCGCCGGACGTTCTGTGGCTGGCGCTCGGCGTGCCGCACGAGCAGGGATTCATCGAAACCTATTCGGTGCGGCTCTCGAATGTCGGCGTGATCAAGACGTCGGGTGGATTGTTCAATTTCCTGTCCGGCAGCCGCAAGCGCGCGCCGCAATGGATGCAGGATATCGGGCTGGAATGGGCCTGGCGGATCGCGCAGGAGCCGCGCCGATTGTTCTGGCGCTATCTGACCACCAATCCGCGTGCGTTGCATCTGTTGTGGAAGAAGCACCATCATTAGCAATACGATGAGCGATCGCCCCGCAGTTCTGGTGACCGGCGGCGCCGGGTACATCGGCGCGCACGGCTGCAAGGCGCTGGATGCCGCCGGCTTTCAGCCTGTCGTCTACGATAATTTTTTCACGGGACATCGAAGTTTCGTCACAGGACCGCTGGTCGAAGGCGATCTGCACGACCGCGACGCGCTAACGTCGGCGTTTCGGCAATACCCGATCGTCGCGGTGATGCATTTCGCCGCCGCGAGTCTGGTCGGCGAGTCGATGGTCGATCCGCACAAGTATTATGCCAACAATGTCGGTGGCACGCTGGCGTTGCTCGATGCGATGCGCGCCGCAGGCTGCAAAAAGCTGGTGTTTTCAAGTACCGGCGCGGTCTACGGCAATGCCGACAGCAAGGCGCTGCCGGAAAATTATCCGTGTCAGCCGATCAATCCGTATGGCCGGTCGAAGTGGATGATCGAGCAGATGCTCGACGATCATCGCCGCGCTTACGGGCTGGGCGCATTCTGCCTGCGTTATTTCAACGCCAGCGGCGCGGATGCCTCCGGCACTATCGGTGAACTGCGCGATCCGGAAACGCACCTGATCCCGCGTGCGATGATGGCGCTGCAAGGCCATGTGCCCGACTTTGCGGTGTTTGGCGACGACTACGACACGCCGGACGGCACCGCGATCCGCGACTACATTCACGTCACCGATCTGGCGGCGGCGCATGTGAAGGCGCTGACGCTGCTGCTTGCGGGCCAGACTGGTGGCAGTTTCAATCTCGGCACCGGGTATGGATTTTCGGTGAAAGAGATTCTCGCGGCGATTGCGACGGTGACAGGGCGCGAGGTGCCGCACCGGATCGAACCGCGTCGGATGGGCGATCCGACCTATCTGGTCGCTGATCCGTCAGCGGCGCGTAATGTGCTCGATTTCAGGCCATCACATTCCGACCTGACGACCATCGTGAGTTCGGCGTGGGCGTGGCACCAGCGTGCCCATCCGCGGAAGCCGGCCAGCTAACTGACGAACGGAGTCCGTTAGTGTCAGCGCGGCTTCGGCTGTTGCCGGCGACGGTCGGCGGCGGGCTGATAGGCGATCCGCGAATGATGTGCGCAATAGGGGAGCCCGGTCAGCGACTTGCCCCCGCAGAAGAAGAATTCCGGATTGCTCGGATCGCCCACCGGCCAGTGACAGGTGCTCTCGTTCAGTTCCAGCAGCGTCAGCCGCTGGCTCATCGGAACGACGTTGTCGTGTGAAATGGGGTCGACCTCGAGTTCGACATCGAAGGCGTGGGCCAGCGCGGTGTTGCCGCGCGACACCGGGCGCGACACCCGCATCATCTGCGGTGCCGGGCGAACCTTGCGCGGGCGCGGTGCGGCCGACGACGGCGTCTTGGCGCGGCCGGACAGTCCGAGCCGATGCACTTTGCCGATCACGGCATTGCGGGTCACATTGCCGAGTTCCGCCGCGATCTGGCTGGCCGAGAGGCCGGCTTCCCAGAGTTTCTTGAGTTGCTCGACGCGATCGTCGGACCAGGTCAATACTGTCATCGCTCTGTTTCCTTCGTATCGTGCGACACCCCGGAGGAAGCCGCGTTGCGACGTCTGTCGTTCAAAATCCCTGCGGCTAGAATCCCTTAGCCCTCGCCGGACGCGGAAAGCGCACCGGACGTTCACGCCGAGATCAGGACCTAAGATGAATCAAAACTGCCGCACGAGATGTCGTACTCGATAGCCAAAACGCTACAATATGCGGCGACTCACGCGCAAGAGTCGCGCCCGATGCGTCCACATCTTCCGTAGTCAATCGATAAAATCGGCTTTTTCTGCGACTCGCAGTGACTTCATTGCATCACCGGATGCCGCCACCGGGGACGGTGAAGACGCCGAAAAGCCCGTCTCGACGCCGCCTGCGAGGTTGACAGCGATCAAACCCGTCCTAGAATAATCGCATGTGCCGCCTGGAAAGGCGGCACATTTCGTTTTCGGGACAGGGTTTTTTTGCAGCCGCGGGCCGTTCTCCACGCCGCGCAAGTACGGCCCGTCTCTCTATTGTTCGATCGGACCTGTCATGACCAAAAGCGCGCCGTCTCATTTGTTGCCTGTCTTTGCCCGTGCCGATGTCGCCTTCGAGCGCGGCGAGGGGGCATGGCTGATCGGCACCGACGGGGAGCGTTATCTTGATTTCACCAGCGGCGTCGCGGTCAACGCACTCGGTCACGCCCATCCGCATCTGGTGGCCGCCTTGCAGGAACAGGCCACCAAGCTGTGGCACATGTCGAACCTGTTCAAGAGCCCGGACGGCGAGCGGCTCGCGGCGCGGCTGTGCGAGCAGAGTTTCGCCGACAAGGTGTTCTTCTGCAATTCCGGCGCCGAGGCGATGGAGTGCTGCATCAAGGTGGCGCGGCGCTATCACGCGATGAAGGGGCATCCCGAGCGCTATCGCATCATCACCTTCGAGGGCGCGTTCCACGGGCGTACCTTGGCGACATTGGCCGCGACCGGTGCCGCGAAATATCTCGAAGGCTTCGGCCCGCCGATGGAGGGTTTCGACCAGGTTCCGCTTGGCGATGTTGCGGCCGTGAAGAAGGCTATTGGCCCGAACACCGCCGGCATCCTGATCGAGCCGGTGCAGGGCGAAGGCGGCGTGCGCGCCGCGTCCAATGCCTTCTTCAAGGAACTGCGCCAGCTTTGCGACGACAATGGCCTGCTGCTGATTTTCGACGAAGTGCAGACCGGCATGGGCCGCACCGGTGAGTTGTTTGCTTACAAGCGCACCGGGGTGACGCCCGACGTGATGTCCCTGGCCAAGGCGCTGGGCGGTGGTTTCCCCATCGGTGCGTGTCTCGCCACCGAGGAGGCGGCCTCCGGCATGACGCCGGGCTCGCACGGTTCGACCTTCGGCGGCAATCCGCTGGCGGTCGCGGCTGCCAATGCCGTGCTTGACGTGATGTTGAAGCCGGATTTCTTCCCGCACGCGCAGAAGATGTCGCTGCTGCTGAAACAAAAGCTGGCGTCGGTGGTCGACCGTCACCCGGACCTGTTGGCCGATGTGCGCGGCGAGGGGCTGCTGCTCGGCGTCAAGGCGGTGGTGCCGGCTGGCGATCTGATCAACGCCTTGCGTGACGAGAAGCTGCTTACCGTCGGTGCCGGCGACAACGTCGTGCGTTTCCTGCCGCCGCTGATCGTGACCGAGGCCGAACTGGACGAAGCGGTGGCGCGGCTCGAACGCGCTTGCGCGGCGCTGTCGGCAGCCACCAAGCTTGAGGCGGCGCGATGAGCGGTTTGCGTCATTTTCTCGATCTCACGGATATTCCGGCCGGAGATCTTCGCGGCATTCTCGATGCCGGCGTCGCTATCAAGGCCAAACTCAAAAGTGGCCGCGCCGACAAGCCGCTCGCAGGCAAAACCCTGGCGATGATCTTCGACAAGCCGTCGACCCGCACGCGGGTATCGTTCGATGTCGGCATGCGCCAGCTTGGCGGCGAAACCATCATGCTGACCGGCGCGGAGATGCAACTCGGACGCGGCGAAACTATCGCCGATACCGCGCGGGTACTGTCGCGCTATGTCGATGTGATCATGATCCGCATCCTCAATCACGAGGCATTGCTGGAACTGGCGGCGCACGCCACCGTGCCGGTGATCAATGGCCTGACGCGGCGCTCGCACCCCTGTCAGGTGATGGCCGACCTGATGACGTTCGAGGAACATCGCGGCCCGATCGCAGGTCGCACCGTGGCCTGGACCGGCGACGACAACAACGTGCTGGCGTCGTGGGCCCATGCCGCCGAACGCTTCAAGTTCCGGCTCAACGTCGCGACGCCGCCGCAGCTTGCGCCCAACAAGTTGCTGAAGGACTGGATCAAGTCATCCGGCGCGGCGATCACGGTCGGCACCGATCCGGAAGCGGCCGTGCGCGGCGCCGATTGCATCGTCACCGATACCTGGGTGTCGATGGGCGACAAGGATGGCGAGCATCGTCATAACCTGCTGAAGCCGTATCAGGTCAATGCGCACTTGATGTCGTTGGCCAAGCCCGATGCGCTGTTCATGCATTGCCTGCCCGCGCATCGCGGCGACGAGGTGACCGACGACGTGATCGACGGCCCGCAATCGGTGGTGTTCGACGAGGCCGAGAACCGCATGCACGCGCAAAAGGGCGTGCTGGCCTGGTGTCTCAACGCGGTGAAGTAGGCGGCCGGTTCATCACTCTTCCACGTGATGGCGCGATGTGCGCGAGGTCGGTCGCTCTGCCCGCGCCGGTGAGGCGATGCCTTGAAGGGAACGATTTCCCGAATTGGCAGGGGTTTCGATTTTCGTCCGCCGACCCTAGATAGGGCACCATGACTGCATCCCGTTCGTCCAATCCCGCCCAAACCGAAGAGTCCCGTGCCCGCGCGCCATCGGCGGTTCCTGTCGATGATGCCGTGCTGCCGTTCGATGTCGACGCGCTCGATCTGCGCGGTCGCCTCACCAAGCTTGGCCCGGCGCTGGACGACCTCCTGGAAAAGCATGATTACCCGGCCCCCGTCGGCAAGCTGCTGGGCGAAGCCGTCGTGCTGACCGTTCTGCTCGGCTCGTCGCTGAAATTCGATGGCCGCTTCATCCTGCAAACCCAGACCGATGGCCCGGTCTCGCTGATGATCGTCGATTTCCAGGCTCCGGACCGGCTGCGCGCCTACGCCCGTTTCGATGCGGCGCGGCTCGCGGACGGACAGGACTCCGCAGCGCTCTTGGGCCGCGGGCATCTGGCTATGACCATCGATCAGGGCGCCAACATGAGCCGCTATCAGGGGTTGGTGGCGCTCGAAGGCGGCAATCTCGAAGATGCCGCGCATGAATATTTTCTGCGCTCGGAACAGATTCCTACCCGCGTACGGATCGCGGTCGGGGAGGAGTGGCGTGGCGGCGAAGGCGATGGACCGAAGCATCGCTGGCGCGCCGGCGGCTTGCTGTTGCAGTTCCTCCCCAAGGCGCCGGAGCGGGCGCGGCAGGCCGATCTCGATCCTGGCGACGCGCCGGAAGGCAGTGTCGCGCATCAGGTGGCCGAGGACGACGCCTGGGTCGAAGGGCAGTCGCTGATCGGAACCGTCGAGGACATCGAACTGATCGATCCGGATCTGTCGGGCGAACGGCTGCTCTTCCGGCTGTTCCACGAGCGCGGCGTCCGGGTGTACCCGACGCAACGGGTGCAGGCGAAATGTTCGTGCTCGCGCGATGCCGTGTCTGGAATGCTGTCGCGTTTCGCCCCTGAGGATCGGGCCGACATGGTCAAAGACGGCAAGGTGGTGGTGACCTGTGAGTTTTGCAGTTCGGTCTATGAATTCACCCCGCAGGAAGCGGGCGTGGAGTAGTCGCCGGCCGCACGGATTCCGTCATGGCCGGACCTGATCCGGCCATCCATCAATCTTCGCGAAGACTCTCAAAAAAGATGGATCACCGGGTCAAGCCCGGTGACGGACGTGGGGTTGCCGGGGGCGGCATATAGTCTTCCGCACCTCACCATCGGTTTCCAATCTCAGTTCAGCGTCCGCTTGGCCTGCGGGCTGTCGAGCGAGAAGGTCGGGATGTCGATCTCGAAGCGTTCGCCGCCATCGGTCACCATCTGATAGCGCCCGGTCATGAAGCCGGAGGAGGTCGGCAGCGGCACACCGCTGGTGTACTGGAAGCGCTCGCCCGGGCCGAGGGTCGGCTGCTCCCCGACGACGCCCTCGCCGCGCACTTCCTGGGTGCGGCCGGTGGCGTCGGTGATGATCCAGTGCCGTGTCCGCAATTGCACCGTTTCCTGTCCGTCATTGGTGATCACGACGGTATAGGACCAAAAGTAACGCAGTTCCGCGTCGGAGGACCGCTCCGGCATGAAATTCGGCTCGACAGTCACTTCGATCTGGCGGGTTACGGCGCGGTACATCGATGCAGTCTTTCTCATCTGCCGCCAGCATACCCAAACCACCGTTGGAACCAAATAGCCGCGGGTCGATCACCGCGATTTCAACATAGTTGTCGGCCAGAGAGCGCGAAATCGGCTGCTTCATGCTGTCGCCGTGGATCGTCCACGGGTTCGGTCTCTTATGAATATGCCGCGTCTCGCGCGATCCGGCCGACGGCATGCGGTGCGCGCCAATCCAGCTTTCAGGTCCACGGAACCGATGACGTCTGTCACCGATCAGCCCGCCAGCGGTCTCGCGGAGAGCGCCGCAAAGGATCCTGCGCCGCCGCCGACGCCCCCGACCCGGCAGGTGCCGGGACGGGTGGGAGGTCCGGTGAGCGGCGAGCGTGAACTACGTCTCGATCTTTTTCGCGGTCTGGCGCTGTGGCTGATTTTCGTCGATCACCTGCCGCCCAATCTTTTCACATGGCTGACGATCCGCAATTACGGCTTCAGCGACGCCACTGAAATCTTCATCTTCATTTCGGGCTATACGGCCGCCTTCGTCTACGGCCGCGCGATGACCGATCGCGGCTTCGTGGTGGCGAGCGCGCGCATCCTCAAGCGGGTCTGGCAGATCTACGTCGCGCATGTGTTCCTGTTCACGATTTTTCTGGCGGAGATTTCCTACGTCGCCACCAGCTTCGAGAACCCGCTCTACACCGAGGAAATGGGCATCCTCGATTTTCTCAAGCAGCCCGACGTCACCATCGTGCAGGCGCTGCTGCTGAAGTTTCGCCCGGTCAATATGGACGTGCTGCCGCTCTATATCGTGCTGATGCTGTTCCTGCCGCCGATCGTCTGGCTGATGCTGCGCAAACCGGACCTCACGCTGGGCCTGTCGGTGGTGCTGTATGCCATCACCTGGGAGTTCGGCCTCAATCTGCCGGCCTATCCAAACGGCGTCTGGTTCTTCAATCCGTTCGCATGGCAGTTGCTGTTCGTGTTCGGCGCCTGGTGCGCGCTCGGCGGCGCAAGGCGCATGGCTCCCCTTCTGTCCTCACGCATTCTGATGGGGCTTTGCGTCGCCTATCTGTTGGCGGCGTTCTTCGTCACATTGACATGGCATCTGCCGCAACTTGGTCACTTCGTCCCGCGCGTCATCGAACAGTGGATGTATCCGATCAACAAGACCGATCTCGACGTGCTGCGCTTCATCCATTTCCTCGCGCTGGCGGCGCTGACCGTCTATTTGCTGCCGAGCGACTGGCGGGGGCTGCGGTCGCCGTGGCTCAGGCCAGCGATCCTGTGCGGCCAGCACTCGCTGGAAATTTTCTGCATCGGCGTTTTCCTCGCCTTCGCCGGCCACTTCGTGCTGGCCGAAGTTTCCGGCGGCGCGGTGATTCACTTCGTTGTCAGTCTGTCCGGAATTGTCATCATGTCGGCCGCCGCGGCGGTGTTTTCATGGTATAAGCGGGTTGCAGCCAAGGGCGGAAAAGACGCGAAAAGCGCCGAAGCCAACGCCGACCTGGCGGGAGGGGGATCATGAGGGCCATTCGCGGCCTGATCGCACTTGCGTTGCTTTGGAGCACGGCATCGGCAGGGGCCGAGGATGCGCCGCGTCCCGGCTGCGAGGTTCCCGCCTATCTGTTGACCAGCGAAAACAGCCTGAAGAAAGTCGCCGAGGCGGTGAAGACCGAAGGCCGGCTCGACATCATGGTGATCGGCAGCCGGTCCGCGACCGTGCTGACGCCCGATGGGACCGGCTTTCCCGGCCGCTTGGAAGCGGCGTTGCGCGAAAAGTTGCCGACCATCAAAGTCAACGTCAACTTGCAGTTGCAGATCAAGAAAACCGCCGAGGACGTTTCCAGCGGGCTTGCTCAAATCCTCGAAGGCAAGCAGCCAACCTTGGTCATATGGCAGACCGGCACCGTCGATGCTATGCGTGCGGTCGATCCGGATGACTTCAGGACAGCCGTCGACGAAGGAGTGATTGCCTTGCAGAAGCACGGCGCGGACGTCGTCTTGATGAACCTGCAATACGGTCCGCGAATGGAAACCATGATTACGACGACGCCCTACATCGATGTGATGCGGGTCGTAGCGCAACAGCGCGAGGTTCCGCTGTTCGATCGGTTTGCGATCATGCACCACTGGAACGACATCGGCAGTTTCGATCTGTTCAGTCCCTCCCGCGGCATCGAGTTGGCCAAGCGGGTGCATGATTGTCTTGGCCGCGCGCTCGCGACCTTCGTGATCGATGCTGCGCGCATCAAACCCGCAGAGTTGAGGACGCAGCGTTAATGATCCCCAGTCGTTCCGGTTGGGCCGTCGCCCTGACGGCATTGGCGGCGGTCGCCCTGCTGTCCGCTTTCGGACCGGTGGCGCCGGTCCACGCTCAGCAGACGCCGCGCGGGTTGGTCGGGTCTGCCGTGGCGGCGCAGGAGCCGTACGCCTCGGTTGGGCCGGCGGCGCCCAGCGTGACGTCGAAAGCCATCGCCAATGTGAAGCGTGCAGCTTCCACCGCGACCGATATCTTCCGCCGGGTGCCATGCCTGTCGCCCAAGGGCATCGCCAAGACGGTGCGGGCGCTACCGCATGTCGCGCGCAAACTCGCCGAGCATAAACCGGTGACGATCATCGCTTTCGGGTCGTCATCGACGGAAGGCTACGGCTCGACGGCGCCGGAATTCACCTATCCCAGTCGCTTGGCCGCGCAGCTCAAACGCAAATACCCGACCGCGGAGATCACGGTTCTCAACCGCGGCAAGGGCGGTGAAGATGCGCCCGAAATGCTGCAACGATTGAAGCAGGCAGTGATCGACGAGAAGCCCGATCTGGTGATCTGGCAGGTCGGCACCAATGCGATCCTGCGCAATCTCGATGCGACCGCGACCATCGCGCAGGTGGAGGAGGGTATCTCCCGCATTCAGGCTGCCGGCGCCGACGTAGTGCTGGTCGATCCGCAATATGTCCCCGCGGTCAATCAGAAGGGCGAGAGCGCCAGCCGCATGGTGCAGCTTCTAAACAAGGTGGCGGGGCAGCGCCACATCGGCATTTTTCCGCGCTTCGCGGTGATGCGCGAGTGGCACGAGAAGCAGGCGCTGGCATTCAATCGCTTCTCGATCGCGGATGGCTTGCACATGAACGATTGGGGTTATGCCTGTTTCGCGCAACTGTTGGGCGACGACATCATCCGCTCGGTGGGGCAGGTTCAACGCGGCATCAACGCGTCATCCGACGTGCTGGTCTATCAGCCGCTGTGAGGCTAGCGTCGCTTCGCCTGCAATCACGACATGAAAAATCCCGGCCCTCGCAGGCCGGGATTTTGTTTTGCGTTCAACGCACGGTATCGATCGTTGCGGTGACGTAGCTTACTTCTTCGCGACCAGCGGACAGCCGCCTTGATCCATCGGACGGAAAGCCTCGTTGGCCGGAATGGTCGCGAGCACCTTGTAGATGTCCCACTCGCCTTTCGACTCCGACGGCTTCTTCACCTGATAGAGGTACATATCGTGAATGGCGCGGCCATCGGGGCGGATCGAGCCCTTCCCGAACAGCGCATCATCGATCGGCAGTTCCTTCATCTTCGCCATCACCGCGTCGGAATCTTTCGACTTCGCGGCGGTGACCGCTTTCAGGTAATGCAGCACGCTGGAGTAGACGCCGGCCTGCGCGCTGGTCGGCATCTTGCCGTTGAATTTCGCGGCGAAGCGCTTGGAGAAGGCGCGCGTTGCATCAGTCTGGTCCCAGTAGAACGCTTCGGTCAGCACCAGGCCCTGTGCGGCTTGCAGTCCGAGTGCTTTCACGTCGCTGGAGAAAATCAGAAGACCCGCGAGCGATTGACCGCTCTGGGTGAGGCCGAACTCCGCCGCCTGCTTGATGGTGTTGATCATGTCGCTGCCGGCATTGGCGAGCGCCACAACCTTGGCCTTCGACGCTTGCGCGCGCAGCAGGAACGACGAGAAGTCCGACGAGTTCAGCGGATGCTTGACGCTGCCCACGACCTTGCCGCCCGCCTTGGTGACGGCTTCGGTGGTGTCGCGTTCCAGCGCCGCGCCGAACGCATAGTCGGCAACCAGCATGTACCATGTATCGGCGCCCTGCTTCGTCATCGCCGATCCGGTGCCGTTGGCGAGTGCCCAAGTGTCATAGGTCCAGTGCACCGTGTAAGGCGAACAGGATTTGCCAGTAAGGTCCGAGGTGCCACCGCCGGACGGGATGAAGATCTTCTTCTTCTCCTTGGTCACTTCGGAGACGGCCAGCGCGACCGACGACGTGGTGGTGTCGAGAATGACGTCGACGTTCTCGCGATCGTACCACTGACGTGCGATATTGCTGCCGATGTCCGGTTTATTCTGATGGTCCGCGCCGATCACCTCGACCTTGAGGTCCGGGTTGATCTTGGCGAAGTCTTCGACCGCGAGTTGGGCGGCAACCACTGAGCCTGGCCCGGAGATGTCGGCGTAAAGACTCGACATGTCGTTCAGCACGCCGAGCTTGACGGACGTGTCCGCCTGCGCCGCGCTGCCGAGTGTCAGCGCCGCCGCGGCGGCCAT
The DNA here is from genome assembly GCA_049647485.1 of Xanthobacteraceae bacterium. Lineage (GTDB taxonomy): Bacteria > Pseudomonadota > Alphaproteobacteria > Rhizobiales > Xanthobacteraceae > 62-47. Next base: position 13,823 of record JBARXT010000216.1, read on the forward strand.
CAGGATGGTCTTGAAGTTCATTTAACGCCTCTTTTTGTTATGCGTTGAATTTGGCCAAAGGCCGTCGCGACATTAGGCCGCTGAAGTTCTGATCGCGACCCGCAAAACGCCGCATCATCACCTTTTGGTCTGCGCATTTCGTCGTATTCGTATGTTGCGATGGTAGCATATGCGGCGTGTTACAGCGTCACTTGCCGGATCAGGCCGGCGCCGCCTTCCTGAACGACATACGATTGGTGCGGTAGCGACCAAGGCTGAACCAGACATGACAACTGCCTAGTGTGGGGTGATCGGCAAACGGCAATTCGCCCGATGGCGTGAAGATCCGCAACCGATAGTCAGCGTCCGGCGTTGTCGGCCCGAGCAGAAAGGTCGTCTCGCTCAGGTTGGTCCAGTTCGCGAACGCGGCCATCGTCTCGTCGGATAGTCCATCGGCCTCGATGACGACAGCAAGAGGATTCCCCTTGAGGCGCTAATTGGCGAAAACATCGACCTGCCTGAAATCAAATGTCGTCATCGCAATCGCCTCACGCATCTACGAGTGCGGCGTCGATATCCGCGATCAGGTCGTCGGCATGTTCCAGTCCGGCCGAGAAACGCACGAAGCCCTCGCCGATGCCGAGTTCGGCGCGGGCCTCGATTGGCAGCCGCTGATGCGTCGTGGTCGCGGGATGGGTGACGAGGCTGCGCGCGTCGCCGAGATTGTTGCTGATGCGCGCGAGTTTGAGCGCGTTGAGGAAGCGGAACGCGGCGGGCTTGCCGCCATTCACCTCGAAACCGATCAGGGTCGAGCCGGCGCGCATCTGCTTCTTCACCAGTGCGGCCTGCGGATGATCGGCGCGGCCGGGATAGATCAGCCGAGCGATCTTCGGATGAGCCGCCAGCACGTCGGCGATGGCGGCCGCGTTCGCGGTTTGCTGTTTGACGCGGATTGCCAGCGTTTCAAGGCCTTTCGTCAAGGTCCATGCATTGAATGGCGAGATCGACGGGCCTGTCTGCCGCAGGAACGTATGGATATGTTCCTGAATGAACGCATCCGACGACAGGATGATGCCGCCGAGACAGCGCCCCTGTCCATCAATGTGCTTGGTCGCGGAATAGACGACGACATCGGCGCCCAGCGCCAGCGGGCTCTGCCAGATCGGCGTCGCGAAGACGTTGTCGACGATCAGCCGCGCGCCGGCTGCATGTGCGATGTCGGCAATCGCGCCGATATCGAGCACGTCGAGCGTCGGGTTGGTCGGGCTCTCGAGAAAGCAGGTGCGCGTGTTGGGCCGCATGGCATTGCGCCATTGATCGAGATCGAGGCCGTCCACCAGCGTGGACTCGATGCCGTAACGCGGCAGCAGATCTTCCACCACGTAGCGGCACGAGCCGAACATCGCTTTCGCGGCGACGACATGATCGCCGGCGCGCAGCGGCGCGAGAATGGCGGTGGTCACCGCCGCCATGCCGGTGGCGGTGGCGCGCGCCGCTTCCGCGCCCTCCAGCGCACACATGCGTTGCTCGAAGGTCGAGACGTTGGGATTGGAGAAGCGCGAATAGATGAAACCGGGATCAGCGCCGTTGAAGCGGGCTTCGCACTGTTCGGCGGTGTCGTAGACGAAGCCTTGCGTCAGAAACAGCGCCTCGGCGGTCTCGTTGAACTGCGAGCGCAGCACGCCGGCATGGATCAATCGGGTTTCGGGACGGTAGGACGACGCAGCGGGTTTCGCGATGGACATATGACCTCCAATGGCCGCCCGGACATCGGCCATAAAAAATCCGGCCTTCAAATAAGAAGGCCGGGATCATACGTCCCCGGCCTGTTTAGCGAGTTGTTTAACGTGGCTGCAAGCCGGCCGGCTCAAATCACCACGGGATAACTTGTGCTGATAATCCGGCTTGCCCTTTCCGTCAAGCCACCCATCGGATAACCGGTAAAAGCGTGTATTCTGCGTATTCCAACCCGCAGATATACGAATTCAAGGACGATCCAGGTGCCGTTTACGCTTGATCCCGATGCCAACGGAATTCTGTCCGACCGCATGATTGCGGCGATGGCCGATGCCGGGCTGATCCGACCGGAATATCCGTTCGTCGAGAGCCAGATTCAGCCTGCCAGCCTCGATCTGCGGCTCGGCAATATCGCCTATCGGGTGCGTGCCAGCTTTCTGCCGGGGCCGGACGCGACCGTCGCCGAACGCATCGACGAACTGAAACTGCACGAAATCGACCTGTCGGACGGTGCGGTGCTGGAAACCAACTGCGTCTACATCGTGCCGCTGCTGGAGAGTTTGGCGCTGCCGCCGGAGATCGTCGCTGCCGCCAATCCGAAAAGCTCGACAGGTCGGCTCGATGTCTTCACCCGCGTGATCGCTGACGGCACACGTCGCTTCGATATGATCGGTGCCGGCTATCACGGGCCGCTCTATGCCGAGATCAGTCCGAAGACGTTTCCTGTGCTGCTGCGCGAAGGGTCGCGCTTGTCGCAGGTGCGCTTCCGCACCGGTGATGCCATCCTCACCACCGACGAACTCGAAACGTTGCATGACGAGGAACGACTGGTCGATTGCGACGATGCCGATCTCACCGGTGGACTGGCGTTGAGCGTCGATCTGTCGGGTGCAAATTCCGGCGGCTTCGTCGGGTATCGCGCCAAGCGTCACACCGGCGTGGTCGATATCGATCGACGTGGCGGCTATGCGGTGAACGAGTTCTGGGAGCCGATCGCGGCGCGGCCCGATGGCAGTCTCATCCTCGATCCCGGCGAATTTTACATTCTCGCGTCGAAGGAGGCGGTACAGGTGCCGCCGGATTATGCTGCCGAGATGGTACCGTTCGATCCGTTGGTCGGCGAATTCCGCGTACACTATGCAGGCTTTTTCGATCCCGGCTTCGGTTATGCCGGGGCTGGTGGGCAGGGCGCGCGCGCCGTGCTGGAAGTGCGCTCGCGCGAGGTGCCGTTCATTCTCGAGCATGGTCAGATCGTCGGCCGCCTGATCTATGAGCGGATGCTGGCGCGCCCCGATGCGCTTTACGGTCAACGTATCGGCTCGAACTATCAGGCGCAGGGCCTCAAGCTGTCGAAACATTTCCGCGCCTGAGGGCGGTTGCGCCTCGTGCCCTTCGTTTGCGGCAGGGCGCGCATGCGATGGTATTCTGTCGCCAATTGCGCCATGCTTGCATAAAGTTCCGCCACATCATCGACCGGGAGGATTGTCGAACCATGTTGACCGACCAGGAGCGCGCCAGAGCCGCTGACATTCTGATGGAAGCCGAGCGGACCCGCGTGCAGGCCGTGCAATTGTCCAAGACTTTCCCGAACATCGAGATCGAGGATTCCTACGCGATCCAGAGCGAGACGACGCGACGAAAGATCGCCAGCGGCCGCAAGTTGCTCGGTCACAAGGTTGGCCTGACCTCGAAGGCGATGCAGCAGTCGGTGCAGATCGACGAGCCGGATTACGGTCATCTGCTCGACGACATGATGCTCCATGACGGGGCCAAGGTGCCGCACGCCAATTACTGCGTTCCGCGCGTCGAACCGGAATTGGCTTTCGTGCTGGCTCAGCCGCTGAAGGGACCGGGCATCGGCCTGCTCGATGTGCTGCGCGCGACCGAATACATCGTGCCGGCAATCGAGATCATCGATGCGCGCGTGCAGAACCCGCGCAAGATCTTCGACACGGTCGCGGATAATGGGGCTGCCGCCGGCATCGTCATCGGCGGCCGTCCGGTGCGGCCGCACGATGTCGACCTGCGCTGGGTCGGCGCGGTGTTCTATCGCAACTCCGAGATCGAGGAGACCGGCATCGCCGCCGGCGTGCTCGGCCATCCGGCGATGGGCATTGCCTGGCTCGCCAACAAGGTCGGCCGTTTCGGCACGGTGCTGGAGCCGGGCCACATCATGCTGTCCGGTTCGTTTACGCGGCCGGTCATGGCCGACAAGGGCGATACGCTCCATGCCGACTTCGGCCCGCTCGGCTCCGTCGCCGTGCAATTTATCTGAGAAGCAGTTTCGGAGGCGCCGTGACTGAAACGGACAGCGCAACACGCGAAGCGAAATGGCGAGGCTGGCGCAGCGTCGCCGATCTCCATCACGCCTATTTCACCGGTCTGATCCTCACCATGGTGAGCCGGCGTGGCGCTGCCGATGCGGCCGAGTTCGTGTTCCGGGTGTTTCGCCGGCAGCAGCAGGAGCGTTTCCTGCCGGGGCTGACGAAACTTGGTCTCGACCAGTTGCCGCCGGCGGTGGCGGCGGCGCAGTATCACTATCTCTCTAACTGGATCGGCGGCGTCCATGTCGAATACATGTACGAGACCGACCGCAAGGCGTGGGTGCGCTATCCGCCGCCGCGCTGGATCTGGCGCGGCACCGCGATTTGCGGCGTCCCCGGCGAGGTGTCGCGCGCGATGCTGCGCGGCTGGCACGCCAACAACGGCGTCGCGCTCGGCAATCTCAATCTCGGCTTCGTTTGCACCAAGCAGTCGGTCGAGGGGCAGGAAGGGTTGGAAGGCTATTACTGCGAATACGATCATCCATTGACCATCGACCAGCGGTTGGTGTTTGCGCCGCATCTCGAAGCGCCCGCGTTCGATGCCACCGCCGCACCGGCGCTGCCGGTCGATAGTTGGCCGAAGCCGCGCCTCGAGAAGGCCTATCGCAACTATGCGATGGAGTACGTCCGCACTGCTGCGCCGGTGGCGGTGCAGGTGTTCGGGCCGCTCGATGCTGCCTATCTGCTGCATCTCACCGGCAAACTGATCGGCATGCAGTATTTCGATGAAATCGCGCCGGGGCTTGATGCCGTGCCCGGCGGGCCGAAGGAATTTGCCGAGTTTCTGCGCGCGTTGTTTGCCGCGCAGGATGACGATGTCGAACTGGTGTCCTCTGGTGGCGGCTACGAACTGCATCAGCGAAGCTGGAAACTGATGGTTGATCTCGTCGATTATCATCCGGCCTGCGTCCGCCTGCTGGAAGGGCTGGTGGAGGGGCTGGCCGCCGGTTGCGGCAGGTTGATTCAGGTCAAACTGGCAGCCGCGCCGGGCGGGCGGCCGCCATTCGTCTGGTCGGTCGGCTAGCCGCGGACGCTACTGAATAGGCCTATGCGCCACAAGCAGATGGCGAAACGCCGGATCGATGCTACTGATCTGGCTTGGCCCCGCCCGCAGCGTTTTCAGTCACCGGCCGTCAGGGAGCAAATGTCCGAACTTGGCGTCGCTGAGATTCCCGTCGCGACCTCCGATGAGCGGGTGCTGTCGCGGCTTGTGCTCGCCGCCGCCAATCCGTTGCTGGACCGGCCGATCCTCGGCACGCTGCTGCGACTGTCGGCCCCGAATGTGGTGGCCTTGAGCGCCGGCACCTGCGTCGTCATTGCCGAAACCTCCTATATCGGACGACTCGGCACCGAGGCGCTGGCAGCGATGGCGCTGGTATTCCCGTTCGTCATGCTGACGCTGACCACCTCGGGCGGCGCCATGGGGGGCGGGGTGTCGTCGGCCATCTCCCGCGCAATGGGCGCTGGCGATATCGGGCGCGCGAACTTGCTGGCGGCCCATGCGCTGATCATCGCCTGCTGCGTCGGTGCGGCGTTCACGCTCGGCTTCTTGCTGAGCGGAGCGGGCCTGCTTTGGGCGCTCGGGGGGCGTGGCAACGTGCTGGCTCAGGCGCTCGGCTACATGCAGATTTTCTTCGGCGCGGCGTTGGTGCCATGGCTGATGAATACCTTCGCCTCTATTTTGCGTGGCACCGGCAATATGAAATTGCCGTCGATGGTGACCCTGAGCACCGCGGTGTGCCAGATCGTGTTTGGCGCCGTCCTCGGTCTCGGTCTTGGCCCCGTACCGCGGTTCGGCATGCCCGGAATTGCTGCGGGCACCGTGCTCGCCTTCTCGATCGGCACCGCGATCATGGCGTGGTACGTGCTGTCCGGTCGCGCACGGGTCAACCCGATTGCGCAGGTGATCCGGATCGAGCGCGGAATGTTCTTCGACATCCTCAAGGTCGGTGCGATCGCCTGCTTTTCGCCGATCCAGACGGTGCTGACGATCGCAATCTTTACCGCGATGCTGGCGCGCTTCGGTGACGCGGTGCTGGCCGGCTACGGCATCGGCGCACGGCTCGAATTCATGCTGACGACGCTGGCGTTCGCGGTCGGCATCGCGTCGGTGCCGATGATCGGTATGGCGATGGGTGCAAGCCAGGTGGCGCGGGCGCGCAAGACCACATGGATCGCGGGAATTCTATCGTTCTCGACAGTCGGCGTCATCGGCACGGTGATCGCCTTCTTCCCCGATTTATGGGTCAATCTGTTCACCGACGATGCCGCCGTGCACGAAGCCAGCCGGCAATACCTGTTCGTCGCGGCACCGATGTATGCGTTCCTGGGTCTCAACACGTCGATGTATTTTTCCTCGCAGGGCGCGGCCAAGGTGCTCGGCCCGGTGCTGGCACAGACCGTACGGCTGGCCTTCATCAGTCTCGGCGGTTGGTGGCTGATCGCGCAAGGTGCTTCCGCCCACGCCTTCTTCGTGCTGGCGGCGGTGTCGATGATCGTGCTTGGCCTGCTGTGCATGGCCACGGTGATCTGGAGCCGGTGGGAGCCGGTGGAGAGGACGGTCGTCCGTCGCTCACAGGCATAAATCGGATACGTGTTGCGACAAATTGTGCCACGCCGTCGCGGACGGGGGTTGGCCTGTCGCGTCGTCTCGGCTAAATCTGATGCGAAACCTGATCGCGGGCGTAGTTCAATGGTAGAACGGCAGCTTCCCAAGCTGCATACGAGGGTTCGATTCCCTTCGCCCGCTCCAGTTCTGAATTCTCCAGAAATGCGATCTGCTATCCCGGTTTGAGCGCCGCAGGCGCGCTCACTCCTTGCGCGCCGACTTGCCGATCAGCGTCCGGACGTGCCGGACGACATGGTCGGCGACGATAGCGTGGCCCTCGGCGGTGGGGTGGACCGCGCCGCTATACATCGCCGCATAGACCGGCTGGAGAATGTCAAACAGCGAGAATCCCGGTGAATGCACGTTGGCGGTGAGGAATGCGTCGTTCGGCGTGCGAAACAGCCGCCAGCGATGGGCATAGGGCAGATAGGCCGCCGGCGAATAGGGAGCGAAATCCTCGGCTCCAACCCATCGTCGGGGCATTGCCATGGCCTCGCCATCCGCCTGCGCGTTGCGGGGATCGCGGGCGCAGATGCCCCGCCGGGCGAACTCGGGCTGATGGTCGGTGACGAGTTGGAAACCCGTTCCCGCTCCGGTCGCGAGCGCCGGGCAGCCGCGCCCGCCATTGGTTATGCAGGCGGTGCGGGTGAAGAAGTCCTGAAGGAAGTTTACCGTCTCGCCGAGCCGCTCGCGCGACAGCGACAGCTTCTTGTGAACGTCGAGGCCGAGCGTCGGCTGGGCGCCGCACAGCGCGCCGGTCTCGTCGAACTGGATCGGCTCGTAAGCGGTTTGCAGCACCCGTGAAGGTGGCACCCCGAAGCCGTCACGCAGCGCGTCGCGGACCGCCTTCATGCGCTCGTCGAGTTGTTCGAGATAGACTCGCGCGACCTGCGGCGAGAAGCGTATCTGCTGGCCGAGCAGTCCCGCGATCGGTGCGAGATCGCCGGCGCTTTCCGTCATCGCATAGAGCATCAGCGCCGAGAAGCCGACATCGTTACCACCGATCGACAGCAGCACGGTGTCGATCGGCCGCTTGCGGTCGCCCGGCGCGCACCAGGACTTCGTCACCGCGTTATGGGCCACCTGCGTGCTGCCGCTCGCATAGATCGGCAACTGGTAGGTCGCACGCATCGTCCTGGGACCACGGCACATCATGTCCGACAATTGATCGAGCTGGGCGCGCACCGTTGCATTTGCGGAGCCTTCGCGGGCCTTCTTGTCGAGGAACAATCCCTCGGTCACTTCGGAGCCGGTGCAGGCAAAGCTCAACAACGTCACCGAGCGATGCGGATTTTCCAGCGCGAGCTGCAAGCCGACGCGAAACGGATAGCCGTATTGCGAACGATGGCAATCGGGGCTGAGCCATTTCGGCCCGGCGGCATTGAACGCCGTTTCAAATTGCTTCGAACTCAGCGGATAGAAGATGCCGTTGCGTTCGTCCTCCAGTGCGCGCCGCGGCAACTGCTTGTAATCGAAGCTGCCGCGGGGCGCGACCGCGGATTTTTGCGCCGGCTTCACGATGGCGCGGCTGGCCACCTCTTCACGCGCCAGCACTGGGTCATAGACCATCTCGCGCACCGGGCTGAAACTCACCGGACGATCGGGATTGCTCTCGCCGGACGCAAAGGAATCGCCAAGCGCAACGATCAGGTGATCCTCGACGACGATCTGCTCCGACAGCGTGTGGCCATCCGGCAGTGTGACCTGCACCGCCACGCCTGATGCAGCCGAATCGAGCGCGAACGGCACCCGCGGAATCTTCAGCGGCGTGACGCAGGTGTCCTTGCGGGTTTCGCTCTTGCCGCCCGGCTTGCGCGGCGACCATGTCCACGTGCATTCGCCTCGCGCGGCAGTGGCGAGATGCGCCGGCGCCAGCTTGACGATAACGGTATGCGCCTCGGGAAGGACGTAATCCTCCTTCGCCTTCCCCCACGAGTAACGCCGTTCGCAGGTCTGCAGGTAGCGCCCCTGCCGGCTGTCGTAGCACACCGCATCGACGGTCTGCGCCGCCCAGCCCAATCGTGACGCCTCGTAGCGCCCGCGTGCCGTCGCCGCGCAAGTGTCGAAATTCGTCGCCGTCTTGCAATCGGGATCGTTGAGGCGGCGCTCGGTCCGCCACACCACGTCCTTGGGCGGAGACGCGGCATCTCGCGCGACCGGATAGCCGCGCTCATACATCGCGAAAGACGCGGCGTTCTTGAAAAAGCGGAAAGGATTTTCGACCTGCCACACTAGATCGGCGCCGCGCGCCGGAACACCGCTTGAAACGACCATCGCCACCGCGGCGGATGCAACCGCCGCAACAATCCGAACCATGCTTGCCCTTCTCATCGTAAGGCATGATCTGCCTCGTTGTTGGTCGCCGGACCCGGGAGAAAGTTCAATCCGGCAGCGGACCTGTATTTGGTCCAAGTCCGCGGGTGACGCCAGTGGATCGGAGGTCGCGGCCGCGGCCAATCATCCGCTGAGGGCAGAGGCTTATCGGCGTTTGGACTGCGGCGCATCGCAGGTTCATACTGAAATGGCATCTGGCTGGCCTGAACAGACTCGGAACAAGGCCACATCTGCACATTGAATTATCGCCCGGACCTGTTCAGAGTCCGAGCTGCAAGGGCGGCGTTGCGAAACAGCAAGAACAACGGATGGAAACGATGACGGAAGCCAAGAGCCATTATGAGGTCATTGTGGTCGGCGCCGGTGTGGCGGGGATTTACCAGATCAAGCGGCTGGTCGATCTCGGCATCGACGCGACAGTGCTCGATTCCGCCGACGATCTCGGCGGCACCTGGTATTGGAATCGCTATCCCGGCTGTCGTTTCGATTCCGAAAGCTACACCTACGGCTTCTCGTTCTCGCGCGAACTGCTTGACGAATGGCACTGGAAAGAGCGCTTTTCCAGCCAGCCCGAGAACTTGCGCTATCTGAACTACGTCGCCGACAAGTTCGATCTGCGCAAGCACATGCAGTTCAACTGCAAGGTCGAGGCGATGCGGTTCGATGAGGTCAGAGATCTCTGGCATGTGAAGGTCAGTGACGGCCGCGACCTCACCTGCCGCTTCGTGGTGCTGGCGATCGGCCTGTTGTCGGCGCCGACCATGCCGCGTCTTGAAGGCATCGAGGACTTCAAGGGACGCTCGTTTCACACTTACTATTGGCCGCGTGAGCCGGTCGATCTCGCCGGGAAGAAAGTCGCCGTTATCGGCACCGGCGCCACCGCCATTCAATTGATCGGTGAGATCGCCGACAAGGTCGGCGAACTCACCGTATTCCAGCGACGGCCGAACTGGAGCGCGCCGCTCAACAACAGCCCGATCTCCGACGCCGAGATGGCGGACATTCGCGCGCGCTACGACGAGATCTTCGCAGCCTGCACCCGCACGCCGGGTGCTTTCCTGCATGAACCGGATTCTCGCGGCTTCTATGACGTGCCGCGCGAAGAACGGGTGAAGCTATGGGACAAACTCTACGATGAGCCCGGCTTCGGCGTCTGGCTTGCGAATTTTCGCGAGATATTCATGGACGAAGCCGCCAACGCTGAATTGTCGGACTATATCGCCGACCGCATTCGCCGCCGCGTCAAGGATCCCAAGGTTGCGGAAAAGCTCATTCCTAAAGATCACGGCTTTGGCGTGCAGCGCTTGCCGCTGGAGACCCGCTATTTTGAAGCCTACAACCGCGATAACGTGCATCTCGTGGATCTCAGCGAAACGCCGCTGGTTAGCGTCACCGAGACGGGTCTTCGGACCACCGCGCGCGACTATGACTTCGATATCATCGTCTACGCTACCGGGTTCGATGCCATCACCGGCGCCTACGATCTGATCGATATTCAGGGCAGGGGCGGTGAAAGGCTGGCCGACAAGTGGAATCACGGACCTTCGACGTTTCTCGGAATGCTCGTCCATGGCTTTCCGAATCTCTTGATGCCGACAGGGCCGCAAAGCGCGTCCGCATCGACGAATTTCCCGCGCGGCATCGAGAACGGCGTCAATTGGTGCATGGATTTTCTGCAGCATATGTGGGATCGCGGCTACACCCGCGCCGAAGCCAGGCGCGAAGCGCAGGAGTGGTGGACCGCGCATGTCGCCAAGATGTATGAGATGATGCTGATGCGAAAAGCGAAGTCGTGGTTCACCGGCTACAACTCCAACGTTGCCGGCCACGAGGAAGGGACGGTGCGCTATATTGTCTACAATGGCGGCACACCCAAATTCGTCGGCATCATAAATGGCGTTGCTGCGAAGGACTATCAGGAGATCGCTTTCACGCCGGAGCCGGCTGCCAGCCGGCGCGAAGCGGTCGCCAGCGTGTCCACAGCGCCATAATCTGTCTTTATGTGGGAGGAGAGATCATGACTATCGGCTTTGAAACCATGGGCGTGGGCGCTCACAAGGTGATCGTGCTGCACGGCTGGTTCGGCGATCACACCACGTTTCGTCCGATGCGCGATGCGCTCAGCCTCGACGAATTCACCTACGCCGTCGTGGCCTATCGCGGCTACGGCCTGTCGCGAAAGATCACCGGCAACTACAGCATGGCCGAGATTTCCGCCGACGTCCGCGCGCTGGCGGATGAACTGGGCTGGAACGAGTTCAGCCTGGTCGGCCATTCGATGGGCGGCATGGCGGTGCAGCGCGTGCTAGCCGATGCGCCGCAACGCGTGCGCAAGCTGGTGGCGGTGACGCCAGTGCCGGCGTCGGGCGTGCCGTTCGATCCGGATGGCTGGGCGCTGTTCGACGGCGCGGCGGCCAGTCTCGACAATCGCCGCGGCATCATCGATTTCACCACCGGCAGCCGGCTATCGAAGCGCTGGATCGATCACGTTGCGCGCTATTCCGAGGAAACTTCCGATCGCGCCGCGTTTGCCGCTTATCTGCAAGCCTGGGCCAAGACCGATTTCCATACCGAAATTCAAGGCAAGACCACGCCGGTTAAAGTCATCGTCGGCGCCAACGATCCGGCCTTGAATGCCGACGTGATGAAGGCAACCTATCTGACGTGGTATCCCAACGCCGAACTCGAAGTGATGGCCAATGCCGGCCACTATCCGATGGATGAGACGCCGGTGGCGCTCGCCACGTCGATCGAGAATTTTCTCAGGGCGTAACGGGCCCGTCGTCGCGGCGTGAACATTTCAAGACAACAAGCAAGAGCAAAGGACCCGATGTCGCAACCTCATCTGTTTCAGCCGCTGACGCTGCGTGGCGTCACCCTGCCGAACCGCATCGTTATTTCCCCGATGTGCCAGTATTCCGCCATCGATGGTGTCGCCAACGACTGGCACTTGGTCCATCTTGGCAAATTCGCCCAGGGCGGCGCTGGTGTGGTCATAGCGGAGGCGAGCGCGGTGGTCCCCGAGGGGCGGATCACCCATGGCGACGTTGGAATCTGGAATGACGAACAGCAGGCGGCGTTGGCGCGCATCGCCGCGTTCGTGCGTAGCCAGGGCTCGGTGCCGGCGATCCAGTTGGCGCATGCCGGGCGCAAGGCCAGCATGCAGCGGCCGTGGTACGGCAACGCGGCGCTCACCGCCGAGGATCGCGCGCGGGGCGACAT
>JBARXT010000217.1:0-2241 GCA_049647485.1 Xanthobacteraceae bacterium
CCCTAAAGACGTGGATGGCCGGGACATAGGCGAGCGAAGCGACGCCGTTCTTCGAACGGCTGCGCCCGGCCATGACGATCCTTGGTGGTTGCTTAATCGATCAATCCTTCACCACGCGCACGGCGCCGAGCGCGGCGCTGGTGGCGTGGGCCGCGTAGGCGCGCAGCGCCATGGTGATCTGGCGCTTGCGCGGCGCGGGCTTCCACGCCTTGTCGCCCTTCGCCTCCATCGCGGCGCGGCGCTTTTCGAGTTCGGTATCGCTCACCGCGAGATGCACCGTGCGGTTCGGAATATCGAAATCGATCGTATCGCCTTCCGCAACAAGACCGATGGCACCGCCTTCCGCCGCTTCCGGCGAGACGTGGCCGATGGAGAGGCCCGACGAGCCGCCGGAGAAGCGGCCATCGGTGATCAGCGCACACTGTTTGCCCAGCCCTTTCGATTTCAGATAGCTGGTCGGATACAGCATCTCCTGCATGCCGGGTCCGCCACGCGGGCCCTCGTAGCGGATCAGCACCACGTCGCCCGGCTTGATCTTGTTGGTGAGGATGGCGTCCACCGCCGCGTCCTGGCTTTCGAAGATCCGCGCGGGGCCGGAGAACTTCAGGATGCTGCTGTCGACGCCGGCGGTCTTCACGATGCAGCCGTCGCGCGCGATGTTGCCGTAGAGCACCGCGAGGCCGCCGTCCTTCGAGAAGGCGTGTTCGGCATTGCGAATGCAGCCGTTGGCGCGGTCGGTGTCGAGTTCCTCGAAGCGCTTGTTCTGGCTGAACGCGACTTCGGTGCGCACGTTGCCGGGTGCGGCCATATAGAAATTGCGTACGCTGTCGCTCTTGGTGCGCGTGATGTCCCAGCGCTCCAGCGCGTCCTTCAGCGAGGCGCTATGCACCGAGGGCAGGCTGGTGTCGATCAGGCCGGCGCGATCGAGTTCGCCGAGAATGCTCATGATGCCGCCGGCGCGATGCACGTCCTCGAGATGCACGTCAGGCACCGACGGCGCCACCTTGCACAGCACCGGCACGCGGCGCGAGAGGCGATCGATGTCCTTCATCGTGAACGGCACCTCACCTTCATAGGCGGCGGCGAGCAGATGCAGCACGGTGTTGGTGGAGCCGCCCATCGAAATGTCGAGCGTCATCGCGTTCTCGAACGCCTTGAAGTTCGCGATGTTGCGCGGCAGCGCGGTCTCGTCGTTCTGCTCGTAATAACGGCGCGCCAGATCGACGATCAGGTGGCCGGCCTCGACGAACAGGCCCTTGCGGTCGGCGTGGGTGGCGAGCACCGAGCCGTTGCCGGGTAGCGCGAGGCCGAGCGCCTCGGTGAGGCAGTTCATCGAATTGGCGGTGAACATGCCGGAGCACGAACCGCAGGTCGGGCACGCGGAGCGCTCGATCACCTCGACGTCCGCATCGCTGACGGTGTCGTCGGCGGCGGCGACCATGGCGTCGATCAGATCGACCGACCTGATCTTGCCGTTGATGTTGACCTTGCCGGATTCCATCGGCCCGCCGGAGACGAACACCACGGGAATGTTGAGGCGCAGCGCCGCCATCAGCATGCCGGGAGTGATCTTGTCGCAGTTGGAGATGCAGACCATGGCGTCGGCGCAGTGCGCATTGACCATGTATTCGACGCTGTCGGCGATGATCTCGCGTGAGGGCAGGCTGTAGAGCATGCCGTCATGGCCCATGGCGATGCCGTCATCGACCGCGATGGTGTTGAATTCCTTGGCGACGCCGCCGGCCTTCTCGATCTCGCGTGCGACGAGCTGGCCGAGGTCTTTCAGGTGGACGTGGCCCGGCACGAACTGGGTGAAGGAGTTCACCACGGCGATGATCGGCTTGCCGAAATCCTCGTTCTTCATGCCGGTGGCCCGCCACAGCCCGCGCGCGCCGGCCATGTTGCGGCCATGGGTGGAGGTGCGGGAGCGATAGGCTGGCATGATGAGATCCTCGAACGGCAAAGGCCGCGCATGTGCTGGCGATTTTGAGTTCCGCTCACGGCGGACGAGCGAACATACTCTCCGCGCACGGCGGGTCAAACCTGGCTCAGCGAAAAATCGGCCCGCGAATGGATGCCATGCGCGGCCACCGTCATCCTGAGGTGCGAGCGAAGCGAGCCTCGAAGGATGGTGGCCGTCGCCCTTCGAGGCCATTGCTTCGCAATGGCACCTCAGAGTGACGGCTGCTTGGCCGCGTCGACCTCCAAAACAAATGCGGCGGCGCAGTGAGCGCCGCCGGT
>JBARXT010000218.1:0-1735 GCA_049647485.1 Xanthobacteraceae bacterium
CTCATCTGTTGGGCACACTAATCGGTCCCAAGGGCATATGCCAATCCCTCGGATACCGGTGGCAACGGTCGCGCGGGCCGTCGCCTAATTCGATGGTCCTCTTTCATTTGGCGGCGGCAGGCGCTACTTGAGAGCATCAGATTCAAACACCATGCCGTCGCCCTGACGATGGCAGACGACGAGGAGGCGCCCCCCATGGCCATGACGATGAACGGCGAAGTCCAGCTCGCCGCGCCACGCGAGACCGTGTGGGAGAAGCTCAACGATCCCGAAGTGCTGAAGTCCTGCATTCCCGGCTGCGAGGAACTGGAGCGCACCGAGGACAACGGTTTTCGCGCGGTCGCCAAGATCAAGGTCGGCCCGGTGTCGGCGCGCTTCAAGGGCAAGGTGACGCTCAGCGATCTCGATCCGCCGAACGGCTACAAGATCTCCGGCGAAGGCGAGGGCGGCATCGCCGGCTTCGCCAAGGGTGGCGCCGTCGTCGGCCTCACCGACAAGGATGGCGGCACGCTGCTGAGCTATAATGTCGAGGCCCAGATCGGCGGTAAACTGGCGCAGCTCGGCCAGCGCCTGATCAACGGCACCTCGAAGAAGCTGGCGGACGAGTTTTTCGCAAGCTTCGCCCGCGCCGTTCAAGGCTGAGACGCCGCCTGGCACGCTCTCGGCCGTTCCCCGGATGCAGCGCAGCGTGAAACGGTGCGCTGCTGAGCCGGGGTCTTCGCGATGTTTGCTGCAACGATCCCGGTTCTGCGCAGCGTCACTTCGTGCCGCAGCGCGTCCGGGACACCCGGACGCAAATTTTCCAAACAGGCTCGCGGAAGCAAGGCGGGACTATTGAGGCTGCGCGAGGGCTGATTCTCTCCGAAAGATGCCGCCTGCGCGTCATGGCAAGGCCTTTGCCGGCGCGGTGAGGGCATGGCCAGCGCGCGCCGGGCGAGGTTGCCCAACGTGCCGATGGGCCATAATATGCCTTTGGAATGATTTCAAAGAGCCGCGTCGCACGTCCTGCTGCGCGGGCAGAGAGTGCATATGGCCAAGATTTCTCTCGTCGTTAACGGCAAACCCGTCACCGCGAATATCGATCCACGCACCCTGCTGGTGCAATTCCTCCGCGAGCATCTGCGCCTGACCGGCACCCATGTCGGTTGCGACACTTCGCAATGCGGCGCCTGCGTCGTGCATCTCGACGGCAAGGCCGTGAAGTCCTGCACCACCTTGGCGGTGATGGCGGATGGCGGCAGCGTCACCACCATCGAGGGCCTCGCACCGGAGGGCGCGCCGCTGCACCCGATGCAGGAGGCATTTCGCGAGAATCACGGGCTGCAATGCGGTTTCTGCACGCCGGGCATGATCATGACTGCGGTGGATCTGGTGCATCGCAAGGGACACGATCTCGACGATCACACCATCCGCGAGGAACTCGAGGGCAATCTCTGCCGCTGCACCGGCTATCAAAATATCGTGTTGTCGATCGCCGCCGGCGCCAAGGCGATGGCGCAATCCGATCTCGCATAACGCATCAGATTTTCGCGCGCGCTGCACGGGCAAACAGTTTTAGGACATCACGGATGTACGAATTCAAATATCATCGGCCGACCACGGTGCGCCAAGCGGCCAACCTGCTGGGCAAGAATGAAGACGCCAAGTTGATCGCTGGCGGCCACACGCTGGTGCCGGTGATGAAGCAGCGCCTCGCCGCGCCGCCGCATATCGTCGATCTGACCCGCATCGAGGG
>JBARXT010000219.1:0-2006 GCA_049647485.1 Xanthobacteraceae bacterium
GCTGCCGCTGGAAAAGTGGACCCAGGAAGTCAACGATGGCAAGGCGACCACGGAGCAGTATTTCGTGTTGAAAAACCTCAGCGCGCGAATCGATGAACTCGTCGCCGCCAAGGGCGCATAATCGCCGCCCATGGATCTGGCCTATTTCCATCTGATCGACCGCATCACCGACCTCGATCTCGACGCCAAAACCATCGTCGTCGAGGCGCAGGTGCCGCAGCACAGCACGATCTTCGAGGGCCACTTCCCCGGCTATCCGCTGATGCCCGGCGTGCTGTTGATCGAGGCGATGGCCCAGACGTCCGGCTGGCTGCTGATCGCCCTGATGAAGTTCGAGCGCATGCCGTTTCTTGGCGCCGTCAAGGAAGCCAAGATGCGCGTGTTCGTCACGCCCGGCGAATTATTGAAGATCGAGGCCAACGTGCTCCACGAGGGTTCCGGATTCGCCATCACGCAGGCCAAGGTCAGCGTCGACGGCAAACCGAGGTGTAACGCCACCATCACGTTCGGCCACGTCCCTTTCCCAAATCCCGAACTGCGCGGACACATGGAAACCATGGCCAAGCGCATCGGCTATCCGCAGCAGGCTATGCCTCATGACTGACACGACCGGATCGAAGACGGGGTCGACCGAGGCCTGGATCACAGGAATCGGTCTGGCAACATCGCTAGGCGAAGGGCTTGAGGCGAACTGGGATGCTCTCACCGAGCGGCGCATCAATGTCGACGACAAGAGTTTCGCTCCCTATCTGGTGCACCCGCTCGCACCGGTGAGCTTCGACGCGCAGATTCCCAAGAAGGGCGATCAGCGCCAGATGGAAGCCTGGCAGCGTATCGGCACCTATGCCGCCGGGCTGGCGCTGGATTCGGCCGGCATCAAGGGCAACAAGGACATTCTGGCGCGGATGGACATGATCGTGGCCGCCGGCGGCGGCGAGCGCGATCTCGCCGTGGATTCCGCGATTCTCAATGCGGAAGCGCAGGGCAACTCGGCGCCGGGCTTCCTCAACGAACGCCTGATGAGCGACCTGCGGCCGACGCTGTTTCTGGCGCAGCTCTCAAACCTGCTCGCCGGCAACATCGCCATCGTGCACGGCGTCACCGGCTCGTCCCGCACCTTCATGGGCGAGGAAGCCGCCGGCGTCGACGCGGCGCGGATCGCCTTAGCGCGGATCGCGTCAGGGCAAAGCGACATCGCACTCGTTGGTGCCGCGCACAACGGCGAGCGCAAGGACCTGCTGGTGCTCTACGAGTTCGGCGACTTCAATCTCAAGAACATGTTCGCACCGATCTGGGCGCGCGGCGACCACGGCGGCTTCGCCCTCGGCTCGGGCGGCGCGTTTCTGGTGATCGAATCGCGCAAGCATGCCGAAGCGCGCGGCGCGAAGCCCTATGCTCGGCTCACGCAGGTGGTCGCCGATCGCACCGCACGAAAGAATGGCGGTGAAGTCACCGCAAGCCTTTCAAAGCTCTGGTCCCAACTCGACAAGGTCGACGGTCAGGGCGCGATCATCACCGGCGCAACCGGCAGCGAGCCCGCGACATCGGAAGAGCGTGCCTTCCTGGCGACGCATCCGGACTTCGCGGTGCGTGCCACCGGCACCAGTTTCGGCCACACCATGGAAACGCAGTTTCCGCTCGGTCTCGCACTGGCCGCACTGTCGATCTCCAAGGGCAAGCTGTTTCCATCCAACGATTCCACCGGCGTCGAGATTGAAATGGCCAAACCGCCGTCCCAAATTGTAGTCATCGGCGCTGGCCACTGGCGCGGCGAAGGCATGGCGCTGGTGGAAGCCGTTCGCTGACGCGCAATCTGCGGCGAAGGCGAGATATGATGAGCGACTGACGTGAGCGATCCACGTCAAGACAAGTTAGCGGGCAGCGTCTCGCTGTAAATCAGATGGAGCCGCGCAAGCGACCGACGGAGAGCATATGTCAGCACCGCGCGATACATTTGGCAGACCGATCGTCGTCGTCACCGGAATGGGCGTCGTGACCGCGCGCGG
>JBARXT010000220.1:0-16215 GCA_049647485.1 Xanthobacteraceae bacterium
TTGATATTTCTCTCAGAATTTGGTTGCGGGGATAGGATTTGAACCTATGACCTTCAGGTTATGAGCCTGACGAGCTACCGGGCTGCTCCACCCCGCGATAAATCGATGCACGCCTTTCAAGGAAAACGCAGCCAGATCAACGCCGAAGGGCGTCGATCGATCCCGGCCGAAGGCTTCCTGAGAAGGCAACCACGGCGAATGCCGACGGCGCATCGGGTATCTATCAATGCTCGCCCCCTTTGGGAAGAGGCCGCGGGCGTTCTTTTCAACATTTTATGACAGCCGAAGGCGCATTTTGCCTCCGCAATGGGCCTTCGAGACGGCAAATCTTTGAAATTGGCGACCCGGAATTGAAGATCCATCCGATCATCCTCGAATCCTTGATCTATTCCGGGCAATGGCCGCACGGACGGCCTTGCCCCCCGGCGCGCAAAAGCACAGCATTGCACGCCGTTATTGGACCAGCTTCGAGGATCCCATGGACCAATCCACCGCACCGTCCGGCAGCAGCGCTCTCGAAGCGAATTTCCACCGCATGGTCGCGCTGTCGCGCCAACAGCCCTCGCCGACATGGGAGGAACGTCTCGATCGTCTAGCTCGCCTGAGCACGATGCTGGCGGCGAACGAAACGCAACTCCAGCAGGCCATCTCGGCCGATTTCGGCCATCGCGCCGCCATCGAAACCACGATGGCCGAAACGCTGCTGGTGCAAAGCGAAATCAAGCACGCACGCAGGCATCTGAAATCCTGGATGGCGCCGCAGCGGGTGGCGACACAGTTGCAATTCTGGCCAGCGAAGAATCGCCTGTTGCCGCAGCCGCTCGGCGTCGTCGGCATCATCGCGCCATGGAATTATCCGCTGCAACTCACACTCGCGCCGGCGATCGCGGCGATTGCCGCCGGCAACCGCGTGATGATCAAGCCGAGCGAGTTGGTGCCGCGCTTCTCCGCGCTGTTAATGCAGGCGATTGCCGATACGTTCGACGAAACCGATATCATGGTGACCGGCATTGACGGCAATATCGCGGAAGTCTTTGCAGCGCTGCCGTTCGATCATCTGATGTTCACCGGTTCGACACGCGTTGGTCGCCTGGTCGCGGAAGCGGCGGGGCGAAATCTCACGCCGATCACGCTCGAACTCGGCGGCAAGTCGCCTGCGATCATCGATCGTTCGGCCGATCTCGATCAGGCGGCTGAGCGCATCGCTTACGGCAAACTGCTCAACGCCGGGCAGACCTGCATCGCGCCGGACTATGCGCTGGTTGCCAAGGAAACCGCTGAATCCTTCGCCGGGAAAGTTGCGGCGAACATGCGGCGGATGTACGGCATCTCGCCCGACAATCCGGACTACACGTCCATCGTCTCCGGCCAGCATTATGCCCGTCTTGAAGGGCTGGTGAGCGACGCGGCGGCGAAGGGCGGTCGCGTCATCCAGTCCGCGACCGCCGACGATCCGGCCTGGCAAGCGGTGCGGAAGTTTCCGCCCACCGTCATCCTCGGCGCGACGCCGGAGATGAAGGTGATGCAGGAGGAAATCTTTGGCCCCATCCTGCCGGTGGTGGACTGCCCCGGGACCAAAGAGGCTATCGCCTTCATCAACGAACGCGACCGGCCGCTGGCGCTATACTGGTTCGGCAGCGACGATGCCGCGCGCGACGAAGTGCTGACGCGCACAGTATCCGGCGGCGTCACCGTCAACGATTGCCTGTTTCACTTCACGCAGATCAATCAGCCGATGGGCGGCGTCGGCGCGTCGGGGATAGGCGCCTATCACGGGGAATGGGGTTTCCGCACCTTCAGCAAATTGAAACCGATCTTCTACCGCTCGCGCTTCAATCGTTTCGCCGATCTTTATCCGCCCTATGGCGCGAAGATGGCGCGTATGGAAAAATTGCTGCGATTCTTGTCGTAACGACACGGCGGACCAACCGCCGGACCGAAGAAATTTCCAGGGGAGCAAACAGTGACCGATACATTCGATTTTGTGGTGGTGGGAGGCGGATCGGGCGGCTGCGCCGTCGCGAGCCGGCTGTCGGAGGATCCCGCCGTCTCCGTGGCGCTGCTGGAGGCCGGCGGCAAGGGCGACAACTGGGTCGTCAATACGCCGGGCGCGCTGGTGCTGATGGTGTCCGGCAAGGTCAACAACTGGGCCTTCGACACCGTGCCGCAGGCCGGGCTCAACAACCGCATCGGCTATCAGCCGCGCGGCAAGGCGCTCGGCGGCTCCTCCGCGATCAACGCCATGGTCTATATTCGTGGCCATCGCGCCGATTACGATCACTGGGCCGCGCTCGGCAACACCGGCTGGTCCTATGCCGACGTACTGCCCTACTTCAAACGCTCGGAAGACAACGCCGACCTCTCCGACGACTATCACGGCAAGGGCGGGCCGCTCAGCGTTTCGAAGCTGCAGACCGACAATCCCGTCCACGACATTTTCCTGCAAGCGGCGCGCGAAGCACAATTCCTGATCCGCGACGATTTCAACGGCGCCGAGCAGGAAGGCCTCGGCATCTATCAGGCCACACAGAAGAACGGCGAACGCTGGAGCGCCGCGCGCGGCTACATCCATCCGTTCATGACCAACCGGCCGAACCTCAAGGTCGAAACCGGCGCGCACGCCACCAGCATCATCTTCGACGGCAAACGCGCGGTGGGCGTGAGATACCGGCGCGGCAAGGAGACGTTCGATATCCGCGCACGCCGCGAGGTGATCCTCAGCCTCGGCGCGTTCCAGACGCCGCAACTGTTGATGCTGTCCGGCGTCGGCGACGCGGCGGCGCTTGCAAAACTCGGCATCGCGTCCACGCATCATCTGCCCGGCGTCGGACAGAACTTGCAGGATCATCCGGACTTCGTGTTCGGCTTCACCTCTGGCGCGCCGCACTTCGCAGGGCTGTCGCTTCCCGGCCTCAAGCGCATTCTCAAGGGCATCATGCAGTATCGCCGCGAGCGGCGCGGCCCGATGACCTCGAACGTCGCCGAATGCGGCGGCTTCCTGAAAACGCGTCCTGATCTCGAGGTGCCGGACCTGCAGCTTCATTTCTGCACCGGCATGATCGACGATCACGGCCGCAAGCCGGCGTGGAATCGCATCGGCTTCTCCTGCCACGTCTGCCTGCTGCGGCCGAAAAGCCGCGGCAGCGTCTGGTTGAACGATGCCGATCCGATGCGCGCGCCGGCGATCGATCCGAACTTCTTCGGCGACGAGGCGGACCTCGACGCCATGGTGGCCGGCTTCAAGGTGACCAAACGACTGCTCGACGCGCCGGCGCTGAAGGCAATCCAGACCTCCGACGTGTTCACCACGGGAATCGAGAGCGACGAAGCGATCCGCGAGGTGCTGCGCCAGCGCGTCGACACTGTGTATCACCCGGTCGGCACCTGCAAGATGGGCGTGGATGACCCGATGGCGGTGGTGGACCCGACGCTGAAAGTCCACGGCCTCGACGGCCTGCGCATCGTCGATGCCTCGATCATGCCGACCCTGATCGGCGGCAACACCAACGCGCCGACCATCATGATCGGCGAGAAAGCCGCCGACATGATCAAGGCCGAGATGTGGGCGTAGTTGGTGATCCAGCAATTCACACCGCAGACAACAACCAGCAGAATGAGACGCCACTCGTTGCAGTCCGTCATGGCCGGATTTATTCCGGCCATGACGAAAACGAATTCATCATCTCCGCGATGGCAGAACGGCGCTGAAATTGCGTGAGCACTTTTCACAATGAACAGCTTCGATATCGTCATCTATGCCGGATTGCTGATCGCCGTGGTCACCGGCTTCAATGCCGGCCTGTTGCGCAGCGCCGCGACCATCGTCGGCTATCTGATCGCAATGCCGATCGCGGCATGGGTCACCGCCTCGTTCGGACCGAAGGCGGAGCCCGGCAGCGACTTGCAGATACTGCAAAGCCCGTTCCTGCTGTTCGGGGTGTTTCTGTTGGCGGGCATCGTCCTCGGCAAGCTATTGCGCCTGACGCTGGACGAAGTCACCGGCGCCGACATCGGCTTGCTGGACCGGCTGGCCGGCGCGGCGTTGGGCGCGGTACGTCTCGGGCTGGTCGCGGTCACGCTGGTGCTGATCTTCGATCAACTGATTCCGGCCAATCGGCAGCCGAAGTTTCTCAGCGAATCCTCGTTGCGTCCACTGCTGTCGCGAGCCGGCGAGATGGGCATCAAGTCGCTGCCGCCGGAAGCCACCGCCCTCATTGCGCGGCTCAAGCGCCAGTACGGGCTGTAGCGCACCGCCACGGGGCAAGGGCAGATATGCAATTAAGCACACCGTGGCGGGTTATCACGCCGCCATGCTTTGGCTAAGGTCCGGCCCGTCATCGAAAACCATCAAGAAACCGGGAGGGAAACCGTGGATCTGGGAATCAAGGGCCGTCGCGCACTGGTGTGCGCATCCAGCAAGGGCCTGGGGCGCGGCTGCGCCGTGGCGCTGGCCGCCGAGGGTGTCAACCTCACCCTCACCGCGCGCGGCGCGGAAGCACTGGCCAAGACCGCCGCCGACATCCGCAAGGCTTATCCGGGCATCGAGGTGAACGAGGTCGCCGGCGACATCACCACGCCGGAGGGTCGCGCCGCCGCGCTGAAGGCCTGTCCCGACCCCGACATTCTGGTGAACAACGCCGGCGGGCCTCCGCCCGGCGATTTCCGCACCTTCACGCGCGACGACTGGATCAAGGCGCTGGACGCCAACATGCTGACGCCGATCGAACTGATCAAGGCGACGGTGGACGGCATGATCGCGCGCAAGTTCGGCCGCATCGTCAACATCACCTCGGCCGCCGTGAAGGCGCCGATCGACGTGCTGGCGCTCTCGAACGGCGCACGCAGCGGCCTCACCGGTTTCATCGCCGGCCTGTCGCGCAAGACAGTGCGCCACAACGTCACCATCAACAACCTGCTGCCGGGGCCGTTCGACACCGACCGCATCCGCAATGTCTCGGCAGGCCAGGCCAAGGCCGCCGGCATTTCCACCGAGGAGATCATGAAGCAGCGCGCCAGCGAGAATCCCGCCGGCCGCTTTGGTGATGCCGAGGAGTTTGGCCTCGCCTGCGCGTTCCTGTGCGGCGCCAAATCCGGCTTCATCACCGGGCAGAACCTGTTGCTCGACGGCGGCGCCTTCCCCGGCACGATGTAAGCAGCACCCTATCCGGCCGGCGTGGTTCGCTCGTCGTTCCACGTCAGGCCGAACTCAGTCAGTCCCTCGGCGAGAAAGTCGCTCAGCAATGGCTCGCCAAGCAGATAGCGGGCGGTGCGATTATTATGATTGCGTGCAGCTTCCGCCCGCAGGGCATCCCACTCCTCGATGGAGCCGTCGCCGCGGCCAAGCCACATCAGCGCCACCAGATCGACCTGCTCGTCGACGCTCATGGCGTTGATGAAGCCGGATATCTCACGCACCACCGGATCGCCGCCATGATCCTCCAGCACATCGATCATGCGGTCGTCGCTGGCGTTGGAGCCAGATTCCACATCGGTCGCCTCGTCCTTGGCGTGAAATTCGCGCGCTTTCTCGATAAGATAGCCGACCTGCTCGGCGGAAATGGTCAGTTCCGGCATCGCTCGCTCCTGTTGCGGCCCGACAGGACAACGCCACCGCCCGCGAGACGATCCATTGCGCGGATCGCACGAAAGTTTCATCCTTGAACAAAGATACGAAACGGAGGAATGCCGGATGAGTTGGACTGTCGGCCGGGTCAAAATCACCAAAATCGTCGAAATGGAGACGGTGGGGCACACCCGGTTCATCTTGCCGCAGGCCACACCGGACAAGATTCAGCAGATGCCCTGGCTGGTGCCGCACTTCGCGAATGACGAAGGACGGTTGCGCTTGAGCGTGCATTCGCTGGTGGTGGAGACGCCGTCTCAGCGCATCGTGGTGGACACCTGCATCGGCAACGACAAGCAGGGTCGCGGCGTGCCGACCTGGAATAACCTCAACACGCCATTTCTCGAGACGATGACGGCCGCGGGCTATCCGCCGGATTCGATCGACATGGTGCTGTGCACGCATCTGCACGTCGATCACGTCGGCTGGAATACAAGGCTCAAGGACGGCCAATGGGTGCCGACCTTCCCGAAGGCGCGCTATGTGTTCGGCAAGACGGAGCACGACTATTGGGCCGCGCACAGCGACAGCCCCGAACATCGCGCGGTGTTCGACGACTCGGTGAAGCCCATCGTCGATGCCGGGCGGGCCGATCTGGTCGCCAGCGATGCAAAACTGTCCGACGAGGTTTCGCTGATCTCGACGCCGGGCCACAGCCCCGGCCACATGAGCATCCTGATCCGCTCCGACGGCGAGGAAGCGCTGCTCACCGGCGACGTCGCGCATCATCCGTGCCAGATGGCGCATCTCGACTGGTCGTCAACCGCCGATTCCGATCCGGTCCAGTCCACCGTCTCGCGCCGCGAATTGTTTTCGCGCTTCGCCGATACGCCGACACTGGTGATCGGCGGGCATTACAATCCCGGCCGCATCAAACGCGACGGCGATGCTTTCCGTCTTGAGGTTTAGCGTCGTCCGGCTTCGGCCATTCCCAGCGCGGTTGAATTCAGCCGCGCGTTGTTCCAAGAGATACCTCCAAGACAACCCACCAACAAGACCGCAGGGAGACCACGATGAAACTTGTGAGATATGGCGCCATCGGTAGCGAAAAGCCGGGCCTGATCGATGCTTCCGGCCAATTGCGCGACCTCTCGGGGCAGATCGGCGATCTCGCCGGGGAGGCCTTCTCGCCGGCCGGGCTGGCGAAACTGGCCGCGCTCGATGCTGCGAAGCTCCCCGCCGTCAGCGGCTCGCCAAGGCTTGGATCGCCGGTCGGAGGCAGCCCGAAGTTCATCGCCATCGGCCTCAACTTCGCCGACCACGCCGCCGAATCCGGCCAGCCGATCCCGGGCGAGCCGGTGGTGTTCATGAAGGGTAACAACGCGCTGTGCGGCGCCAATGACGATGTCGAGAAGCCGCGCGGATCGACCAAGCTCGACTGGGAAGTCGAACTGGCGCTGGTGATCGGCACCCGTGCCAAGTACATCAGCGAAGCCGATGCGCTGAAGCACGTCGCCGGCTACGCGGTGTGCAACGACGTCTCCGAACGCAACTTCCAAATCGAACGCGGCGGTAACTGGACCAAGGGCAAGTCGCACGACACCTTCGGGCCGCTCGGCCCGTGGCTGGTGACCGCCGATGAAGTCGGCGACGTGCAGAAGCTCGACATGTGGCTCGACGTCAACGGCCAGCGCCGCCAGACCGGCTCGACCGCGACCATGATCTTCAACGTCGCGCAGATCGTCTCCTATCTCTCGGGCATGATGACGCTGATGCCCGGCGACGTCATCACCACCGGCACGCCGCCCGGCGTCGGCATGGGCATGAAGCCGCAGCCGCAATTCCTCAACGTCGGCGACGTCATGACGCTCGGCATCGCCAAGCTCGGCGAGCAGCGGCAGAAGGTCGTCGCGGCCTGATCGCGAACAACGGAGTTGCGCGGGGATGCGTCGCGCGACTCCACAAGCCCGTCCTGATTTCCGGTTTTTACGCCAAGGGCGTTTCAGATGAAGCTGACATTTTCTCCGGCGTCGCCGTTCGCCCGCAAGGTTCGAATCTGCGCCATCGAACTCGGGCTGATCGACCGCATCGAACTGGTGCCTACCGCGGTGGCTCCCGGTACGCCGAATGAGCAATATGCCCACGACGTCAATCCGCTGCGCAAGCTGCCGGTGCTCATTCTCGACGACGGCACCACCATCGCGGACTCGCTCGTCATTTGCGAGTATCTCGACGACCTCGCGGGCGGCGGCAAGCTGATGCCGGTGAGCGGCCTTGAGCGCTGGAAGGTCAAGACCGAGCATTCGTTGCTGCAAGGCGTTCTCGACGCCATGTTGCTGTGCCGCTACGAGCGGCTGCTGCGCCCCAAGAGCAAAGCGTGGGACGTGTGGGACGACGATCAATGGGATCGCGCCTGGCAGGGTTTCGCGCGCTTCAACGCTTCGCCCGACGTTCTGGCGCGCCCGCTCGACATCACCCAGATCGCGCTCGTTTGCGCGCTTGGCTACGCCGACTTCCGCTTCCCCGATCGCGACTGGCGCAAGGCGTTCCCGAAACTCGCGGCCTTCAACAAGACCATGCTGAAGCGGCCGTCGGTGAAGATCTCGGTGCCGCCGACCGCGTAACGCGCTTCAGACTCTGATCCAACTGGGTTGAATCAGAGTCGCCGCTTGTCTTTATTTGAGCATGATCTTTCCCAAAAACGGCTCCCACTTTTCGGGATCATGCTCTAATCGAACAGCGATGGCGTGTGATTGACGTAAGCGCCTTCGATCTCCAGCATCTTCAGCTTGGTGGCGACGCCGCCGTTGGCGGAGAAACCGCCCGGCTTGCCGCCGGCCGCCAGCACGCGATGGCACGGCACCACGATGGGGCACGGATTGTGGCCGAGCGCCTGGCCGACGTCGCGCGACAGTTCGACACCGCCGAGGCGTTTGGCGATATCACCGTAGCTCAGCGTCTTGCCCGGCGCGATGGTGCGCGCGATCGCATAGACCTGACGATGAAACGCGGGCACCTCCGACAAATCCAGCGCAATATCCGCGAGATCGTTCGACTTGCCGTCAAGCAGTTCGATCATGCCGTCGATGGCGTGCTGCACGTCCGCCGGCGGCGCGGTTTCGACAAGGTCGCCATAGCGTTGCTGCAGGCGCAGCCGGGTCTTCTCCGCGCTCGACATCGGCAGTTGCACGCCGACGATTCCATGCGCGCTCCAGACGACGCCGCAAGCGCCGATCATGGTATCGAACATAGCAAAGGGATGAGCGGTCATGGGCGACGTCCTGCCTTAGACTTCCAATTCCACGTGAACGGCGCGGCTTCTCCGGCGCTCGTGCGAGATTCAGGAAATCATCGGCATCATGTCGCGATTGCAGGTACGACGCCACCCGGAATCCGATGTCCGGCGCGGGCATCCTCAGGAACGATCATCTGGAGCGCGGCGGATCAAACCTCGTTCGAGGTCTTTCCGGAGCCGCCGCTCTTCGATTTTCCCCCAACCGGCTTGATGAATTCCACGCCGATTTCGTCGCCCTGCAATCGCACCAGACGGCAGCGGCGATACACCAGCCCTGTCGATGAGAGCAGAAGGAAGAATTCCTTCAGTTCAAGGCCCTCGAGTGAGCCATTGACGTTCAGCTTGGCGCCGCCGTCCGAAGCATCGCGCATGGTGCAGTCGCGACGCCATGTGCCGTCGATCGCCATCATCTGAACCGCGACGCCATTCTCAAAACTCACGCGCGGAGTCTTGCGGTTTTCCCACGCCATGGCAGGAACTCCTGAAAATGCAGCAAAAAACGATTCAACAAAAACTCAAGGAAAGGTCGGAAATCAGAGCAACGTCGAACTACGAATATCTGCGGCATCAATCTACCGAGAGCAACTTTAAATTGTATTAAGGTCAGATTCACGCCGAGGCCATTCGGCCGGTCAGTTTTACGCACAAAAACAGGCCCGCCGAAGCGAGCCTGTTTCCTGTTAGCCGTGCCAGCCGATCACCAGCGGCGATAATGACGGTGGTGATGGCGGTGGCGATGCGGGACATACACGCGCGGCACGTAGACACGCGGCGCGTAGTGATGACGGTGATGGCGATGATAGCGGCGATGATGACGCCGATACTGGACATCGGTCACAACGCCAGCGGAGCCTTGCTGAATCGCGGTCGTGATGCCCGGAGTCAGCGGAGACGCAGCTTGCGCTTGCGGTGTGGGAGCCGCGACGACGAGCAGGCCGCCAACAGCGAGCAGGCCGAAAAGTTTTCTGATGAGCATCAATGTTCTCCCTCAGGTGTCATGTGAACGACCAGCGCCGGTATCCGGCCGATGTCGAAATGCAGGCTAGGATTCAAGACGTGAACGCAAAATGAATAGCCCTGCGACATTCCGCCCATCGTTCGATCAGCGCCCGGACGTCGCCCATACGAACATCCTGCAACTCGATTTGTTCCATCTGGACGGAAGGGTGCCCAATCCGCGAATATCAGCCTTGGAGGCAGAATCAGCCGCGCCGCCAGAAGCAGTGCATGCGCGGCACGATGACGGTGCCGCTCGGCCGGAATTCCTGGACATAAGTGGCGGTGCAATCGCGCACCGCATTGGGGCCGGGATTGTAGCGCGGATAGACATCGTCGGGTTGATAGCGCGGATGCACCCGGATGCGGGTCGGCGGCCGACGATGGCTGCGGCGCTGCGCCGACAGATCGGTGGCGCGCAGATGTGACGTCGTGTGGATCGAACCGGTCCGAAGCAGGGCCTGTCCCTCGGCCGCGACGGCGCCTTCAACGCCACAAGCGACGTACAAGGCCGCAGCCAATGCTACCCCTAAGATCATCCTGCCGATCTGCTTCATAGCGCCCCGCCGCTTCTGCCCTGTCCTATCGGTCGCATTCGATCCCTGCGAGGACATCTGTATCTTATATTTGCTAGGGTGAGCCAAGGCCAGCTTTGGCTGCAACATTCCGGAGCTTGGCCATGCCAGACCCCACTGAGCGCAACGAGCCGCTGCAGGACGCAGCCGGATGGATATCGGCGAAGGCCCCCTCCCTTGCCGAACTGGAAGCCATGGCGCACGACCAGCTTGCGACGCTGCCGCGGGCATTTCGTGACCTCTGCGCCGGCGTCGTCATTCGCGTCGACGACTTCGCCACCGACGACGTGTTGGACGAACTCGGCGCAGAAAGCGAATTCGACATTCTCGGCCTGTTTCAGGGCGTCGGGATGCCATTCCGCAGCAACGAGGACATTGCGCCGCTGCCCAATATGATCTGGCTCTACCGCCGCCCGATCCTCGATTACTGGGCCGGGCACGACGAAACGCTGGGATTCATCGTCCGCCACGTCCTGGTCCACGAAATCGGCCATCATCTCGGCCTGTCCGACGATGACATGGAGACGATCGAGGCGAACGTCGCGGATTAGCCTCGGGTACGAGCCTTGCGCAAATGGGCCTTGGACAGGCCGCCGTATTTGGCTAAAAACGCCTCGACTTTGCGTCCGCTGGGCGCATTTCTGGAACCTCGGGAACGGTCATGGACAAATTCACCACGCTGGAAGGCGTCGCGGCGCCGCTGAAGATCATCAATGTCGATACCGACATGATCATTCCGAAGCAGTACCTCAAGACCATCAAGCGCACCGGTCTCGGCAAGGGCCTGTTCTCCGAACAGCGCTATAACGACGACGGCAGCGACAACCCGGATTTCGTGCTCAACAAGCCGGCCTACAAGAATGCCAAGATCCTGGTGGCGGGCGACAATTTCGGCTGCGGTTCAAGCCGCGAGCACGCGCCCTGGGCGCTGCTCGACTTCGGCATCCGCTGCGTGATCTCGACCTCGTTCGGCGACATCTTCTACAACAACTGCTTCAAGAACGGCATCCTGCCGATCCGCGTGTCGCAGGAAGACCTCGACAAGCTGTTCGACGACGCCGAGCGCGGCGCCAATTCGACCTTGACGGTCGACCTCGCCAATCAGGAAATCCGCGGTCCCGACGGCGGCAAGGTGAAGTTCGAGATCGACGCCTTCCGCAAGCACTGCCTGATCAACGGCCTCGACGACATCGGCCTGACGATGGAGAAGAAGTCGTCGATCACCAGCTACGAGGCGAAGGCCCACGAAGCGCGCCCCTGGGCGTGAGGGGGCGAACTCGCTTTCATCAGACGAAGCAATCCAGCACCGACAACGCGACGGCGTCATCCTGAGGTGGCGATGCACTTGCATCGCCTTCGAAGGATCGCCGTCGGTTCAAAACATCTCACGCCCGCCTCAGCCCTTCACCGCCTCAGCAGCCGCGATCGCCGCCATGTTGATGATGCCGCGACTGGTGACGGTCGGCGCCAGCACGTGTGCGGCCTTGCCGGTGCCCATCAGGATGGGGCCGATGGGAAGGCCATTGTTGATTTCCGCGAGCAGGGTCAGCGACAGGTTGGCCGCTTCCAGATTGGGGAAGATCAGGAGATTGGCTTCGCCCGAGAACGCCGGATTGGAAATATAATCCTTGCGCAGCGTTTCGTTGACGGCGAGATCGCCGGGCATCTCGCCTTCGACCAGCAGATCGGGCGCAATCGCCTTCAGCTTGCGATAGACCTCGCGCATCTTGGCGGCGGAAGCGGCGTCGCGTGAGCCGAACGCCGAGTGGCTGAGCAGCGCCACCTTCGCCTTGATGGCGAAGCGGCTCATGTGATCGCGCGCCTGCAAGGTGATCTTCACCAGTTCGTCGGCGTCGGGGTCGGCGTTGACGTAAGTGTCCGCGAGGAAGAACGTGCCGCGCGGCATGATCAACACCGACAGCGTCGACAGATGCGAGACGCCATCGGCCAGGCCCAGGATCGATTGCACCTCCTGCGCGTGGCGCGGGAAATCGCCTTCCAGCCCGCACAGCAGCGCGTCGGCTTCGCCGCGTCGCACCGCCAGCGCGCCGATGGCCGTTGTGTTGGTGCGCACGATGGCGCGCGCGCCGTCCAGCGTGACGCCGTTGCGCTCCTGCAAGGAATGATAGAGCGCGACATAGTCACGATAGCGCGGATCGTCCTCCGGGTTGATGATCTCGATATCGCCGGTGCGCAGCGGCAACCCCAGCCGTTCGAAGCGTTGCTCGATCACCGTCGGCCGCCCGATCAGGATCGGGCGCGCGATCGATTCGACGATCAGCACGTGCGCGGCGCGCAGCACCCGCTCGTCCTCGCCATCGGCGAAGGCGACGCGGATGTTCTTGTTCAGTGTCTGCTCGATCATCGGCTTCATCACCAGACCGGAGCGGAACACGAAGCGCTTGAGGCTGTCCTGATAGGCCGCCATGTCGGCGATCGGCCGGCGCGCCACCCCGCTGCTCATCGCCGCCTGCGCCACCGCCGGCGCGATGCGCAGAATCAGGCGCTGATCGAACGGCGACGGAATCAGATAGTCACGCCCGAAGGTCGCCGGCGCGCCGCTCGCGGTGACGTCCATCGCCGGCTCATGCGCCAGTTGCGCGATGGCATAGGCGGCAGCGCGCTTCATGTCCTCGTTGATCACGGTGGCGCCGGAATCCAGCGCGCCGCGGAAGATGAAGGGGAAGCACAGGACGTTGTTGACCTGGTTCGGATAGTCGGAGCGCCCGGTGCAGATCAGCGCGTCGGGCCGCGCCGCGATGGCGATTTCCGGCATGATCTCCGGCACCGGATTGGACAGCGCCAGAATCACCGGATTGGCCGCCATGTCGCGGATCATTTCAGGTTTCAGCGCACCCGCCTGCGACAGGCCGACATAGATGTCCGCGCCGGCCATCACGTCCGCCAGTTCGGTGGCATCCGTCTCCTGCGCGAACGCGCCGCGCCAGCGATCGACCGAGTTGCCGCGCTTGGTGGTGACGAGGCCCTTGCTGTCGGCGATGAAGATGTTCTCGCGCTTGGCGCCGACCGCGATCAGCATGTCCATGCAGGCGATGGCCGCAGCGCCCGCGCCTGAAGTGCAGATCTTGACGCCGCCGATGTCCTTGCCGACCAGTTGCAACGCATTGAGCACGGCGGCTGCGACGATGATCGCGGTACCGTGCTGATCGTCGTGGAAGACCGGAATCTTCATGCGCTCACGCAGCGTTTCCTCGACCAGGAAACAATCCGGAGCTTTGATATCTTCCAGATTGATACCGCCGAAGCTTGGCTCCAGCGGCGCGATGATTTCAATCAGCTTGGCCGGATCGTTTTCCGCGATCTCGATGTCGATGCCGTCGATGCCGGCGAATTTCTTGAACAGAACCGCCTTGCCTTCCATCACCGGCTTGGCCGCCGCAGCGCCGATGTTGCCGAGCCCGAGCACCGCGGTACCGTTGGAGATAACGGCGACGAGATTGCCCTTCGCGGTGTAGCGATAGGCCTGCTCCGGGTCGGCGGCGATCTCCTCGCACGGTGCTGCAACGCCCGGCGAATAGGCCAGCGACAGATCGCGCGTGTTGGAGAGCGGCTTGGTCGGCGTCAGCTCGATCTTGCCCGGTTTGGGAAATTCGTGAAACCGCAGCGCCGACGCGCGCAAATTAGCCTGGTCTTCTTCCGACACGATCATCCCCCCGATGTGTCAGTCCCACGCCGCGCGCGTCCCGAACACAACTTCAATGCCGATAGCTGCATACCGCCGTTCAGCGGCATGTCCAAACGGGGGCACCAACAAAATGCTAATTCTTCGTCAGGTCAAGTCAATCGTCCTCGCGCCGACGAACGGAATCACGGACAACCGCGTGTCCGATTTTCATCCCATGGTGAAATCAAGTGGTCACCAGCGACCACGGCAGCGTGACGCCTCCCTGAAAGACCACGACCTCGCTGTCGTCCACTGCGACGGCGGGCATCACGCGGCTTTCGCGCCGTTCCAGCGTAATCGTGCCGCTGTTCGGCTCCATGCCATAGAAACGCGCGCCGTTGAGCGAGGCAAATGTCTCAAAACGATCCAGCGCGTTCTCCTCGTCGAACACCTGCACGTAGGTCTGCAATGCGGTCGCGCCGCCGAAGATGCCGGCCGAACAGCACTCGGCTTCCTTGCGCGTGCGCAGATGCGGCGCGGTGTCGGTGCCGATGAAGAAACAGCTCTCACCGGACGTCGCCGCCTTGCGCAGCGCCAGCCGATGCCGCTCGCGCTTCGCCACCGGCAGGCAGTACAGATGCGGCTGCAATCCACCCTGAAAGATCGAGGTGCGGTTGATGACGAGATGATGCGGCGTGATCGTCGCAGCGGCGCGCGTGGCGTGGGCGCGGACGATATCCAGCGTCTCCGCCGTGGTGGCGTGCTCGATCACCACCTTGAGGCCGGGATGGCGCTTGAGCAGCGGCAACAGGCTGTGCTCCATGAACGCCGCTTCGCGATCGAAGATGTCGATTGCGGGATCGGTGGATTCGCCATGGATCAACACCGGCATGCCGATCTTTTCCATCCGCTCCAGCACCGGCGCCAACGCCGGGATATCGGTGACGCCGTGATGCGCGTTGGTGGTGGCGCCCGCGGGGTAGAGTTTCGCCGCGACCCACACGCCCTCGGTGTGGCCGCGTTCGATTTCGTCGGGCGCGGTGGCATCGGTGAGATAGCACGTCATCAGCGGCTGGAAATCGGAGCCCTGCGGACGCGCCGCGAGAATGCGTTCACGATACGCGCTGGCCATCGCCACGCTCGTCACCGGCGGCACCAGGTTCGGCATGATGATGCCGCGCGCGAATTGCGCGGCGGTGAACGGCAGCACGGCCTTGAGCATCGCGCCGTCGCGCAGATGCACATGCCAGTCGTCGGGGCGGCGGATGGTGATGGAAGCGACCGGCGCGGCGCTAGCCGCTGCCTTGTCGAACATCGCGTCGAGACTCATGACATTACCTTACCGCGGACGCACAGCCGCGCGTTGAAATCGACAGTCTGTGTCATACGAACGATGGTCCCCGAATGCTGCAAATCATCATCTGCAATATAGGCCGAACGTTGCGGCGCTTGAAACCCGCACGCGTATTCTATCGGTGTCGCGCGCGAGCGAGACGATCGGCGAGGAATTCGATCAGCGCCTCGACGCGCGCCGGCCGCGGGCCGCCCGGCGGCATCACCAGATGCACCGCGCCCTCGATCTGTTTCCAGTCTTTCAGGATCACCTCGACCTGCCCCGCCGCGATGGCGTCGCCAACGATGAAGTCCGGCAGGTCGGCGATGCCGAGACCGGCAATCAGCGCCGGCAGCACCGCCTCGCCATTATTGACGCGCAACTGCCCCGATGGCCGCACCGTGGCCTCCTCGCCGGCGGCATTGGTGAAGCGCCAGACGTTCGGTGTCGAGAGATAGGCGTAGGCGAAGCAGCGATGCTGCGCCAGATGCATCGGATGCGTCGGGCGGCCGTGGCGTTCGAGATAGCTCGGCGCGGCCACGGTGTGGCGCGGCATCGCGCACAACCGCCGCGCCACCAGCGACGAATCCGGCAGGCTGGCGATGCGCACGCCGATATCGAACCCCTCGCCGATCAGATCGACCATGGCGTCGCTCAGATGCATGTCCACCGCCACGTCCGGATAGTGCGCCAGAAAGTCGGGCAGCAGCGGCGCCAGTACTTTGACGCCGAATGTCATCGGCACCGCGAGCCGCACCAGCCCCCGCGGCGCGGCGGATTGCGCCAGCGCCTCGTTCTCCGCCGCCTCGCCATCCGCCAGCAGTTGCG
>JBARXT010000221.1:0-3013 GCA_049647485.1 Xanthobacteraceae bacterium
ACGGCCGTCCTGATCGACGATCTCGAGATTGAGCCCCTGCTTCGTCTCCTCGAACATCACATGCTTGGAGATTTCCGTCAGTTCCGGCATGTCCTGCAACGCCTGGCGCAGCGACGCCGACGCCAACGCGAATTCGCGATCGGTCTTGAGGTGCGCACCCTGCGTCTTGCTGCGCTCCTGCTCATCAGGCGTCGGCGTGTTGGACGCTTCCTCCGGCGAGATGTGATCGACGTTCTTGAGCTTCGGGCGCGTCGGCAACCCGTCGGACTCGATCATGCCGGAAAAGCGCGATTCCGTCTGAACGCCGAATGCATCGCGCATCGAGCCGGCGACGATCTTGAGCTTCTGCTGGTCCTGATTGGAGAACGCGACGAGCATCACGAAGAAGCTCATCATCAGGCCCATCAGGTCGGCGAAGGTGACGAACCAGCCGTGACCTCCACCGTGAGCATCGCCGCGTTTTTTCTTGGCCATGACGTTCGCTCAGCTTCCCGGTTCGCGTCAGGCCGGAACGGTTTCGTCGTCCTCGTGGCGATGCTTCTCCGGCAAGTAAGCCAGCAGCATTTCGCGCACCAGGGTCGGGCTCTTGGAATCGCGGATCATCAGGATGCCGTCGATGATCAAGGTGCGGTTGGTTTCCTCGTCCAGCAACTTGCCATGCAGCTTGTCGGCGATCGGCAGACAGAACAGGTTGGCGACCAGCGCGCCGTACAGCGTCGCGAGCAGCGCCGTCGCCATGAACGGGCCGAGTTTCGAAGGGTCGGTCATGTTGGCGAACATCTGCACCATGCCGATCAGCGTGCCGATCATGCCGAAGGCCGGCGCGCAATCGCCGATGGCGCGATAGATCTTGCCGCCTTCGTCGAGGTGCATCAGGAAGTTATCGCGGTCACGCTCGAGATTGTCGCGGATGAACTCAAGATCGTAACCGTCTGCGACGTAACGAATTCCCTTGGCGAGAAACGGATCGGCGGCCTCGATCTTTTCCAGCCCCACCGGCCCCTGCTTGCGAGCGACCTCGGCAATGCTCGCCAGTTCGTCAACGAGATCGCGGGCCGACAGCCGGCTCATGGTGAAGGCGAATCTGGCGCCGAGCGGCAGGCCGTGGAGAATGGCGCTGAGTGGAAAGCGGATCAGGGTCGCCGCGATCGAGCCGCCGAAAATGATGATCATCGCATGTTCACTGATGAACATGTGCAGATCGCCACCCATGAAGATCATCAGCGTAATGACGATGGTGCCGAAAATCAGGCCAACGCCAGTGGTGATATCCATGGAGAACTCCGACGCACGCAACACACCGCCCTTGCGGCGGCGCGACTCTTTCTGAGCCGAGGGAGACCCTAGGGGTGCGCGATTAAAGACGCGTAAAGGTTAAGCGCATTTGGAACCGGCCACGGCGTGGTTGTTGCGTCGGCTCCCCTTCGCAACTTGTGCGACAGCGAAAAACGCCCGCCAAACAAGCGCGTGCGTCGTTAACGTGACGCTAACCATGTCACAGCCGTGCAGCGCGTGCGTCTCGACTAGTGGATTTCGGATGACCGCTTGAGCGCGTCGCGCAGCTTGTCCAGCGTGAAGTTCTCACTTCGCGCGATGGCCAAAATCGGCTCCTCGCGCCGACCGCAAAGTTCGGCCGCCTCCGGCAGTTTTGCCGCGACATCGTACGGGATAACTACCGCGCCGTGCTGGTCGGCATGGATCAGATCGTCGGAGCGCACCGTCATGCCGGCCACGCGGATTTCATCGCCAAACCCGGCGACATGGACATGCGCATGGGATGGACCGATAGAGCCAGCCAGTGCCTGAAAGCCGGGAGCCCACTGCGGAATATCCCGAATCGAGCCATCGGTGATAACACCCAGGCAGCCCAGCGCCTTGTGTATCGCGCTGTTGACCTCGCCCCAGAACGCGCCGTATCCGGCCTCCGCGCCGTCGATGTCCTGGATGACACTGATGCGCGGCCCCTCGCCTGTCCCGACATATTCGTAATAGGCGAGCCGTTGCGCCTGCTGTTCGGCCGGCCGCAGGCTGGACGCCGCGGTCGCGCGAATGGTCGCGGTGCGTGCGTAACCGACAATCGGCGGCAAATCCGGAAACGGACAGACCAGCGGCCGCGTGGTGAAGCCGATCAGGCGCCGCTCCGGCGCCACCACTTCCATGGCATTGCAAATGGTCGGGGTGTCGTACCTGGCCAGCGCGGCGAGAACTTCTGATGCCAACGGTTTCTTTGCGTGATCGGTCACGTCTTCTTCTCCGTCTTGTTCTGGCGACAAACGCGCCCCGTATCAATTCAAGTGCGTCGGCCGGTCACTGTGGCTCGAATGGATATCCGCCGGCGGAAAACCTTCAGTTGACGATGGCGTTCCGGCTTCGGTCGTCGCCACCTCGGAGCGGCTGATGAAGTCGCGTTGCTGATCGCGATAGGACTTCCACCCCAACGGTAAACTCAGCAGATAGACCACCGAACCGACCGACAGAATTTGCCACGGATATGCGATCAAGAGCGCGACAAACAGCACGGCCGCGACGAAGGCCGGCAGCACCATCTCCGGCGGCACGCGCCAGCGCGCCGCCTTGCCGGAAAACACCGGAAGCCGCGACACCATCAGGAACGCGATCAGCACCGTGTAAAACGCCGTCAGCGTGGCCGGCGGCATCGGCACACCGAGAAAGCCGAGATAGACCGGCAGCAGCACCGTCAGCGCGCCGGCCGGTGCCGGCACGCCGGTGAAGAAATTCGCTGCGAACGGATACTTGCTCGGCTCGTCGATCGCGGCGTTGAAGCGCGCCAGCCGCAAACCGCCGCTGATTGCGAAAATCATCGCGGCGATCCATCCGACATTGTTCAGGTCGTGGAGTTGCCAGAAGTAAAGGATAAGACCGGGCGCAACGCCGAAATTGACGAAATCGGCCAGACTGTCGAGTTCGGCGCCGAACCGCGACTGCCCCTTGATCAGCCTCGCCACGCGGCCATCGACGCCGTCGAGCACCGCGGCGAAGACGATCGCCGCCA
>JBARXT010000222.1:0-15567 GCA_049647485.1 Xanthobacteraceae bacterium
GCCGATCAGCCGCGCGAACAGATCGGCATCGACGTTGCCGCCCGACAGCACGATCACCACGGTCTTGCCGCGCGCATCCATCCGGCCCGCCAGCAAAGCGGCCAGCGCCACCGCGCCGCCTGGCTCCACCGCCAGCTTCAATTCGCGAAACGCCGTACCGACCGCCACGCCGACCTCGTCGTCGGAGGCAACGACACCCTGCACGCCCAGCGCGCGGTTGATCGCGAATGTCACCTCGCCGGGGATCGGCGCCATCAGCGCATCGCAGATGGTGTGGCTTTTGCCGTCATGCGCCTCGCGCTGTCCCGCGCGCAACGACTTGGCGTGATCGTCGAAGCCCGCCGGCTCCGCCGTCATCACCGAAGCCTGCGGATAGCGCGCCTTGACAGCGACCGCGATGCCGGCCATCAGCCCGCCACCGGATGCCGGTGCGACAACGAGATCCGGCGCGACGCCGAACGCATGCAAATCCTCGGCGATCTCGCGGCCGACGGTGCCCTGCCCGGCAATGATCTGCGGATCGTCATAAGGCGGCACCAGCGTCGCGCCATGTTCGGTCGCAAGCCCGCGCGCGATGGCTTCGCGATCCTCGCGAAGCCGATCGTACAGCACCACCTCCGCGCCATACGCCTTGGTGCGTTCGCGCTTGGCGAGCGGCGCATCCGCCGGCATCACGATGGTGGCGCGCATCTCGAGCAGTTGCGCGGCGGCCGCGACACCCTGCGCATGATTGCCGGAGGAAAACGCCACCACCCCGCCCGCGCGCGCGGCTTCGGGAATCGCGGACATCTTGTTGAAGGCGCCACGGAACTTGAACGATCCGGTTCGCTGCAGGACTTCCAGCTTGAACAGCACCCGTGCGCCCGTCATGGCGTCGATGGCGGGCGAGGACAACAGCGGCGTCCGCACCGCATGGGGCGCCAGCACGCGCGCGGCGGCATCGATATCGGCGGATGTGACGGCGAGCGGCGGCGAGTGATCCATGCCGACGTGGTACGCGGGTCGCGACGCACCGGCAAGAGCTACAAATGCGGATCAGGCACCACATGGGCCGGCGTCATGGCGGTTCGCGGATCGTCGTCATGACGCACGCTTGCAATATTCCCGAGGAAAGCTTCTGCAGAATTCGCCCAGCTACAGCTTTCCGCAAAAGCGAGACAGCTCTGGGTCGGGATTTTCAGCGCCTCCAGACAGGCTCGTCGCAGGTCCGCATCGAGGACACCGACGGGCGCGGCGCCGATCACATCGCGCGGCCCGGGCGCGGGAAAGGCCGCGACCGACACGCCGCTCGCCAAAGCCTCAAGCAGGACCAATCCGTAGGTATCGGTGCGGCTCGGGAACACGAAGACGTCGGCGGCGGCATAGGCGCGGGCCAGCACCTCGCCGGTCATCGCACCGAGAAAAACCACGTCCGGATATTTCCGCTGCAAGCTGGCGCGCGCGGGGCCATCGCCGACCACCACCTTGCTGCCGGGCAGATCGAGCGACAGGAAGGCTTCGAGATTCTTTTCAACCGCGACACGCCCGACCGACAGAAACACCGGACGCGGCAGGCCGAGGTCGGCTACGCGCGGATGAAACAGGTGCGTATCGACGCCGCGCGGCCACAGCACGACGTTGGAAAATCCGCGCCCACGCAATTCGTCGGCCAACGCCGGCGTCGCCGCCATCACCGCACCGCTCGACCGGTGAAATCGCCGCAACGCCGCCCAGACCCATGATTCCGGAACAGGCAGGCGCGCCGAGATGTAGTCCGGAAAGCGTGTGTGAAAACTCGTGGTGAACGGCACGCCGCGCTTGCGGCAATAACGCCGCACCATGATCCCGAGCGGTCCTTCGGTGGCGATGTGAATGTTGTCCGGCTGCAAGTCCTCGATCAGCCGCGCCACCTTGGCCGGCGACGGCAGCGCAACCCGCAGCCCCTCATAGCCGGGCAACGCGACAGTGCGAAACGGCTCCGGCGTGAGAAAGCGAATATCGGCACCGCTTTCCCGCGCCGCCTCCGCCATCGTCATCAGGGTACGAACCACGCCGTTGATCTGCGGATGCCAAGCGTCGGTCGCGATCAGGATGCGCATCAGGCGGCGCGCACGGCAACCGGCGGCGCGGGAACGGCGCGCCGCGCCGGCTCGGTCCAGGTGATGATCTCGAAGCGACCGTCCTCGTGCTCGGCCAGCGCTGTGCAGCTTTCCACCCAGTCGCCGCAGTTCATGTAGCGGATGCCGTGCTCGTCGCGAATGGTCGCGTAGTGAATGTGGCCGCAGATCACGCCATCGGCGCCGGATCGTTTGGCTTCGGCGGCCAGCGTCTGCTCGAACGCGCCGATGTAGTTGACGGCGTTCTTCACCTTCAGCTTCGCCCATTGCGACAGCGACCAATACGGCACGCCGAGCCAACGGCGGCAGGCATTGACCAGACGGTTCAATTGAATCGCAAGGTCGTAAGCCTTGTCGCCGAGATGCGCGAGCCAGCGCGCGTTCTGCACGACGAGATCGAAGATATCGCCGTGGATCACCAGATAACGCCGCCCGTCCGCACCCTCGTGGATGGCAGTTTCCACCACCTCGACGCCGCCGAAATGCGTGCCGTAATAGGAGCGCAGGAATTCGTCGTGATTGCCCGGAACGTAGACGACGCGCGCGCCCTTGCGCACCTTGCGCAACATCTTCTGCACGAAATCATTGTGCGACTGTGGCCAGTGCCAGTGCGACTTCAACGCCCAGCCGTCGACGATATCGCCCACCAGATAAATGGTTTCAGCATCGTGGACGCGGAGGAAGTCAAGCAACCGGTCTGCCTGCGATCCCCGCGCGCCCAGATGCACATCGGAAATGAACAAGGTGCGGAAATGCCGCTCCGTCTGTCCTTCACGCATCGCATCACGTCCCATGAGCGAGCCGTTAGCCCGGTTTCATGACAGCCCGATGACGCGCTCCGTCAACGACGGACTGCGTTCGAAGCTGACCAGCGTATAGAAGCCGAACGGCGCCACCTTGCGGCGCTCGATCAGGATGGCGTCCTTGTTGGCCTGCGCCCATGCCTGCAAGCGCGCGAACGGAAACTCCGGACGCAATCCCAACCCGCGGGTGCGCTGCGCAGCCCAGCGCTCGATCGCCGCCGCGACGCCGACTTCGGAATAAAGATGATTGACCAGAATGATGCGGCCGCCCGGCTTCACCACGCGATGGCATTCGGACAACACCTGCTCCGGGTTTTCGACCAGCGTGATGACGAATTGCGCCACCACGCAATCGAACGTCGCGTCGGCGAAATCCAGCGCGTGCGCGTCCATCAGGTGTACGGCCTTGACGTGAGGATAACGTCCGCTCGCCATCTTCGCGCGCGCCTTGGCCAGCATCGGTGCGCTGACGTCGATGCCGGTGATTTCGGTCGAGGCATCGTAATCGTCGAACGAGAGCCCGGTGCCGACGCCGACCTCGAGAATGCGGCCGCCATGCCTGCGCGCGGCCATCGCAGCCGCGCGGCGGCCATTGACCATGATCGGTCCACACACGGCGTCGTAGATCGGCGCCCAGCGAGCGTAGGCGGATTGAACGGTCGAGGTTTCGAGATCGCGGGATGTCATCGCTGGCTACCGTCGAATCGTGCGGTTACGACACGGATTCCGGATAGCATCGCTGTGCGACAGCGATGCGACGGCAGCGACTCCGTAATCAGTCCATCAGCTACTTGCGTTCGAAGGCGTGGAAGTGATGCACCGGGCCGTGACCGTGCCCCACTTGCAGACGATCAGCGGCGGCAATCGCGGCACTGATGTAAGCCTTGGCGTCGCGCACGGCTTTCTCAAGCTCGAAACCCTTGGCAAGGCCGGCAGCGATGGCCGACGACAACGTACAGCCGGTGCCATGGGTGTTGCGCGTGGCAATACGCGGCGCGGCGAGCTGCACCACGCCGTCGCTGCGAAACAGATAGTCGGTGCTCTCGGGGCCGTCGCCATGGCCGCCCTTGATCAGCACCGTCTCGCAGCCCAACGCGAGCAGGCGTTCGCCCTGTTTCGCGATGCCGGGTTCGGATGTCGCCACCGCGT
Source organism: Xanthobacteraceae bacterium (assembly GCA_049647485.1). Classification (GTDB taxonomy): domain Bacteria; phylum Pseudomonadota; class Alphaproteobacteria; order Rhizobiales; family Xanthobacteraceae; genus 62-47. The sequence goes on from JBARXT010000222.1 coordinate 4,049, forward strand.
CATCGAGCAGCGCCGCCGCCTCCAGCAGGTTCGGCGTGATGATCGAGGCGCGCGGAATGAGCAGCCGCCGCAAGGCATCGACGGCATCCGGGACCAGCAACCGGTCGCCCGAGGTCGCGACCATCACCGGGTCGACCACCACATGGCGCGGCGACCAGCGCACGAGCCCGGCGACGATGGCTTCGATCACCTCCCGCTGCGACACCATGCCGATCTTCACCGCCTTGACGTCGAGATCGCTGAACACCGCGTCGATCTGCGCGGTGACGAACGCCGCCGGCACCTCATGGATGCCGCTGACGCCGCGGGTGTTCTGGGCGGTCAGCGCGGTGATCACCGACGCGCCGTAGACGCCGCAGGCGGAAAACGTCTTGAGGTCGGCCTGAATACCGGCCCCGCCCCCTGAATCCGAACCGGCGATGGTCAGCGCAATCGGAATGGTCATCTATCGCATCTCACAAACATCATGCATGGCCCCGAGCGGGGCACCCATCTTCTGAGGACAGATGGTTTGCCGGGTCAAGCCCGGCAACGACGCAGCACGGGTGACGCCTTGCATCGGCACGGTATTTCCGGCTTTAGTGAGCGGACGAGCATGATCCCGAAAAGTGGAAGCCGGTTTTCGGACAAGATCATGCTCAAACAAAGAGCGCCGTTCGGAGACAATTGCGATGGTTCCCTTCTTCGTGCAGATCAAGTGCAAGCTCGGCCAGTCCTACACTGTCGCCAATGCGCTGGCCGAAGCCGAGATCGCCTCGGAGATCTATTCGACGGCGGGCGATTTCGATCTGCTGGTGAAGTTCTACGTCGAGAACGAGACCGACATCGGCCATTTCGTCAACGAGAAGGTCCAGATCATTCCGGGCATTCAGGATACCCGGACCATCATCACCTTCAAGGCGTTCGGCGCCAAATAGCCCACCTCGGCAATCCGGGCGGCATATCCCCTCTGATTGAAACGGACTCTTGGCCCGCGCGTTGCCGTCACTCCGGCGCGGGGCAATATCCTTGTCGCACGGGTTGCGGGAAAACAGGACTCGACCGGGAATAATTCGGTCTCCGGGTTGTTCGAATCCCTGCAACCCGCATCGATTTGCCCAGGGAGTGATCCATCATGACCGTCTTGAAAATGACCTTCGCCGCCATGGCGCTCGGCGCTTGCATGACCACGGCGCCGGCCCTTGCCGAAACCGTCGCCCTGAAAGCAACGCTGAACGCCGCGTCCCAGGTCCCCGCCAACGACAGCAAGGGCAGCGGCACCGCGGCCGTCACCTTCGACACCGCCAGCAAGAAGCTGAACTGGAAGGTGACCTATGCCGGCCTCACCGGCCCCGCCACCGCCGGCCATTTCCACGGCCCCGCCGATCCCGGTAAGAACGCCGGCGTCGCCGTTCCGTTCGCCAAGGCCGACACCAGCCCGATCGAGGGCAGCGCCACGCTGACAGACACGCAAGCCGTGGACCTGCTGGCCGGCAAGTACTACGTCAACATTCACACCAAGGCGCATCCGGGCGGCGAAATTCGCGGCCAGGTGACGAAATAAAGCAACGACTGCAAGCCCGGCGCGTCAACGCGACTTCGGACGTGCCGGGCCATCGACCGGCGGCAACGACTTGAGATACACCGCCATCGCGGTGCGATCCTCGGCGCTGAGTTGCGAGGTATTCTTGATCACGCTCGCCATCGAACCGCCCGCGGAATCGCCATCAGGCAGCAAGCCGCTCTCAAGAAAGTAAGAGATATCCTTCTCGCTCCAGTCGTCGAGATTCTTCTGCGTGATATTCGGCACCCAGCCTTTGCCTTCCGGGTTCGGCCCGCCGGCGAAGCGCTGCGCCGCGACGATACCGCCGAGCGCGTTGCGCGGGCTGTGGCACTCGGCGCAATGGCCGAGCGTATTGACGAGATAGGCGCCGCGATTCCACTGCGGCGATTGCCCGGCGACCGCCGCGAATGGCTGCCGCTCCATGAACAACAGTTTCCAGATGCCGACATTGCGCCGGATGCTGAACGGAAATGCGATGTCATGCGCGGGGGCTGCTCCCGAAACCACCGGCAACGTCTTGATGTAAGCGAACATGTCACGAATGTCGGTCATCTTCGCGCGATGATAGGACGCGTAGGGAAACGCCGGGAAATAATGCACGCCCTGCGGCGACACGCCCTCGATAACCGCGGTGACGAACTGCGCTTCGCTCCAGCCGCCGATGCCGTCTTTCGGATCGGGCGAGATGTTGGGCACATGGAATGTGCCGAACGGCGTAGTCAGCGGCAACCCGCCGCCGAGCCGCGTGCGATCCGGCTGGTTCGGCACCGCGTGACACGATGCACAACCGCCGATGTTGAAAGCCGTCTTGCCGTTGGCGAGGTCCGGCGTGTGCGTCGGCAACGCGCTCGCGGCAACAACAATCGGCATCGTCAGCCACCAATAGACGGCAAAGCCCGCGACGACAACGATGGCGGCAAAAATCGAAAGTCGTCGCATCATGCGTTCCGTCGCGCCTTCTTATGGTGAGAGTCTCGCGTCCGACGACATCGGAAGCGAAGCTCGAAAAACGATCCCGCACAGTTGACTTGGCCCGCGCGGAGTTGATGCGAGGCGAGAGCACAACAAGATAGCGTGCGCGACGGCGTCATCCTGAGGTGCGCGCAGCTTGCGCGCCTCGAAGGATCGCCGTCGCCCTTCGAGGCTGCCGCTGCGCGACAGCACCTCAGGGTGACGGCCTCCCGCTTAGCTAAGCCTAACCTTCCTTCAGCCGATAGGTTTCATGGCAGCCGGAGCATTGCTTGCCGAGCGTCGGCACTGCCGCCTTCAACGCATCGAGGTTCTTGATGCCGGCGGCCGAAACTTCGTTGACGGCCTTGGTATAGCTCGCGACATGGGACTCGAAATCGGCCCGGTTCTCCCAGATTTTCGGCGACGCGCTGTACTTGCCATCCGCCTTCAGCCCCTTGGTGTTCTCCGGGAACAGCGTGGCCATCGTCTTGGCGTTTGCGGCGAGATTGGCGATCGCCGCGTCGACCGCCGCCTGATCGTAGGGCTTCTCACCCTTCGCCATGGCGCCGAGAACGCCGCCGAGGCTCTTGCCGTTTTCCTTCATCGAGGTCTGGCGCTGATTAACGACGTCCTGCTGCGCATACACCGCACCTATTCCGAGCAGCACCGCCGCGACCGTCACGAACATACGCTTCATTGGCTCACTCTTTCCCTGGCTGAACCGCCGTGACAGCGGCGGCCTGTTTCCGATGACGACGTGTTGTGATCCGAAAGATGCGCCGACCGGCGACCGGACGTGGTGAACAACCCCGCGGCGGCCGATCTATTCCGCGGCCTCACTGCGCTGCCCCTCGCGGATGGCGACCCAGACGCGCTCCGGCGTCGCCGGCATGTCGATGTGATCGACGCCGTATTCGCGCCACAGCGCATCGACGATGGCGTTGACCACCGCAGGACAGGAGCCGATCGCGCCCGCCTCGCCCGCGCCCTTCACGCCGAGCGGATTGGTGACGCACGGCACGTTATGGGTCTCGAAGGTGATCGGCGTGCCGTCGCTGGCGCGCGGCATGGCATAGTCCATGAAGGTGCCGGTGACGAGTTGCCCGTCATCGGCGTCATAGACCGCGCGCTCCATCAGCGCCTGGCCGATGCCCTGCATGGTGCCGCCATGCACCTGTCCCGCCAGCATCAGCGGATTGAGCGTCGCGCCGAAATCATCGACCACGACATAATTCACCAGCCGCGTGACGCCGGTGGACGGATCGATCTCGACCTCCACCAGATGGGTTCCGTTGGGGAAGGTGCCGTCGGCGGCGGCAAATTTCTCGCTGACGTTCATCTTCGCGGGATCGCCCCCCGGACGTTTCGCCAGATCGGCAAACGAGATCGTGCGGTCGGTGCCGGCCACGCGAATGACGCCCGCGTCGATTTCAAGATCGGTCGCGCCGGCTTCGAGTGCCTCCGCCGCGATCTCCTTCAGCTTGGCGCCGAGGCCGCGCGTCGCGCGCTCGACGCTGACGCCGCCGGAGGGAATCGCGCTCGAACCGCCGGTGCCGAGGCCCGTCGCGATCTGATCGGTATCACCCTGAAGCACGTGCACGCGCTCCAGCGGCAGGCCGAACTGTTCGCTGACCAATTGCGCATAGGCGGTCTGGTGACCCTGCCCGCTCGACTGCGAACCGATCCGCACCGTCACGTCGCCGTTTGGATCGAGCTGCACGTTGGCGGTTTCCTCGCCCATGGTGCCGCAGACCTCGACGTAGCTCGCGAGCCCGATGCCGCGCACCAGCCCCTGCTTCTTCGCCGCCTTGGCGCGCTTGGAAAATCCCTTCCAGTCTCCGATCTCCATCGCGCGCTTCATATGCGCAGCAAAGTCGCCGGAGTCGTAGACCTTGCCGGTCGCGGTCTTGTAAGGCAGCGCGCGCGGCGCGATGAAGTTCTTCAGACGGATCGCATCCGGCGTCATGCCGAGTTTTCGCGCGGCAGCATCGACGAGGCGTTCGACGACGTAAGCGGCTTCCGGCCGCCCCGCGCCACGATAGGCATCGACCGGCACGGTGTTGGTGAACACCGTGCGGAGGCGACAGTGGAACGCCTGAATGTCGTAGAGCCCCGGCAGCATGCCGGCGCCGCCGTGCGGGATGTAGGGGCCGAACGTCGACAGATAGCCGCCCATGTCGCCGATCAGGTCGACGTCCATGCCGAGAAACTTGCCATCCTTGCGCAGCGCCATGCGCGCGGTGGTGACGTTGTCGCGGCCCTGCGAGTCGCCCATGAAGTGGTCGGCGCGCTCGGCGGTCCAGCGCACGCTCTTCTTCAGCTTGCGCGAGGCCACCGCGATCAGCGCGTATTCGCGATAGGGAAACAGTTTGGTGCCGAAGCCGCCGCCGACATCCGGGCAGATCACCCGCATGTTTTCCACCGGCATATGCAGGATGTTCTGGCACAGGATATCGCGCAGGCGATGACTGCCCTGGCTGCCGATGGTCAAGGTCAGATGATCGCGCTTGACGTCGTATTCGCAGACCGCCGCGCGCGTCTCCATGTAGTTGGTGACGATGCGCGGATTGACGATGGAAATCTCCGCGACCGCGTCGGCCTTGGCGAAGGCTGCTTCCGTCGCCGCCTTGTCGCCGATACCGACATCGAACAGCACGTTGTCAGGAAACTGCGGCCACACCGGCGGCGCGCCCTTCTTCACCGCGTTGGCGGCACCGACCACGGCCGGTAACGGCGTCCACTCCACCGCGATGGCTTCGATAGCGTCGCGCGCATGCGCGAGGGTGTCCGCCACCACGAAGGCGATCGCATCGCCGACGTGGCGCACCTCGCCGTCGGCAAGGATCGGATAAGGCGGCGCTGTGAACGGATTGTCCGGCAAGTTGAACAGGCATGGCAGACCGCCGAGATCCTTGGTGTCGTCGGCGGTCAGGATCAGCGCGACGCCGGGCAGCGCGCGGGCCTGCGTGGCGTCGATCCTGAATTTGGCATGGGCATGGGGCGAACGCAGCATCAGCGCGTGCATCGCTGGCGATGGGGCATGGTCGTCGGTATAGCGGCCACGGCCGCGCACCAGCGCATCGTCTTCCTTGCGGCGCGCGCTTTGACCGACGCCAAATTTGACCGGGGCTGTGCTGACCATGGTTGCTCCCATTGCAATTTAGATTCAATCTACATTGCAGGGCCGCGCTGGCAACTTCAAATTCGCGTCAGGACCGGATCAGGGCGCGCAACCCGCTACGACCAAATAGCGCCAGAACCATGACGCCGTAAACGATGGCTCCCGTGACTATCAAGACGAGCAGCATGGTTTCGTCACGAAAAGCGTTCAATTGCGCAAGGTATCCGCCTGCCATACGCACTGTCAGCCAGAATGCGGCGGCAAGCACGATTCCCGCGACGGCGAACTTCATGAGCGACAAGCCGAAGCGGCGGTCGAATTCGAGATAGCCCGCGCGAATCGCGAAGCCGAGCACCAGCAGCAGATTGACCCAGGCTCCGATCGCGGTGGCAAGCGCCAGACCGACCTGCGCCAGCGATCCCATCAACGCCACCTTGAGCAGAAGATTGACGGCAATGCCCGTCAGCGAGGCTTTCACCGGCGTCGCGGTGTCCTTGCGCGCATAGAAGGTCGCGACCGCACTGCGGATCAGGACGAATGGCAGCAACCCGACCGCATAGGCAGCAAGCGTTGCACCCGCCGCCGCCGCGTCCGCCGCCGAAAATGCACCGCGCGCGAACATCGCCCGCATGATGATATCCGGCACGGTGAGGAACGCCGCGACGAACGGCACGGCGAACAACAGCGTGAACTCGAAAGCGCGGCGCTGCGCCGCCATCGCCCCCGGCTGGTCGCCGGCCGTCAGCCGCCGCGACATCTCCGGCAGCAGCACGGTGCCGATGGCGATGCCGATGACGCCGATCGGCAGTTGATTGAGGCGATCGGCATAATACAGCGCCGACAACGCACCGGCGGCAAGAAACGTCGCGATGATGGTATCGGCGAACATCGCCAGTTGCGTGCCCATCGAGCCGACGGTGGCAGGGCCGAGCGCACGAAAGAAGCCGCGCACGTCGGCGTCGAGCGTCGGCCGCGTCAGGCGCGGCAACAACCCCTGCCGCGCGGCATCGCCCGCCAGCAGAAAATATTGCAGGAAACCGGAGATCAGCACGCCCCACGCCGCGGCATAACCGGCATTGGGAAAGAAGGCCGCCAACGCCAGCGTCGCAACCATCGACAGGTTGAGGAAGATCGGGGCCGCGGCGGCGCTGGCGAAACGCTGTGCGACATTCAGCATTCCGCCATACAGCGTCACCAGCGTGATCAGCAGCAGGTAGGGAAAGGTAATCCGCGTCAGCGACACAGCCAGCTCGCCGCGCACCGGATCGTGCACGAAGCCCGGCGCCAGCAGCGCGATCACCTGCGGCATGAACAGCCAGGCGACCGCGAGCAGAATAATCTGCGAAGCGAGCAGCAGCGTGAAGATGCGGTTGGCGAACAGGCGCGCGGCATTCGGTCCGCCGCTGCCACCGACATGCGCATAAGCCGGCACGAATGCGGCGTTGAAGGCACCCTCGGCGAAGATGGCGCGGAAGTGGTTCGGCAGCCGCAACGCGACGAAAAAGGCGTCCGCTATCGGCCCGGCACCGAGAATGGCGGCAAGCATGATGTCACGCGCGAACCCGGTGACGCGCGACAACAGGGTAAAGCCGCCGACGGTGAAGATTCGCCTGAGCATCAGCCGCTTCTACAGCATCGCGCGACGGGGCAAAACGGCTATGTCAAACCGGACCCGCCTCGTCCGCGCGGAAACACGAGCATCAGCCCGCGACGCGGCGCGGACTTTTGGCGGCATGCGCCGAATTCGCCGGCTGGGCCAGGCACTGCGTGGCGATCTCCAGGCTCGCGACGCCCTGCTCGCCGGAGACGGCGGGCGCGGTGCCACTGCGCACCGCGTCGACGAAGGAGATGAGTTCGGCCCGCAACGGCTCGTCGTGACCGACTGGCAGATGCCGCATCGAATAACTGCCATCCGGCTGGAAGCCGAAGCACTCGGTCACCTGCCGCGTCAACAGATCGCCCTGCACGTATTTGTGCCGCGTGGCGACGGTGACGTTGCGCGCCTTGAACGGCGTCAGCCAGTTGGTGTTGATATGCGCCAGCACGCCGGATGCGGTGCGGAATTGCAGAAGCGCGATGTCCTCGCGCTCGGCGACGGCGCTGGAGAGCTGTGGCTGCACATCGACGATGTCGGACTCGGTGAACCAGCGGATCAGGTCGATGTCATGCACGGCAAGATCGATCACCACGCCGACATTGGACATGCGCGGCGGAAACGGACCGACGCGGGTAATGGCGATGGAGAGAATATCCTCGCCTTCGATCGCTTTCTTTATGGCGGCAACCGCCGGATTGAAACGTTCGACATGACCGACCATCAGCGTGACGTTGGCACGGCGCGCCGCGGCGACGATCGCGCGGCCTTCCTCCACGGTCGAGGCAATCGGCTTTTCCACCAGCACATGAATGCCGCGCGCGATGCAGGCCAGCGATATCTCGTGATGCAGATGCGTTGGTGCGGCGATGGTCACGGCATCGACGCCGGCGGCGAGCAGGCTGTCGAGATCGGCAAACACCGGGCATCCGATCAGGTCGTCGGCACGCTTGCGATGCTCGTCGAGCGGATCGACGATGCCGACGAGAACGACATTCGGCAGTCCGGCGAGAACCCGGCCGTGATTGGTGCCCATGACACCCGCGCCGATCACGCCGACGCGCAGCGCACCATCACTATCCGCCGTCACGGGCGAAGCCGGTTCCACAAAACTCATGCTCGATAACCTCAAAATACGATTGTTCGCGACTGACTATTCGCGACTCATGGGACGTCGCGCCGTTGTGTTCGTATCACGCTGCCGCCAATTGCAGGAACGGCAGAAGTGCCATGATAAACACGTTTTGATTCAAACGATTACAGACGTCGCACCAAATGGAAACATCCCATTCGTCGCGGCGTCCCCGCTATCCACCGCCCTGGCGCGCACGCGCCACCAGCGATGTCGTGCTGAAACCCGGCAGAATGTTGACCAGCACCACCTCGCCGCCCTGCGCCGTCACCAGTTCGTGGCCGACCACCTGCTCGCGGGTGTAGTCGCCGCCCTTCACCAGCACCATCGGCTTGATGCGCGCGATCAGATTGAGCGGCGTATCCTCTTCGAAGATCGCCACTAGATCGACCGCTTCCAGCGCCGCCAGCACCTCGGCGCGCGCCCGCTCGTTCTGCACCGGACGATCCGTTCCCTTCAGACGCCGCACCGACGCGTCGCTGTTGAGGCCGACGATCAGACGATCGCACGTCGCCCGCGCCTCCGTGATCACCCGGACGTGGCCGGGATGCAGAATGTCGAAGCAGCCGTTGGTGAAGCCGACGCGAAGCCCCTCCTCGCGCCACGCGCGCACGCGGGCGTCGAGCGATTCGAGATTCGCGATGATCTTTTCCTCGGCGGCAAGCGACGCGTCCGGCAACAGCTTGCGGCGCAACTCGTCGAGCGTCACTGTCGCTGTGCCCTGCTTGCCGACCGCGACCGCGGCGCCGGCATTGGCCGCGCGCAACGCCACTTCCCAATCCGCGCCGGAGGCCAGCAGCACCGCGATCACCGCCGCCACGGTGTCGCCCGCGCCGGAAACGTCGCGCACCTTGACCTGATGCGCGGGCACATGAATTGCCTCAGCATCGCGCGGCACCAGGGTCATGCCGCGCTCGCTCTGCGTCACCAGCAGCGCGTCGCATTCCGCAAGCTGCAACACCTCCTGCGCGGATGCGGCGATCTCTGCGGTGGTTTCGGCGCGGCTGCGGGTCGCCTCGGAAAATTCCTTGCGGTTCGGCGTCAACAGCGTCGCCCCGCGATAGAGTTCGAAGTGCAGGCTTTTCGGATCGACGATGACGCGAACGCCGCGCGCACGCGCGGCATCGATCACGGTGCGGATGACGCGCGGCGTCAGCACACCCTTGGCGTAATCGGACAGCAGTACGATATCGGCGCGCGCCAGCAGCGGCGTAATTGTATCGAGCAATCGCTGCTCGATCTCTGGCGCGGCGGGCTTGGCCAGTTCCCAGTCGGCGCGCAACATATGCGTGGAGAAATGTTCGGAGACGAAACGCACCTTGCGCGTGGTCGGCCGCGACGGATCGACAATCAGCACCGGCTCGATCCGCGCCTCCTCGGCCAGCGCGGATTGCAGTGCGCGGCCGGCTTCATCATCACCCACGAGCCCGACGAAGATGCAGCGCGCGCCGAGCGCGGCGATGTTGCGCGCGACGTTGCCGGCGCCGCCGACATTGCTTTCGCTGCGCTGGACCGCGATCACCGGCGCCGGCGCTTCCGGCGAGATGCGCGAGACTTCGCCGTAGACGAATTCGTCGCGCATGATGTCGCCGATGCACAGCACCGTTTTTCCGGCCAGGGTCTGCGACAGCGTTTCAAAATCGAGCATCGGTGTTCGTCGCTCAGCGGAAGGGATCGGCGCGATCAAGGAAATCCCTGACGTAAGTGCCGACCGCGTCCTCCAGTTTGGTGAAGCCGCCGTTGTAGCCGGCCTGGCACAGCCGCGTCACGTCGCCTTCGGTGAAATACTGATAACTGCCGCGAATGCTTTCCGGCATGTCGATGTAGTCGATGTTCGGCTTGGCACCCAGCGCGGCATAAGCCGCCAGCATCAAGTCGCGAAAACTGCGCGCATCGCCGGTGCCGACGTTGAACAATCCGCTCACCTTGGGCGAAGCGAACAGCCACATCATCACCCGCACCACGTCGTCGACATAGATGAAGTCGCGACGCTGATCGCCGTCGGCGATGCCGTCGCGATGCGACTTGAACAACTGGATCGCGCGGCCGGCCTTGATGTCGGCGAACTTCTTCGCCAGCACGCTCATCATCGCGCCCTTGTGGTACTCGTTAGGGCCAAACACGTTGAAGAACTTCAGCCCCGCCCATTGCGGCGGCAGCCTGTCGCCACGCACGACCCGCTCGGCCACCGTGAGATCGAACTGATATTTGCTCCAGCCATAGAGATTCATCGGCCGCAGTTGCCGAAGCGCGACCAGCGACGGATCGTCGACGAAACCCTGCTCGCCGTCGCCATAGGTCGCGGCTGACGACGCATAGATGAACGGCGTCGGGTTGGCGGTGCACCAGTCGAGCAGCCGGGTCGAGAGTCGGAAGTTGGTCTCGATCACCAGATCGCCGTCGGTCGCGGTGGTTTCCGAGATCGCGCCGAGGTGGAAGATCGCATCGAGCTTTCGCCCTTGCAGCCACGCCGACAGTTGCTCCGGCGGGACGATATCCGCGAGTTGCCGCTTGGCGAGGTTGCGCCATTTGCCGTCATGGCCGAGCCAGTCGCAGACCACCACATCGGTGCGCCCGGCCTCGTTGAGCGCCGCGACCAGGTTCGATCCGATAAATCCGGCGCCTCCGGTCACCAGCAGCATCTGTTCCCCTCGCTGACGCGGATCGGCCCGGCTGACGGGTCAATGGGCCGCTGGAGCGCTTTACCTGACAGCGGGGAGCGGCTAACCACTACCTCCCCGGCCCAACCAATGGTCGCACCAGATCAAGCTATGAACGTTGATTCCGACCCCTCTTTCGGCCCGATTGACGCCGCGGATACCCGGCCGCTGCTGATCGTGCCGTATAACTGGATCGGTGATTTCGTGCGCGGTCATACCGTGGTCCGGGTTGCGAAGCAACGGTGGCCCAACCGGCCGATCGACATCCTGACCACCCCGCTCTGCGCGCCGCTGGTGGATTACATGCCGGGCGTCCGCAAGGCCATCGTCCACGACCTGCCGCGTTCGCGGCTGACGCCGGACCGGCAATGGCGGCTGGCCCAACGGCTGCGCGCCGAGGGCTACGGCACCGCGCTGGTGATGCCACGGACCTGGAAATCGGCGCTGGCTCCGGCGCTGGCCGGCATCCCGGAACGAGTGGGCTTCGTCGGCGAGGTCCGCTTCGGCCTCCTCAACCG
>JBARXT010000223.1:0-9672 GCA_049647485.1 Xanthobacteraceae bacterium
ATCCTGAGGTGCGAGCGACGAATGTCGCGAGCCTCGAAGGATGGCCGTCGCCCTTCGAGGGTCATGCTGCGCATGACCAACTCAGGGTGACGGCTTTCGAGAGTGTGATGATCGATCCTGCGCAACAGTACGGCGCTGAATTTTGAACGGATAGCTTGTCATGAGTTTGGGTCAGGCTTTAGCCACCGCGATGTCCGGCTTGCGCGCCAATCAGGCCGCGCTGGCGCTGGTGTCGTCCAACGTCGCCAACGCGGAGACGCCGGGCTACATCAGGAAGTCGTTGATCCAGACCGCGACGACGACGGCGGACTACGGCTCCAGCGTTCGGGTCGCCGGCGTCAACCGCGAACTCGATGCTTTCGTGCAGGCGCAGTTGCGCACCGAGATGTCGGGCGCGGCCTACGCCAACATTCGCTCGACGTTCCTCGCCAATCTGCAGGGCGTTTACGGCAATCCGGATTCCACCGGCACGCTGGAAGCTGCGTTCAATACGTTGACCACCGCGATCCAGGCGCTCTCCACCAGCCCGGATTCGCAATCGGCGCGCATCGGCGTCATCAACGCGGCGCAGAACATCGCGCAGCAACTCAATCAGGCGTCGCAGGGCGTGCAGGCGCTGCGCAACACCGCCGAGAATGGCCTTGCCAGCGCGGTCACGACCGCCAACAATGCGATGACGCAGATCGCCGCGATCAACAACCAGTTGCTCGGCGGCAACCAGACCGATGCGTCCACCGCCTCGCTGCTCGACCAGCGCGACCAGTACATCACGCAGTTGTCTCAACTGATGGACATCAAGGTGGTGGCCAACGATTCCAATCAGGTCACCGTGTTCACCACGTCGGGCGTGCAACTGGTCGGCGTCGAAGCGGCGAAACTGACGTTCGACGCGCAGGGCACGGTGACGCCGAATACGTTCTGGAATGCCGATTCGTCCAAGAGCGCGCTCGGCACGCTCAACATCTACTTCCCGCACGGCGGCAGCATGGATCTGATCGCCACCAATTCGATCCGCTCCGGCGCCATCGCCGGCTACATCGAATTGCGCGACAAAACTTTGGTGCAGGCGCAATCGCAACTCGATCAGTTGGCCGCTTCGCTCTCCAGCGCGTTGTCGGATCAGACCGTCGACGGCACGGCTGCACCTGCCAGCGTGCTGCCGCAGGCGGGCTTCGACGTCGATCTCGCCGGCCTGCAGAATGGCAACGTGATCCATGTCAGCTACAAGGATAACGTCACCGGTCAGACGCATAACCTGTCCATCGTGCGCGTCGACGACCCGTCGCTGCTGCCGTTGTCGAACTCCGCCACCAATGATCCCAACGACGAAGTGATCGGCGTCGATTTCTCCGGCGGCATCGGCTCGGTGGTGACGCAGCTCAATGCCGCGCTGGGCGGCGCCAACCTGCAATTCTCCAACCCGTTGGGTTCGGTGCTGCGCGTGCTCGACGACGGCGCCGCGAACCAGTCCGACGTTCTGGCGGCCTCGACAACCAAGACGGTCACGACGCCGAACAGCGGCGCGCCGCAGTTCGCGTTGTTCACCGATGGCGGCGTCGCCTATACCGGCGCGATCGGCGCCAACGGATCGCAGCAGACGGGTCTCGCCGCGCGCATCACCGTGAATCCGGGGCTGTTGTCCGACCCGGCGCAACTGGTCATGTATGGCACGTCCACGGCGTCGGGCGACACCACGCGGCCGGATTTCATCCTGTCGCAACTGACCACCGCGAGCATGTACTACTCGCCGCAAACCGGCGTCGGTACGCCAAGCGCGCCGTACAAGGGAACGCTGCTCAACTACACGCAGCAGTTTCTCAGCACGCAAGGCAACGCGGCGGCCGCGGCGAAGCAACTCGCGGACGGCCAGAGCGTCGTGCTCAACACCCTGCAGAGCAAGATGGATGCAACGTCGGGCGTCAATATCGACGACGAGATGGCGCATCTTCTGGCGCTGCAGAATGCCTATTCCGCCAATGCGCGCGTGATGTCCGCGATCAAGGACATGTACACCGCGCTGCTGCAATCGATGTGAGGATCTCATGGCAATCGATGGCGTCGGCAGCCGCACCTCCTACATCGGCACCTCAATCCTGAATCTGAAAAGCCAGTTGGACGATCTGCAGGAGCAGCTCGCTACCGGCAAGATTTCCAGTACCTATGCGGGGCAGGGCGTCTATCGCGGGCTCGCCGTCGGCATGCGTGCGCAGATCAGCGCTTTCAATGCCTACGCCGACACCGCGACCAATTTCAACACGCGCATCAATGTCGCCAACCTGTCGCTGCAAGGGCTGATCGATCTCGGGACTCAGGTGAAGACAGCGGCGAACGGCTCCTCCATCGCGCTCGGCACCAACGGACAGACAGCGGGACAGATTTCCGCGCAGTCGGCTTTCGCCAACGCCATCGAACTGCTCAACACGCGTTCGGGCGATCGCTATCTGTTTTCCGGCCGCGCCACCGATACGCCGCCGACCGCAACCGCCGACGAGATTCTTTACGGCAGCACCGACGGCACCCGTGCCGGGCTGACGCAGATCATTACCGAGCGCAAGACCGCCGATCTCGGCGCCAGCGGCATGGGGCGGCTCAACATGTCCGGCGCCGGCGTGTCGCCGATCACGCTCGCGGAAGATGCGGACCCATCGGTGTTCGGTCTCAAGCTGAGCGCGGTGAGTTCGACGCTGACCGGCGCGACGGTGACCGGCCCGACCGGAAGCCCTGCCGGCATCTCCATCGATCTGAACGGAAGCATTCCGAACGAGGGCGACAAGATCGCCATCACCTTCAATCTGCCGGACGGCACCAACGAAAGCGTGACGCTGACGGCGACGACGAAATCGCCCCCGCAGCCCGGCGAATTCCTGATCGGCGCGGATGCCGCGACGACGTCGGACAATTTGCAGGCGGCGTTGCAGAGCGGCGTGAAGACGCTGGCGAACACCTCGCTGGTGGCGGCGTCCGCCGTTGCCGCGTCCAACAGCTTCTTCGGTTCGCCGCCGATGCGTGTCGACACCTCGAGCCTGCCGCTGGATTCAGCGACGGGCCTTGTCGCCGGAACGCCCGCCGACACCATCTCGTGGTACACCGGCGAGCCGGCGCAGGGCCCAACCGATACTGCACGCGGCACCGCGGTGGGCCGCATCGATCAATCGATCACGGTGCAGTACGGCGCGCGCGCCAACGAGGATGCGTTCCGCGTCGAGTTGCAGAATATCGCGGTCTATGCCGCGGTGACGACCTCAACCTCCGATCCTTATGCCAACAGGCAGATCACCGCGTTGAGCCAGCGTGTTGCGCTCAACATGTCGCCGCAGCAGGGCGTGCAGACCATTCAGGATATTCAGGCCGACTTCGCCGGCGCGCAGACCGCGATGAAAGCGGCGGGGGATCGTCAGGCGCAGGTCAAGACCATGACGCAGACGATGCTGGATTCGATCGAGGGCGTTTCGCAAGAGGAAGTCGCAACGAAAATCCTCGCGCTGCAGACCAGCCTGTCGGCGTCCTATCAGACCACCGCGATGCTGTATCAACTCAGCCTGGCGAAGTTTCTCTAAAGGTGCGTCGGCGCGCTTGGTGTGATTTGCGTTTTGACGGAAATGCCCAATCCGTCATGCCCGGGCTTGTCCCGGGCATCCACGTCTTTAGGTAATGCGGGTTCAAGAACGTGGATGGCCGGGACGAGCCCGGCCATGACGACGTTGGATGCTTCGGCCGAAAGCCTTCAAGCCGTCTTGCGTTCGGCCTGTTGTTTCCGCATCTGCCGTGCGTCGTCGAGCAGCTTCGCTTCGTGCGCGATCAGTTTCCGGGCTTCCTTCAACGCGTGATAGAGATCGCCGTTGAGAATGTAGTTGTTGATCGCTTCGATGAACGGCCACGAACTCGGCGCCGCGCCGATCAGTTCCTTGATCAGGCTGAAATAGGTCGGGTGATGCGCCATCGGATCGGGCGCGAGATACATCAGTTGCACCGAGAGATAGATCAGCTTGGCCGGCGTGTCGGCGGTCTCCGGCGTCAGGATGTCCTTTTCACGCAGGATCGGAATCCGATCGCCCTCGATCAACAGCTTGGCGCGCTGATCGGTGTTGGTGATGACGCATGCGCCGATGATGATCCGCTCGTGCGGGCGAAGCTCGACCTTCAGCGCCATGTCTATTCTCCTGTCTGTGTTGCGGGCCGGTGACGCAAGCGACGCCGCAAGCAAACCGCATCGGCGTCCGTATTCAAACCGACGTTGCGATCCTTTCCGATCATGGTTAACGGGCCGTTAAGACGCACCGCCCTCTGTCATGGAGCATGGCGGGAATATGCAGCGTTCACAAAGGCATCGACACGATGGGCTGCGCGATGAGGCTGGCAGGACGCGCAAAACGCGTTGCGGGTCGATCGAAATGCACATCGCCGGTTCATGTTTTTTTAGAGTCTTGGTTCCAGTGTGCTGGCGTTGTCCGATGGAAAAGATCGGCGATACGCACACTCTCGTTCACACCAGAAAGGTATGACAATGTCAGGTATCGTTCTCTCGGCGTCCGTGCGCCAGAACCTCCTCTCCCTCCAGTCCACCGCCGATCTGCTCTCCACCACGCAGAACCGCCTTGCCACCGGCAACAAGGTCAACTCGGCGCTCGACAACCCGACCAACTTCTTCACCGCGCAGGGCCTCAACAACCGCTCCAGCGACATCAACAACCTGCTCGACTCGATCGGCAACGGCGTGCAGGTGCTGCAGGCTGCCAACCAGGGCATCACCTCGATCCAGAAGCTGGTCGATACCGCGAAGTCGATCGCCAACCAGGCATTGCAGGCTCCGTCGGGTTATACTACGAAAGCCAGCGCAACGCTCGTTGGCGGGGGAACCGGCACGGAAGTGGCGACCGCCGACGATCTGGCGGGCGGGACCGGTACCGAGACCGCTCTCGAAGGCGAGGTGATCACCTTCACCAAGGCTGACGGCAGCAGTGTTGCGATCACGATTGGCGCGACGGCCGACGAGTACGATGCCGATGCGGGCACCGCGACCGTCAAGAGCGTGAACGACCTGAACAAGGCGTTGTCGGCTGCAGGTCTCGGCCTGAGCGCGGCGCTGACCGCCGACAATACGCTCACCTTCACCTCCACTAACGACCACGCTTCACAATCGATCGCCGCTGCCGAAGACGCCAATACGATCGGTTTCGCTGCCGCCGATGGCGCCGTCGATGTCACCAAGGGTACGCCGACTGCCGACGCCAACGTCCAGAACACCCGCGCTGGTCTGATCTCGCAGTACAACGCGGTGATCGATCAGATCAAGACGACTGCGCAGGACTCCTCGTTCAACGGCATCAACCTGCTGAACGGCGACCAGCTCAAGCTGGTGTTCAACGAAACCGGCAAGTCCACCCTGACCATCCAGGGCGTGACTTTCGATCCGGAAGGCCTTGGCCTTAAGTCGCTGACCGCCGGCACCAACTTCCTGGACAATGCCGACACCAACGCGGTTCTGGACACGCTCAACAACGCCTCCAGCACGCTGCGCTCGCAGGCCTCGACCTTCGGTTCGAACCTGTCGATCGTGCAGATCCGTCAGGACTTCAACAAGAACCTGATCAACGTGCTGCAGACCGGTGCGTCCAACCTGACGCTGGCCGACACCAACGAGGAAGCGGCCAACAGCCAGGCGCTGTCGACCCGCCAGTCGATCGCGGTGTCCGCGCTGGCGCTGGCCAACCAGTCGAACCAGAGCGTGTTGCAGCTGCTCCGCTAAGCGTAGCCAACTCACTCAAGACGGAAACGGCGGGGGCAACCCCGCCGTTTTTTTTGAGAGGGCATCGCGATATGGAAATTGAACGGAACGTGCCCGTATTAAGACACACTTGAAAACAGCTAGTAACCATATCTAAACGCGAAACGTACTAGAGTAGGGCTCTGTCTGCCTTGTTTTTCAGCGAATCCCATTGAGGTCGTGAATGTCCAACGCCGCTGCTTCTGCCTATTCCCGTACGTCGCAAACCACAGCATCCCCACGCGATATCGAAGCACAGGCGCTGCTGAAGGCAGCACGGCAGTTGCAGGAAGTGCAGACCAACTGGACCGGACCGGACAAGAGCATGCATGAGGCATTGCTGTTCAATCGCCGGCTGTGGTCGATCTTCATGAGCGCGGTGGAAAGCAACGACAGCGAGCAGACGCTGGAGATCCGTCAGAATATTGCGAACATCGGTGTGTTCGTTCTGAAGCAGACCGTCGAGATGCAGACCAATCCGGACCCGGCGAAGCTGAAATCGCTGATCGACATCAACTGCAACATCGCCGCCGGCCTGTCCGGCCGCGCCTGAGCGCTGAACGGATCGCCATGGCCGATATCTGGAACATCATCTCGTCGAACTACGTCACGGTGGGCGGGGCGGTGCCATCCAACTCCAAATACGTGCCGGTCGATGCCGAGAAGTACGAAGGAAGCTGGAAGGGCAAGTACGCCAACGGCAGCCGGTTCGAGGTTTCGATCATGAACGTCAACGGTTTTCGCGCCAAGGTGAAGTACGTCAACGGAGCGACCGTCAAGTATCAGGACGTGCTGATCCGCGACAGTTCGTTCCGGATCGGGGATTCCAAATTCATGCTGGTCGGGAAAAATGCTGACGGGCAGGACAGTGCGCAGATCGCCACTGTCGTCACCAATCCCGTCACGGGTGTCTCGACGCTTGAGAAGGCGCAGATGACGCGGGGGTGAGTTTGGTGTCCCGAGCGCGATGCGGCATGCTTTATACTGCGTGGCACGAATGCCGTTACCACGTTCTCGGCGTCGTCCCCGCGCAGGCGGGGACGACGTTTTTCGTGTTGTAAGGCCTTCTGTTCAATATTTTCCGAACGGGTCGCCTCACGCCGTCCTGTCGGCGGCGGGTTCGCGCAACTGCTCGTCCTTGAGCATATCCATCGCGCGGAAATAGGCGCGCCGCCGCAGCATCGCTTCGTCCGGAAATTGCCGCACCACGATGCTCGTCCGGTTGTCGACGACCTGATAGACCATCGACGCGGCATCGCGATCGAACACGGTCTGATGCGACGTGCCGGCATTGGCGCCGGATGAATCGTTACGGACGCGCGCGGAAACATCCGCCGCCGTAATCGTCTGGCTGGCGGGGAGTTGCGTGGCAACGGCATCGCGGGCGGCGTCGCCCGCGGATTGCACGAACGAAACCGCGGCCGGCACCCCAGCCGGCTTGATGTTGAAATCCATACCCATGGCAGCCTCCAGGCGTGCTGTGAGTCAAATCCCAACCCCTCTCTGCAGGCAAGCCTATACGCCGTCTCTCAACATCGCGTTAGGGAACGCGATGAACGGACGGCTTCGGGAATTGCGGTGGTTTGATTCAAATGCGCGGCGTTGGTTCTGCACCTCGCCTCAGCGTTTTTGCGCGGATCAAGTCCGCGCATGACGATCTTTGCTTCTGTGAAAGCGGAAGAATTTCTACAATGATCTACTGACCGCGATCGGCGTGATGTTGCGCGGGCCGGGCGCCGCGCGTTGTCCGCTGGCGGTGTAGGTCTGCGGCATGTTGCGGCGCTGCACCTCGGTGTTGACGCCGCGCACCACGCCTTCGGAGACGGCGTGCGCCGTCGCCAGCACTGTGAGATTGACTTGCAGCATCGCGCGGAACGTCTCGTGCTGACGCTGCAACGTGGTCAACAGATCGGGTGCGACAGCACGCAGATGTTGCTGGTTCGCCTTGAGCGCGGACACGAGGCCGGCGTAGCGCCGCGACAAAGCGGACTTGTCGGTTTCCAGCGCCATGGCGTCGCGAACATGGCCTGCGCGCACCAGTTCCGTCTCGCGTTCGACGACGTCGAACAGCGCGGTCATGACGTCGACCATCTCCGCCGCGAGCCGTTGCGGGTCGATGGCCGATGGCGCCGGCGGTTGCTGTTGGCGGTGCATGGAATGCCTCGAGGTTAGCCGACGTTGTTGGCCTGTTGCAGGATCAGGGTGCGGTAGATGTCGCTGGAGATGCCGATGCCGCCGGCCTGTGCGAACGAGCGCGAATATTGCTCGGTCTGCATCGCGCGCCATACGCCGGTGCCGGGCGTGTCGCCGAACGGGCCCTCGCCCTTCAGGCCGCTGGTCATCTGCGAGAACATCGTGTTGAGGAACATCGCCTCGAAGTCCTGCGCGGTCGCTTTCGCCTTGGCCTGCGCTTCCGGCGAGGTCTTCGCCAGCGCCTGCTCGAATGCGATGTCGCGGGTCGGATGCGTGTTGGCGTGTGCGGCAGGCGCGAAGCCGTTCATCACATTACCTCGATATCGGCTTCGATGGCGCCGGCGGCTTTGATCGCTTGCAGGATGCCGATCAGATCGCGCGGGCCGATGCCGAGGCCGTTGAGCCCGTCGACCAGTTGCTGCAGCGAGACGCCGTCCTTCACCAGCGCCAGTTTCTTGCCGTCCTCCTGCACGCCGATGGCGGTGTTCGGAGTGACTCTGGTGCGGCCGCGCGACAGCGGATTAGGCTGGCTGACCTGCGGGCTTTCGGAAATCGACACGGTGAGGTTGCCTTGTGCGACGGCAACCGTGGCGACGCGCACATCGCGGCCCATCACGATGATGCCGGAGCGTTCGTCGATGATGATCTTGGCGACGGAGTCGGGCTCGACCTGCAATTGCTCGATCTCGGTGAGCAGCGCGACGATGTTGCCTTTGAATTCCTTCGGTATCGACAATTGTACGGTGGAAGGATCGATCGGCTCCGCGGTCTTGGTGCCGAGGAAATCGTTTACCGCGGCGGCGATGCGCTTGGCGGTGGTGAAGTCGGCATTGCGCAGCGCGAGGCGCACGTTCGGCAGCCGGTTCAGCGTGAACTCGATCTCGCGTTCGATGATCGCGCCGTTGACGATGCGGCCGTTGGTCGGCACGCCGCGCGTGATGCTGGCGGCCGCGCCTTCGGCCTGAAAGCCGCCGATGGCGAGCGAGCCTTGAGCGACGGCGTAGACGTTGCCGTCGGCGCCGAGCAGCGGCGTCACCAGCAGCGTGCCGCCCTGCAGGCTCTTGGCGTCGCCGAGCGCGGAGACCGTGACGTCCATTCGCGTGCCCTGGGTGCCGAAGGCGGGCAGGTTGCCGGTCACCATCACCGCGGCGACGTTGCCGGTGCGGATGGTCGCGCCGCGAATGTTGACGCCCATGCGCTCCAGCATCGCTTGCAGCGACTGCTTGGTGAAGGGGATGTTGTTGAGGGTGTCGCCGGTGCCGTTGAGGCCAACGACGAGGCCGTAGCCGATCAGCTGGTTCTGGCGCACGCCCTCGATGTTGGCGAGATCCTTGATGCGCGAGGTGGCGAAGGCCGGCACGCAGGGCAGCGCCAGCGCCAGCGCCAGCAACGCCATGCCGATGGCATGGGCGAGGGCCCGACCTGCTCCGAATGAACGCACGCTTGGCATCGTTGCTCCCCACTGACGCCGTTGCCGGACACGCCCCGTGCTCCCCACGAGGTTATCCCGCCGTTAACCATGCGAGCCGCGTGCCAAGTCGAAGCCGGATGTAAGTCATTGATTTATCGGGTCTGTTGTTCCGAGCGGGCGCGACAGGGGGCGATGGTCCAAGGCGAAACTGCCGGCCGTCGGTAAATTTTGCCGGGTCGTTTACCCGCCGTTAACCATGCCGCGCACAGTGTCGCATCCGGAGAAAATTTCCCCGGAATTGCAC
>JBARXT010000224.1:0-20401 GCA_049647485.1 Xanthobacteraceae bacterium
GCTCGCTCATGGACATCGCCATGCTTATGAACCGCCCTGAGCGCGACGCGCAGATGCTGGAATTGGCAGGCCTCACGCTTGAACGAGCGCTGTTTCCTCTTCTCGTCACGATTGAGCGGCGGGGACCGATCGGCGTTGTCGAACTGGCCGAGGGTGTCGGGCGCGACTACACGACCGTCAGCCGCCAGGTTGCGCGTCTCGAGGCGCTTGAACTCGTCGAACGCCGCTCAGGCTCTGGCGACAAGCGGGTGCGTGAGGCCGTCATCACGCCGCGGGGAAAGGAAGCGACAGACGCCGTCGATGTGGCGCGGGAAAAGATGGCGTTGAACCTGTTCCGGGATTGGCCTCGCGAAGACTTCGACAAACTGATCCGGCTTATGCGGATGCTCGCCGACGGCATGAGCGGACAGCCGGTTACCGAGGAATAGCCGCATGACGCGAGCGTGGCGGCGGAAATCCTTCCTTCAAAATGCTCCTCACAAGCCATGAACCGCCCGCCAGCTGGCCGCTCAGGCCACGGGTCGGTCCGTAGCAGTGGCAACCCAGCCGCGAAACGAGAAGGCCGCGTAGAAGAGAGCTACCTCGGCGAAGCCCGCCTCGCGGAGCGAGTCTTCCTCCTCGGCGGGGGTCAAGAGCGGCAAGCGCTGGGCGATCGTCCTGGCGGCGCCGGCTGCCATCGTCCAGTCTAGGCGGTCGCGAAGCGCGAAGGCGGCAGTGCGCGTCATCCAGCGCTCCGGATCAGGCTCGGGAGCAGAGTGGCCCGCGATCACGAGACGTGCGCCCGGCCGCAGGCGACGATGAATCTGCCGTAGCGTGTGCAGCCGCTCAGCCTGATCGATGTGATGCAGCGTCAGAAGACAGGTCGCACCGTCGAAAGGACCGCTTGGCGCCTGATCTACCGTGCTCTCCAGAAGGTCGATGCGTTCCGCGAACGGCATCACAATCTGGCGTGCCAGTTCCAGCATGGCGTGCGACGGATCGACCCCGGTGAAGCGCCAGCTAGGCTGCGCCTCGGCCAGCGCCTTTGTTTCCATCCCACCCCCGGCGCCGACGACGAGGATGTGAGCCGTCTCGGGCGCCTGCTCGGCAAGCAGAAGCATCGTCATGCGATGGAGATCATGAAGGCCCGGCACCCTTTGCGGAACATCCCTTCCGTAGGATTCAATAGCGGCCGGATTGGCGAAATGCGACTTGCTGTCCTGCATCATGCACCCGATCCGAACACCAGCGAGCGATGGATCGCCAGCGCCGCCATGACGCCATCAGCGCAGGCGAAGGTGACGGCGTGGCCCATACGCGTGATGTCTCCGGCGGCATAGACGCCGGGAACATTCGTCGCCTTCGTCTCGTCGACCGTGATCATTGATCCAAGCGGTCCGGCTTCCGTCGCACAGCCGAGCCGTTGACCGATATCGCTGTTGAAACGGTAGGCGGGACCGATAAAGAGCGCATCCAGCGGTTGCTCGTGGCCGTCCGCGAGTCGAATCGCGGAGAGGTTCCGTCCCTCGCCGATGAGTCCTTCCACGGAGGCGCTTTCGATGGTAACGCCACGCCGCTCCAGATCGGCAGTTGCCTGCGCGTCGAGGGTCCCGCCGTTGAGGAAGAAAGTTGTCGGGCCCCATTCGGGGATGAGGGAGGCTTGATGGACGGACATCGGCGACATGTTGAGGACGCCAAGCCGCTTCCCGCTGAATTCGTAGCCGTGGCAGTAGGGGCAATGGAGGACAGACTGGCCCCAGCGTTCGCCGAGCCCGGGAAGTTCCGGCAGGATGTCGCTGATGCCGTATGCGAGGATGAGGTTCGTGCCGGATACGGCATCGCCGTTCGCGAGGCTGACACTGAAACCAGCGCGCTCTTGGTGGGCGTCTGTTGCAGCTTCTTCCACGAGACGCACTGTCGGATAGGCCGCCACCTGCCGGCGCATGGTGCCGCGCATCACCATCGGATCGCTGCCGTCCTGGGCGAAGAAGCCGTGCGAGGCATCGGCGAAGCGGTTGCGGGGCTTGCGCGTGTCGAGAACGCACACTGAGCGGCGCGCCCGTACCAGATAAAGGGCCGCCGACAGCCCGGCGAAGCTGCCGCCGATGATGATCGCGTCATATTGCATTGAAGAACCTCTCGCTTTGGACCAATGGTGCCGACCTTGATCGGGGCTATGGCAACATGTATCAGTTCTAGTTACATGAGTTTTAATATCATGTAGCAGTGAATGATACGTAATGCAATCGCCGCATCGCGACAGCCAACGCGGGGAGCGAGGGCCTAAATGAATCGAGATACCAGGCTTTCCGACGTGCTTCACGTCCTCCTGCACATGGACAGGATGGATGAACCGCTTACGTCAGAAGTGCTGGCGCGCAGCATGGGCACCAATCCGGCCGTGTTCAGGCGCACGATGGCAGGATTGCGCGAGGCCGGCATCGTGAGCTCGGACAAGGGGCATGGCGGGGGATGGCGGCTAACCCGGCCGCTCCACGAGATCACCCTCCTGGCCGTCTACGAAGCTCTTGGCTGTCCGAACCTCTTTGCCATCGGCAACCGCAGCCGCCATCCGGAATGTCTCGTCGAAAGGAACGTCAATGCCGTTCTGGCGGACACGATGGCGGAGGCGACAGCGCTCTTCCACGGGCGTTTCGGCGAGATCACCCTGGACAACATTGCGCCCGACCATCCTGTGTCGGCATTGGTACATGCCCAAGCATGACTGATTAGATGCTTGCGCAGGTTTTGCGAGTAGCCCTTTAGTGCGGAATGAACCGAGGGCAAGGTGACGTGGGAGACTCGGCCAACACCACGCCATGGCGCATGCGACTACTGTAAATCGGCGTGGGGTCAAATCGTTGCAGGTATCGACCGTAACGCACTAAAATCAGCCGAGAAAGTAGTTCGGAAAGGGGTCACGATCGGCGCCGATGGTGACCCCACCTCGACGCCGATTTCAATTGCTTGTAACAAGGGATTGCCGCTGAAACTTAATGGAGCTTTATTCGGCGCCGCTTTACAGACAGCGCGCGGCGCCGAACTTTGGTGACGTTAAGCAAGACCGGCAGGCAGCTTCACGATCGCATGTTCGACGACATTCTGATCCGTCACGAGCGGCTTGTCGAAGAGCTTTCAGGGCAACAGATCGAGACGCTCATCAAGACCGCCGAATATCTCGAAACGCGCATCTCGCTGATGGACAAGGACAGCGAACTGCCGCCGTCAGGGTACAACCCCGCCAAATCGATCGATGATCGAGACTAGACGTCGCGTTTCAAGACATTCGCCGTTGCGGATGACCTTGAACGCCGCAACAGCCGACCCCCGCGTCCGGAGACCGATGTCTCCGGCGATCAGAAATCCATCGCAGATGCCCGGTGTTGCCGGCGAAGGTCACTCAACCGCTCCCGGTGCGTCCCGGTCGACCGTCGACACGGGTCGCCTCCGTACAACCTCGACGCGACCGGACGATTTTCTCCCCTAGTTCTTGGCGTCGATCACCTCACCGATCGACGTCCACTTGTGGCCGTCGAACTGCATCAGTTGTTCCTGGCTCAGCGGCGTGAAATCGGTCGGACTGGTGTTGAGCGTGATGCCGGGAAGCAGGATCGGCAATTCCAGGCCCTTGATGCTCGCCGCCTGCTTCATCAGATTTTCGCGGGTCAACTCATCGCCGCAGTTTTTCAGAACATGCACGAAGGTCTGCGCGGTGGCATACCCGAATATGTAGAAAGTCTCGGAGGGATTGGCATCCGGCATGTACTGCTTCATGAACGCAAGATAGTCCTTCATGCCGGAATCGTTGGCCCAGATCGGATCGTTCGGATCCTTCCGAAACGCAACGGTGATGACTCCCTTCGAATTCTCAAGTCCGGCCGGCACCAGAGTGCTTGCGATCGAACCCGATGCATCGCTGAGGAGATGCAAGGCTTTCCATTTGGTCTCTGCCATCTTCTTGATGGCTTGCGCGGTGAATTTGGGAGTCGCGATATCGACGAGAACATCCGCCCCGGACGATTGCAAAATGAGGATCTGCGAGTCGATCGTGGGATTCGTCACTTCATAGCTGAGTTGCTTCACAATCATTGTGTCGGCCTTGGCGCCGAGACCGTCACGAAAGCCCTTGATATGATCCCGGCCGAAATCGTCGTTCTGGTAGAGCACTGCGATTTTTGCGTCGGGCTTCTCCTTCAGCAAGTACTTTGCGTAAATCAGACCCTTGGCGTGATTGTTGGGTTGCCATCCCATCGACCACGGATAGGTTGCAGGATCGGAGACGCGGTTCGCGCCCGTTCCGAGAAACAGCCCCGGGACCTTCTTGATATTCAGATACTTCTGGATTGCAAAATTGGTCGGCGACCCGAACGTGCCAACAATCGCGAACACCTCGTCGCTCTCGACGAGCCGCCGTGTCTGTTCGACCGCCTTCGGCGGGCTATAGCCGTCGTCCAGCGAAATCAGATCGATCTTGCGTCCGTTGACGCCCCCCTCCGTGTTCACCTTCTTGAAGTACGCGGTCATGGCCTTGCCAATCGCGGCGAAACTCGATGCCGGTCCGCTATACGGCATGGTCTGGCCGATCTTGACTTCCGTATCGGTCACGCCCGGACCGTAGTGATGTTCACCACTGAAAGCCGGAGCAGCAAGGCCGATCCATGCGGCGAGACCGACCGCCAACGCCATTCCATTCACTTTCATCACGCCTCTCCAATGATGATCCAATAATCAGGCCGAATGCAGGTAGCGCCGCTTCAGCACGTGCTTGAACAGTTTGCCGCTGTCCTGGCGCGGCAACTCTGCTTCGAAGTCGATCGAGCGCGGGCATTTCAAATGCGCAAGGCCCTCGCGGCAGAACGCCATCAGTTCCGCGATGAGCTGCGGCGATGCCTTGTTCGGTTGCCTGAGTTGGACGACGGCTTTCACTTCCTCGCCGTACTCAGGGTTCGGAATTCCGAAGACGGCGACATCAGCGACATCGGGATGCAACGACAGACGATTTTCGATCTCGGCCGGATAAATGTTGACCCCGCCTGAGATGATCATGTGCGACCGGCGATCGGTCAGATAGAGATAGCCTTCCTCGTCGAGGTAGCCGACGTCGCCGATTGTCGACCAACCCTTCGCGTTGCGCGAGTTGGCGGTCTTGTCCGGGTCGTTGTGATAGACGAAGGACGGGCCGTCGAAATAAACGTCGCCGACTTCGCCGGGGCCGAGTTCGTTCTTGTCGTCGTCGAGAATATGGATTGCACCGATGCAGGCTCGCCCGACCGATCCACGGTGCGCCAGCCAGTCCTGCGTTGAAATGCAGGTGGCGCCGTTGCGCTCCGATCCGGCGTAATATTCCCAGATGATCGGCCCCCACCAGGCGATCATCCGCTCCTTGATCTCGGGCGGACAGGGCGCGGCGGCATGAATAGCGCAGCGGTGCGAGGAAAGGTCATATCGGCCTCGCGCTTCCGCCGGAAGCGCGAGGAGACGGAAGAACATCGTGGGGACCCACTGGCTGTGGGTCACACGATATTGTTCGATCGCCGCAAGCGCCTGCTCGGCATCGAACTTCTTCATCAGGACAACGGTGCCGCCGCTGTCCAGCGTGCGCAGCGTGAAGCGTATCGGTGCGCCATGATAGAGGGGCGCCGGCGAGAGATAGACGGAATCGTCCGCGAACCGGAAGTTCTCGCGCACCCAGTCGCCGGAGGCATGGGACTGACCGACATTGGCGAACAAAGGCTGCTTTATGCCCTTCGGTTTGCCCGTCGTGCAGGATGAATACAGGAAATCCTTGCCAACAGGGCCGTCGGTTACGTCGATCAGTCCGTCGAAACGATCACGCTCCGAAAGGTAGTCGAAATCATCTGCCGAATCTCCGCCGACAACATAGACCGCGCAGCGATTGGGATTGTCCGCCTTCAGCGCCGCGACAACATCCGCGAAGCGCGATGCGACGAAAAGGATCCTGGCGCCGCTGTCACGCACGATATACGCGGCTTCATCCGGCGTCAGATGCGTGCTGACCGGCGTATAGTAAACGCCATGCCGACGCGCCCCGAAGACGATCTCGAAATAGGTGAGATCGTTGTCGAGCAGAATGGCGACGCCGTCCCCGGCGGCGAGCCCCTTCTCGGTCAGAAGCTGGGACACGGCGCCAGCGCGGCGATCAAGTTCGCCGTAGGTTATCGCTTCGTCCGAGAGCGCAATTCGGGCTGCGATCTTGGCGGGGTGACGCTCGGCCCATTGGCGCAGAATCGGCATTTCTTCCCCTGTTTGGATGCGTTGATTCTCGATGCTCGGACGATGCCGGCATTACGAGAACCATCGTTCCAACGAGGATGTCGTTAAATGACCTTACGCGCCATTCGGCTTGACCAAATGCGCCTTGGCTTTGCCGGATGCGACGCGCCGATCCCGAAACTCGCCGGGCGCTACTCCCGTCCACCGTCTGAATGCGCGGTGGAATGTGCTGAGTTCGGAAAAACCCAGGGACAGGCCGACGTCCTCAAGCGACAGGGTCGATCGTTCGATCAGGTGAACGGCAAGGTCGCGCCGGATCTGATCCTTGAGCTCCTGAAATCCACACTTTTCTTCCTCGAGGAGACGGCGGCGCAAAGTCTGCGGCGAAACCGCCAGCATGGCTGCGACGTCTTCGAGCGAGGGCGAACGTTTGAGATTGCGGCGCAGGATCGAACGGACCCGCTCGGCCGTGCTGCTGTCATCCCTATAGCGGGCGAGGAGCGCGTCTGGCATGACCGCCATAAATCGGCGCAGGCGCTCTTCGTCCGGTACGATCGGCAGGTCAAGCAATTCGGCGTCGAACCGGATTTCGGTGCGCGGCTGATCGAAGAGCATGGGAGCCCGATAAAGCGGCTCCAATTCCGAACTGAACGGTCCTTCAGGAAACACGTAATGGACCGTCGAAAGCGGCAGATGCCGACCCGCGAGCCAGCACATCAATCCGTAGGCGAACATTAGAACCGCGCCGTTGACCATGCGTTGCCGGTTGGGTTGAGCGATCCCGTCGGTCAGATAAATCGATGCTTCGCGCGGCCCCTCCGCGAGGCGGACGACGAAATCGTCTGCAACAAGATGATAAAACTGGCAGCCGATCCGGATCGCTTCGCGCAGACTCCCGCACCGGATCAACAGCCGACACATCATGCGGAACGTGCCGGGCTTGATCGGGCGGCTGCAGAGCAGCCAGAACTCATCGCGCGTCGCTTTCGTGACAACCGTGATCAGTTTCGCAAACTGATCCTGCGGCATTCTGGCGCCCGGCTTCCTGAGATCGTCCGGGTTTGCGCCGGCGCGAGTCAGCATCCGGTCGACATCGAGGCCGGCCTCACGCACGCCGCTCAAAACCAGACCGACATAGCCGGAATCGATGGCTGAACGCGAAAGTACGGCCGACGTGTTTCTTTTGCCGCCTCTGCCAGACATGCTCCGTCCTATACGTCATGGAACGCAGCTCGTCACTCCGGTTGTGGAGCACACGGCCAAGATAATTGACCCTTACAGTCATTGCGGCCGGGACCATCTCGGGTCAGGACATCTAGAAAAGGAGCGACCTGTGCGTGCATTGATCAGTCGAGAGTCCGGCGGACCCGACACGTTGCAACTGGAGAAAGTCCCCGCCCCGGTTCCCGCTGCGGGACAAATCCTGATCGCAATCAGGGCTTGCGGCGTGAACTATCCGGATTTTCTCATCATCCACGACCGGTATCAGGTCAAAATGCCCCGGCCGTTCAGCCCGGGCGCCGAGATTGCGGGGACGGTGGCCGCACTGGGGCCGGGCGTGTCAGGCTTTCAAGTCGGCCAGCGTGTCGCCGCGCGCGTGGGCACCGGCGGCATGGCCGAGTTCATCGCCGTCGAGATCGGGCGCTGTAGCGCTATCCCCGACGACATGCCCTTCACCGATGCGGCAGTGATGCAGTTCACATTCGAGACCGCTTACTACGCGCTTCACGATCGCGCCCACGTCGAACCCGGTGACACCGTGCTGGTGCTCGGTGCCGCCGGGGGCGTCGGCAGCGCCGCAATCCAGATCGCCCGAAACCTGAACGCGCGCGTGATAGCGGCCGCCTCATCGCAGGAGAAAATCGACTACGCCCAGCACCTGGCTGCGGATGGGAACTGCCTCTACCCGCAAATGGCGCCCGATGACCGCCGCGACGTCGTCGCGCTCATGAAGGCCGCAGTCGGCTCCAAAGGCGCGAATGTTATTGTCGATCCGGTGGGCGGATGGCTGGCCGAGGCCGCGATCCGCTGCCTCGCCGAAGGCGGCCGCTACCTGGTCCTCGGTTTCACGGCCGGGATTCCGTCGCTTCCGCTCAACATGCCGCTGTTGAAGAACGCCGATATTCTCGGCATCAACTGGCGAACGTTCAGTCTCGGGAACGGCACGCAAAACGCCGTCAACCGGCAACGGCTTCAGGATTGGTATCGCGAGGGACGGCTGTCCGCCGGCATCAGCGCCGAGTTTCCTCTCGACGCGGGAGCCCAGGCCATACAACTCGTGGCAGATCGCAGGGCGCTCGGCAAGATCGTCGTGACGATCTGACGCTGCTCCGTTCGCGGCACGCGGGCAAAGCACTATTTGCCCAGTATTTCGCGCGCCATCACGATCTTCATGATCTCGGTCGATCCTTCCATCTGCTTGCACATGCGAAGCTGATTGTAGAAATCGCTGAACGGATAGTCGTCGATCGCAAGACCGCGCCCGCCGAGGATTTGCATCGAACGGTCGATGACGCGCAATCCGGCGTCGATGCAATATCCCTTCACCATGGAGGCTTGCAGCCTCGCGGCGGAATAGCCTCCGCGGTCCACCATCCAGGCCGCGTAGTAAGTATTCCATCGTATCGATTCGATATCGTATTGGGAGTCGGTCAGCATCCACTGAATCGCCTGATTGTCACTCAGTCGACCGCCGAACACTTCCCTGTTCGTTGCGTACTCGACCGCAAGCTCCTGGCTGCGCAGCGCCATCCCCAATGCCGCGCCGCCGAGCCTCAGCCGAAACCGATTGAACTGATGCTGCGCGATCGCAAAGCCGTTCCCCTCGCCGCCCAGAAGATTTCCGGCCGGCACCACGACGTTCTCCAGTTTTACCTCCTCCTCGACGCCCCACTGTCGGGACATCACCGGAATGTCGCGCACCTTCTCGAAGCCCGGCGTGTCATTGTCGACCAGAAAGACGCTGATGCCGCGATAGCCTTTGGCGGGATCCGTGACGGCGGCGACGGCCGTAAAAGACGCCTCCCTGTGTCCGGTCCTCCACATCTTCCGTCCGTTGATGACGTAGTTGTCTCCCTTCCGCACCGCGGAGGTTTTGATCGCCGCCAGATCGGACCCGGCCTGCGGCTCCGTAAAACACATGGACCAGGACGTCTTTCCGTCCAGCACCGGGAAAAGGTATCTGCGCTGGATATCCTCGCTGGCCTGATAGAACACGGGCCACGGAGCAAAGGTCGAGCCGGGCAGCCGGCGCGGCGACCTGGAAAATTCGGTTAGGACGATGACGTCTTCCATTGCACCAAGCCCCTGCCCGCCGTGGGACTTCGGTACGTTGAGCTTGGTCAGTCCAAAATCGCTCATCGTCTGCTTGAGATGAGTAGTCAGCTCTGGACCGTAGTCGGGCACCGTGATCGGCCAGGAACGATAATGGGGCAGCACCTCGGTATCCACGAACGTCCGCGCGCGCTGCTGAAGATCAAGCTGATCCCTGGTGAGTTCGAAATCCATCGGGCTTCTCCAATCCGGTCGCGACGTTGCATCTTCCGGCGACGTCATTCGGCATCATCCTGCCGCGAAGGAGCTCCGCCTGAAATGCTTCCAAACACCAAAACAACTGACCAAATCTGCCAGATAGGCGATTGGCCAACGCGGCGGTTGGAAGTCGTCGACTTCTCGGAAAAGCCGCGACACAAGATCGACAAAGTCGAGCGGCGAAAGAGCGATTTGGTTCATGAATTGAACGTAAATAACTCACCTCTTGTAGCAATGGCGGACGTACGGTCGGTTCGCAGACGCAACCTTACATCTCCTCGAACAGCTGTCGGCGGGATTTGCCGATATGGCGCATCGGCCGATTATTCAGTTCGTCCAGCAGATCGGCGATCGCGGCATTGAGATCGGCCAGGTTGAAGAACCGGCGACACCACCTCGTCCGCGTTGCAGCCAAGTCGGATCCAATAGCGCATCCGCCTCTGGCAAAAATCGAAACACTCTCAAGTCCCGGGTCTGACGCAATTTCGATGATATCGCCATAGGTCATGGCGCACCAATAAGCCGGGCCTGAAGTAGATCGAGCTTGGCACGGCCGTACATTTGGCATTTGACGAGCTTGAGCTTGGTAATCTGAGCCTCCACCTGCCCATTCGACCATGGCTGTATGATCGCCGCGTGGACCGCGGCCTTGTCTTTGGCAATGCCGGTGGCGAATGAAGCGATGAGGCTCTGCTTGGATTCATTGATTTCTTGTCGTGGTCGTATCAAACGGCGAACTCAAGCAGATCCTGATCGACCCTACCGGCGGAGCGAAGCGACGTCGGCTTGGGCGGGTCGGCGATTCCATCCTGCTCATCCCGACCTTGCGCAAAACGGCGCGATCACCCTTCGCAATCGGATGACCTCCCGCTCGTCCACTGTGTTGATTCGAGGCGACTGACTGCCGACCCTGGCAATCCAGGTTAAGTCGCGAAACGGTGTTGAAGATGCGCCGGCTCTCACATGCCAAATCTGGTGATCTTCGGCCCGCGCTTCATACCTTCGGCGTCGCCGTGCATTGGCCGGTCATGGCCTTCCGCATGAGGCTTGTCTTCCAGGGGAACATGCGCGATCGGCTGACTCATCCGCTCGTCCAGTGCGACGAAGGGGCGTTCCTTCCGGTCAGAGCGTTTCCTGCTTCCGGCGTGCCAGACGGCAACTGCAGCGAACATTTTTGCCGTCCAACATCATCCCAGACCTCCGTTACTGAACCGGAGGGTTCTTCGCAGTATCGACGCCAACCCGATACAAGGGCATCAACCGAGCGTACGTTCAATCAGTATTCGCAGTGGCTTCAAAAGCACGGCTTCAAACTCCGCGTGCGAGGTAACAGTCGGGCGACCCACCGCCACGACGACTGCCAAAACCTGAGAAAGAAGGAGCCTCACCAGACGCGTAAGACAAATCAATCTTGACGATCTGCAGGGTCAACGCTAAGCTTTCCATAAATAGAAATAAATTTTCGATTATCGGAAAATAACTAATCAGGGAGGTGATCTTGACTGAACGTCGCGTTCGCGGCATTGCCGCGTCTTTCTTCCGGCCTGCCCGACTTGCCTACAGCATCGGGGTGATCAGCATCGCCAGCATCGCTTCCGCGTCAGCGCAAGCGCCGGTGAAGATCGGCATTCCGGTTTTCCTGAGCGGGCCCGGTGCCGGTTCGGTCGGCGAGCCGAGCCGCAACGCCGCCGTGCTCGTCATCGACGCGTTAAATGCCGGGGCCGTGCCTGCGCCATACAACTCGGTCGGCTTCAACGGCGCAAAAATCGAACCGAAGATCATCGACGAAAGCGGCAACACGGCCGCCGTCGTCACCGAATTTCGCAACCTCGTTCAGCGCGACAATGTGGATGTCGTACTCGGTTACTTCTCATCGGCGAATTGCCTTGCGGTCGCGCCAATCGCCGACGAACTGAAAACGCTGGCGGTGTTCTACGGTTGCGGGTCGTCAGGTCTCTTTGAAAATGCCCAATTCAAATATGCCTTCAGGCCAACGCCGCACACGACGTCGGACAACGTCGCAGCCGCGCTCTATCTCACCAAGAAATATCCGACGCTGAAAAGCTACTCCGGCATCAACCAGAATTATTCATGGGGACAGGAGAACTGGCGCGATTTCGCGCTGGCGATGAAGGTCGCGCTGCCGAACGCCGCGGTCGACAAAAATCTGATGACCAAACTGTTCGCCGGTGATTTCGGCCCTGAAATATCGGCACTGTTGTCCAGCGGCTCGACCGTCGTTCAGTCGAGTTTCTGGGGCGGCGATCTCGAAAGCTTCGTGCTGCAAAGTGTGGCACGCGGCCTGCCGCAGCGCAGCCCGCTGGTTCTCACCGTTGGCGAGCAGATGCTGTTCCGTCAGGCCAAGAATGTCCCCGACGGCACGATCATCGGCGCACGCGGCGCGCATGGCGTGCTGGCCCTCGACAATCCTCTGAGTAGCTGGTTTCGGGACGCCTACCAGAAGAAATTCAATGCAGAGCCAAACTTTCCGGCGTTCCAGATGTTTCAAACCCTCCTCGGCCTGAAGGCGGCATGGGAGAAAGCCGCCGGCGACAGGAAAGATGCCCGCCCCTCCGTCGATGAACTTGCCAAGGCGTTCAGCTATCTGGAATTCGCCACGGGCAGCGGCCCGATCAGGATGGCGATCGGCGGCGGCCATCAGGGCGTGCAGGATCTGGTGATGGGCGTCTATCAACTTGACAAGGCAAGCGGCAAACCGCGCGTCGTCAATCTTGAGACCTTCCCTGCCATGTGCGTCAATCCGCCCGACGGGATGACGGCGCGCGAATGGCTCGAGAAGGGAATGCCCGGAGCAAAATGCTGAAGCGCCGATTGACCGCGCGCAGGGAGCGACGATGTTCTCCCTGCGCACGGTAACGGAGGGGATATCGCGCCATGGTGCTTGGGCTCATTCTGGTCGACGGCCTGGTTTACGCCGCATGGCTGTTCACTATTGCCGTGGGGCTCACGCTGATCTTCGGCGTGATGAAGGTTCTCAACGTTGCCCATGGCGCATTCTATGCCATCGGAGCCTATGCGTCGGCCACGGCCATCGGCATCTACACGACCGCGGGTCTTCCGCCCGCCGGAATCTATCTGGCGATGGCGTTGGCCGCGATCGTGTCCGGCCTCGTGATCGGACTCGCGCTCGAGCGGCTC
This sequence comes from Xanthobacteraceae bacterium, assembly GCA_049647485.1. Taxonomy (GTDB): domain Bacteria; phylum Pseudomonadota; class Alphaproteobacteria; order Rhizobiales; family Xanthobacteraceae; genus 62-47. The sequence continues at coordinate 12,904 of JBARXT010000224.1, forward strand.
GTGTTGCGCACGTTGTATGACAAGAACGAGATCATCGCCGTGCTCGCGACCTACGCCGCATTCCTGATGATCGAGGACGCGCTGTTGATGATCTTCGGGCGCCAGGGAATTTTCGCCTACGCACCTTACATGGCCGCCGGCAACCTTCAGATCGGTTCTGTCGTGATATCATACTACGACATGGGTCTGATCTGCTTTGCCGGAGCGCTGGCCCTCGCCGGATGGTTCTGTCTGCACCGGACCCGTTTCGGCAGAATGCTGTTCGCGGTGATCTACAGCCGTGAGACCGCCGCCGCCTTCGGCGTCAATGTCACGCGCGTTTTCATCCTGACCTTCATCATCGGTTCAGTGCTCGGCGCGCTTGGCGGCGCGCTGACCGCGCCGAAGATTTCGGTCGCGCCCGGCATCGGTGTCGAGGTGATTGTCATCGCCTTCGCAGTGGTTGCGGTCGGCGGCATGGGATCGATCGAAGGCACGCTGATCGCCGCATTGCTTGTCGGCCTGTGCCGCGCGGCAGCCGTCCATCTGTTGCCGTCGATCGAGGTGTTTATCGTCTACCTGGTGATGGCTGTCGTCCTGATCGTAAGGCCATACGGCCTGTTCACTCGAACCGGCGCGCGGGTGATCTAGCGATGTTGACGAAGCTTTTCTCCGTTGTTCTGGTCGTCATCGTCATGGCCTTGCTGGCCTGGCAAGCCCCGGCGTGGCTCCTGTCGCTCGCCACTGTCGCGGCCGGCAGCGCCCTCGTGGTGCTGGGGCTGGTGGTATTGTGGCGTGCCGGACTGATGTCATTCGGTCAAGCGCTCTACTTCGCGACCGGCGCGTATACTGTCGCCTTGATCGTGCGAGACGGCAGGGTCACCGACGTCGTCCTGCTTCTCCTGTGCGCCGGAGTGGCATCCGGCGTCCTTGCCTATCTGGTTGGCATCCTGCTGTCGCGCTATCGCGAAATCTTCTTCGCGATGCTGAGCCTTGCCCTTTCGATGATCCTTTACGGCTACCTGGTGCAGGCGGCCGAGCTTGGATCCAGTGACGGTCTTCACGTCAAGCCTGCCAGCATGCTCGGCCAGACACTGTCCGGCCCGGCTTACACCACCGCCCTGTTCGTCATTGCCTGGCTGGTGACGCTGGGTTGCGCGGTCGCGATCCGCTGGTATCTCAATTCCATTGCCGGCCGGCTGACCAGCCTGATCGCCGAGAACGAAATTCGGATCGAGTATCTTGGATACTCGGTCCGCAACCTCGTTCATACCGACCTGACGCTCGCGGGCGCTCTCGCAGGCGTCGGCGGCGGTCTCACGGCGCTGTCGATCGGTCACGTCGATCCGACATTCGCCTATTGGACGACATCCGGTGAATTCGTATTCGTGACGATCCTTGCCGGCCCCACCTCCGTCACCGGCGCGCTGCTGGGGACCGTGCTGTTCGCCCTGTTCCGCTCCTCGGCGATGTCGATCATCCCCTACGCATGGCAATTCTGCCTCGGCGCAGCGTTGCTCTTTACCATCATCTTCGTACCGAACGGCATCGGTTCGTTGGCGTTTCGTCGCAAACCAAGGCCGGAACCATCGCCATGAAGCCGCTATTGTCTGTCACCAATCTGGAGCGGACCTTCGGCGCCGTGGTCGCCGCGCATGCCATCAATTGCGAATTCAACGCTGGCGAGGTTGTCGGGATCATTGGCGCAAACGGCGCAGGCAAGACAACATTCGTCAACATGATCACCGGCCACCTCCGCCCCACCGGCGGCAGCATCACGTTCGAAGGGGATGACGTCACCGGAGTTGCCTCGCGCGAATTGGTTCGGCGCGGCATCTCACGTTCATTCCAGGTCGCGCAGATATTTCCTTCGCTCACCGCGCGGGAGAACGTAGCCGCCGCGGTCGCGATCGCGCAGAGCGGCGGACGGCTGATGCCGGCGATCCGCACCCGCTTGATGGCGGGAGCGATCCTGCGCGAAGCCGATGCGCTGTTGGACACCTTCCGCATTGCCGATCACCGGCACGCACCGGCGCGCTCGCTCGCGCAGGGCGTGCGCAAAATCCTCGACATCGCGATGGCCTGCGCCAGCAAACCGCGCCTTCTCCTGCTCGACGAGCCGACCGCCGGCGTATCGATGGAGGAACGGACATTGCTGATGACGCAGGTCATGGATGCGTTCGAGGCCGGCAAAACCACGATCATGTTCGTCGAGCACGATATGGAGATCGTGCGCGCCTTCGCTCATCGCGTACTGGCCTTCTACGATGGAAGGGTGATCGCTGACGGCCGCCCTGCGGATGTACTCATGCGCGATGACGTCCGCCGCGTGATCACCGGCTCAAAAAGCGCGGAGATTCACTCATGAGCGCGCTACGGCTTGCGGACTTCACCGTCAGGATCGATCGTCTTCCGATCGTTCGCGAGATTACGCTATCCGTCGAAAGCGGCGTCGTGTGTGGCCTGATCGGCGCCAACGGAGCCGGAAAGACCACCTTGATGCGCGGCCTGATGGGCGCACTCGACGTCAGCGGAACGGCCGGCTTCGACGGCGCCGATCTGACCTCATATCCGGCGCACAAGCGCGTCGCCCTCGGCATCGGCTATATGCCCGGCGACCGGCAACTTGTCCCCGAACTGACGGTCGAGGAAAACATCCTGTTGCCGGCGTGGACCATCTCCGCCGCCGACGCCGGCGAACGCCTGCGCAACATCTATCGCCTCATGCCGGAACTCCAAGCCGCCGCCGCGCGGCCGTGTCCGGCTTTGTCCGGCGGCCAGCAAAAGCTGGTCGCATTGGGCCGCGCGATGATGGCGGGACGACGGCTGCTGTTGCTCGACGAACCGTTCGAAGGCTTGGCGCCGGTGCTGGTGCAACGGCTCTCCGAGATTTTGCGAAACTTGAAGTCTCAGGGTCTCAGCATCCTCGTGTCGGAATCCTACACGACGCACCTCGAAGGATTTATCGACATCGCTTATCGGATCGAGCGCGGCGCCGTCCGGCCGCTTGAAAGCCGAAGCTAGACCTTTCCTGTCATCGATCAGCGGAGCGCAAGATCATGATTATCGACGAACGCACCTACACCATTCAACCGACGCATGTGTGGGACTATATCGACCTTTATGAGAAGATGGGGCTGAAGGTCCAAACCCGCATTCTCAAGGGCCTGATCGGCTTCTATTCCGTTGAAATCGGCGACGTCAATCATCTGGTGCATATGTGGTCCTATGACAGCATCGGCGAGCGCGACCGGTTACGGACGGAATTGTGGCGCAACGAGGAATGGCTCGCCTATGTCGATGCCCTGCGGCAGACCGGATGGCTGCTGCACCAGTCGAATCGCATCCTCGTGCCGCAGCTTCTTCCCACCGGCGAACGGGCGCCGACGCATCACGCGATCATGGCGCAGGCAAGATAACGCCATCCGACCGACTACAGGTATGACGCCTTGACGATCGGCGAATTCCGCAGTTCCTCGCTCGTGCCGCGCAAGGTCACCTCACCGAGGTCGAGCACGCAGCCCGACGTCGCGACATCAAGCGCGATCGCCGCGTTCTGCTCGACCAGCAGCACGGCGGTGCCTTCGGCGCTGATGCGGCGGATGATGGCGAAGATCTCCTCGACGATACGGGGCGCAAGCCCTAGCGACGGCTCATCGAGCAACAGGAAGTTCGGTCGTCCCATCAGCGCCCGCGCGATCGCCAGCATCTGTTGCTCGCCACCGGAAAGGGTCCGCGCCGGTTGCGAAAGGCGCGCGCGCAGGCCCGGAAAGATGTCGAGCAGGCGTTCGCTGTCGGCGGCGATGTCCGCCGAGCGGCGGCGGAGATAACTGCCAAGCCGCAGATTGTCCGCAACGCTCAAGCTGAGAAACAGTTCGCGTTGCTCGGGCACCAGGGCGATCCCTGCTTCAAGCACGCGATTTGGCGCCCCGGAGGGAAGCGCCGCGCCGTCCAGTTCGACGGTGCCCGAGGCGCGCGCCACCAGCCCCACCACTGTTTTCAACAGCGTCGACTTGCCGGCGCCGTTGGCCCCAAGGACGGTGATAATTGCGCCGCGCGGCACATCGAGGCTGACGCCATGCAGCACCGACTTGTTGCCATAGCCGGCATGAAGATCACGCACCGAGAGCATGCGCCGCCTTCTTTCCCAAATAGGCTTCGATCACTTCGGGCGACCTGCGGACCTCGTCCGGCGTGCCTTCCGCGATCTTGCGCCCGAAATTCAAGACGCTGATTCGATCCGAGATCGCCATCACCAGCGCCATCACATGATCGATCACGAGAATCGTCAGCCCGCGCGTCGCGCGAAGATCGAGCAGAACGCGATTGAGCGCGTCGGTCTCGGCGGCCCGCAAACCGGCGGCCGGTTCGTCAAGCAGCAGAAGCTTGGGCCGGGTCGCCAGCGCGCGGGCGATCTCCAGCCGCCGCTGCTTGCCGAACGGCAATGCCGCGGCGAGGCTGTCCTGATCTTCGGCTAGGCCGACCAGCGCGAGCAGTTCACGCGCCTCCTGCCGCGCATCGGCTTCGCTCCGCCGCCACCAGCGGTCATGCAACGCCGCGCTCAACGTGTTGCACGCATGGCGTCGATCCAGTGCGACGACCACGTTGTCGAGCGCCGTCATCTCGCCGAACAGTTCGGTGTTCTGGAAGGTGCGGGCAATGCCGTTCCGGGTGATGAGGTGCGGCGCGCGGCCAGCGAGACTATTGCCGGCAAACTTCACATCGCCGGCCGCCGCCCCATAAAGCCCGGTCACCACGTTGAGTAACGTGCTCTTGCCGGCGCCGTTGGGGCCGATTACCGCATGAACGCTGCCCGGCAAGACTTGGACCGAGACTTGATCCAGCGCCACCAGCCCACCGAAACGTACGGTGACGCGATCGACATGAAGCAGTGGCTCCGTCATCGCCGGCCTCCGCCAATCCACGGCACCACCGTGCCGATGGCGCGCGGCACGCGCAGGCTTGCGAGGCCGTCCGGACGCAGCACAATGAAACCCAGCAGCAGGATGGCGAAGACCAGACCGAGATAGGTCTGAAAGGTCTGCAGAAAATCGGGAAGCAGCACAAAGACGATGCTGCCGACCACCGCACCGAGCGGCGACATCATGCCGCCGACCACCGCGACCGCCAGAAAGTAAACGCTCTGGGTGATGCCAAACTGCGCCGGATCGAGATAGGTCGTTAGCGGCGCCAGCAAACCGCCGCCGAAGGCGCCGAGAAATCCGCTCGCACCGAACGCCGCCGCCTTGTAGCGCAGCACGTTGAGCCCCATCAGTTCAGCCGCGGTTTCGCTTTGTCGGATCGCAGCCAGCGCGCGCCCATGATGGGAATGATTGAGGTGATCCACCGCGAGAAACAGCAGTGCCGTCGCCGGTATGATGACGTAGTAGAGTTGAGTCCCGGTCGAGAGCGTTTGTCCGAAGATCTCAAACGGCGGGACCGGCATTCCTGCCGCGCCGCCGGTGACGCTGTCGGAATGGATCAGGGCGATCTGGACAATGGCGGTCACCGCGAGTGTCACCAGTGCGAGATAGTGCCCGGATACGCGCAAGGTCGTCTGGCCGAGCAGGAAGCCCACGACGAACGCCGCGACCGCAACCATCGGGATGCCGGCCCACAGCGGAATTCCCCATCGCGACGCCAGGATGGCCGAGCCATAACCGCCGAACGCAACGAAGGCAGCTTGCGCCAGCGATATCTGGCCCGCGATCCCGGTCACCACGATCAAGCCGAGGACCACTAGCGCCGTTCCCGCCACGAGACAGATCTGGAACAGATGAAACTCGGCCAGCAGATGCGGGGCCGCGAAGAAGACGGCGATCGCAATTCCAATCATGAGGGCGCGCGTCATCATGGCGCTACACCTTCTTCTGGGTCAGTACGCCGAGCAACCCTTGTGGGCGCACCAGCACAACGAGAATGAGGATGCCGTAGCTGATCATGTCTTTCAGTGCGCTCGACACGTAGGTCCCGGCCAGCGCTTCCAGCACGCCAAGCACGATCCCGCCGAGCACAGCGCCGGGCAGGCTGTTGAATCCGCCAAGCACCGCAGCCGTAAACCCCTTGATGCCGATCAACCCCATATCCGGCGACAGGGTCAGCAGCGGCGCCACCAGCACGCCGGCAACCGTTGCCAGCACGGACGAGAGAATCCAGATCGCAAGAAATACAGTCGACACCTGTACGCCGATCAGGCTGGCCCCGGTGCGGTTGTCGCAGGCCGCCATGATCGCCTTGCCGAAGAACGTCCGCTCGAACAGCAGAAACAACAACGCAAGAATGCCAAGCGCGACGCCGACGATGGCGAGATTGGCAGGTACCAGCAGAATGCCGAAGAACGAAATCGGCGCCGGCGACAGCAGAAACGGAAACGGCCACGCACTCGGCCCCATATAGGCACGGACGAACTCGCGCAGCACCGTTCCCACCGCGAGACTCGCGATGATCTGTGCCAGCAGGGACGCGTTCCGCAGCGGCCACATCAGGCCGCCATAGATCAGCGCGCCGAGCAGGACCGACGCAACGACGGCCATCAACACCGCCGGCCAGAACGGCAGGCCGATCACCGCCTGCGCCATCAGCACCAGATAGGCGCCGAATGTCACCTGATCGCCGTAACCGAAGTGAACGACTCCGGTTCCCTTGTAAATCAACACGAAGCCAAGCGCGATCAACGCATAGACCGCGCCCGCCGTGATCGAACTGACGAGAACCTGGGCAAGCATGACTGTCTCAGAGCGCGGCGATACCCTTGATTTCGATCAATGCCTCGGGCCGCACGAGGCCCTTGACGACGACGCCGGTTGCCGCCGGCCAGGGTGGCCCCTTGAACAACTCGCGGCGCAAAGCCGACGTCTTCTTGTATTCATCGAGCGACAGCACGTAATCGGTCGTCTCCACGATGTTGTCGAGCGAGCCACCGGCATGTTCGAGAATTCGCGCGAACTTCGCGAAGATCTGACGCGTCTGCGCGACGATATCGCCGGGGCCGACGATATTGCCGGAGTCGTCGGTCGCGGTTGTGCCAGAGAGGAATATCAGGTTCCCGACCCGCACTGCAGGAGAGAAGGTGAATTTCTCCGGCCAGGCATTACCCGGAAGGACAGGCTGATAGGTCGGCATTACAGTCTCCTTTCACGCACGTTGGCGCAATGCGAAGCGTTGGATTTTTCCGGTTTCCGTTTTTGGCAGTGAATCAACGTATTCGATCTCGCGCGGGTACTGATGACGGCCGACGCTTGCCTTCACCATGCTGACCAATTCATCGCTCAAGGCATCGCTCGGAGAAAAGCCGGCGCGCAACACGATGAAGCTCTTGACGATCTGTCCACGCATGGCGTCGGACTTGCCGACGACGGCGGCTTCCGCCACGGCCGGATGTTTCAGCAGCGCGCTTTCGACCTCAAACGGCCCGATGCGATAACCCGCGCTCTTGATCATGTCGTCCGCGCGGCCCTCGAACCAGAAGTAACCGTCATCGTCCCGGCGGCCGAGGTCACCGGTAACGATCCAGCCATGC
>JBARXT010000225.1:0-6013 GCA_049647485.1 Xanthobacteraceae bacterium
CGCGAACCCGCCGTGCGGGCCGTGCCGCGCGTCGCGCGCGCGCCACGCCGCGTCGCAGTGAAACGCCGCGTCTCTCCGCCGAAAAAGAAATAAGCAATCAAATGATGTCGTCATGCCCGGGCTTGTCCCGGGCATCTACGTCTTTCATGTCACAAGCAGATCAAGCATGGATGGCCGGAATAAATCCGGCCATGACGGCTGAAAGGCAATTGACTCGTCGTCCCGCCTTCACGGGGACGACTTTGAAGGCGCGGCACGAAGATGAACTCAACTCGTCGAACCGGCGAGTGCGCTTGGGCGGCCGTAGACTTTATCTGCGCGGGCTTCAAAAGCGGCGGCGAATTTCTGGAACGCGGCGTCGAACATGCTGCCCATCAGCATCGCCAGCATCCGGCTCCTGAACTCGTAGGAGATGAAGAAACCGACGTCGCAGACGCCCTCGCCCCTTGCTTCAAAGATCCAGCGGTTTTCCAGCGAGCGAAATGGACCTTGCAGATACTCGACAAGGATTTTCAGGTTGGGGCGGTCGAGCGTGACGCGGCTGGTGAAGGTCTCGCGCACCAGTTTGAACGACACGGTCATGTCCGCGACCACGACTTCCGTGCCGTCGGGCTTAGGCGTGCGCTGGCGCACCTTGAGCGCGCTGCACAGCGGCACGAATTCCGGATAGCGTTCGACATCGGCGACGAGATCGAACATTTCGGACGCGCTGTGGCGAACGCGGCGCTTGTTGGCGAACTGCGGCATCGTAAAACTCAGCCGAACCTGGCGGCGCGCGCGGCTTGCAACCTGGCGAAGTCGTCGCCGGCGTGATGCGACGAGCGCGTCAACGGGCTCGCCGACACCATCAGGAATCCTTTGGTATAGGCGACCTTCTCGTAGCCCTTGAATTCGTCGGGCGTGACGTAACGCTTCACCGCGTGATGCTTGCGCGTCGGTTGCAGGTACTGGCCGATGGTAAGGAAATCGACGTCGGCGGAGCGCAGGTCGTCCATCACCTGCAACACTTCATGACGCTCCTCGCCGAGTCCGACCATGATGCCGGACTTGGTGAACATCGTGGGATCGAGTTCCTTCACCCGCTGCAACAGCCGGATCGAATGAAAGTAGCGCGCACCGGGCCGCACCGAGAGATAGTGCGAGGGCACGGTTTCCAGATTGTGGTTGAACACGTCCGGCTTGGCGGCGACAACGACTTCAAGCGCGCCGTCCTTGCGCAAAAAGTCCGGCGTCAGGATTTCGATGGTCGTGGTCGGGCAGCGCGCGCGGATGGCGCGGATGGTTTTGGCGAAGTGCTCGGCGCCGCCGTCGGCGAGATCGTCACGCTCAACCGAGGTAACGACGATGTGGGCGAGGCCGAGCTTCGCGGTAGCTTCCGCGACATGCTCCGGCTCCGACGCGTCGAGCGCACCGGGCATCCCGGTCTTGACATTGCAGAAGGCACAGGCGCGGGTGCAGGTATCGCCCATGATCATGAATGTGGCGTGTTTCTTGTCCCAGCACTCGCCGATGTTCGGGCAGCCCGCCTCCTCACAGACGGTGACGAGGCCGTTCTCGCGGACGATATTGCGGGTGTCGGCATAGCCGCGCGTATTCGGCGCGCGCACCCGGATCCAGTCCGGTTTCGATGGCGACAGCGCATCCGGCCGGTGCGCCTTCTCCGGGTGCCGGGGGCGGATCTGCGTGGTGGAAACGGTATCGACGACGACAACCATGGTTTTTCCGTCGGTTTGTTCGGTCTGCCATAGGTAGTCCGCAGGAACAGTTGCCGCAACCCGCTGGATCATTGCATCCCCGGCCGCATCGGCCTATGCCGGTGGAACAACTCTATCGATCACAACCCGCCCCGATGCCGTCCCGCTCCTCCGTTTCCAGCCGCAGCAAACTTGCCGTTTCCGCGCCCGTCGTTCCGGGGAAGCTCGGGCCGCCGCTGCCGCAGAAATTCTTCGCGCGCAGCGTGCACGAGGTGGCGCCGGACCTGATCGGAGCAACGATGCTGGTGGGAGGCGTCGGCGGCGTCATCGTCGAGGTCGAGGCGTATCATCAGACCGAGCCGGCCGCGCACTCCTATCGAGGGCCGACGCCGCGCACGATGGTGATGTTCGGCCCGCCCGGCTTTGCCTATGTGTACCGTTCCTACGGCATGCACTGGTGCATCAATTTCGTTTGCGAGACTGAAGGTTCGGCCGCCGCGGTGCTGATCCGGGCGTTGCAGCCCACGCATGGCCTTGGCGCTATGCGCCGCCGCCGCGGTCTCGAGGACGAGCGGATGCTGTGCTCGGGGCCGGGCAAACTCGCCAGCGCGCTTGCCATCACCAACGCACAGAACGGTCTGGCGCTGACCGCATCGCCGTTTGCCATCCATGCACGAACACTCACGCCGGAGATCGTCACCGGCGTTCGCATCGGCATCACCAAGGCGGCGGAATTGCCGTGGCGCTACGGGCTGAAGGGCTCGCGCTTCGTCAGCAAGCCGTTCACGAGTGGCGCTGCTTGAAGTCGGTCCATAGCGGGCACAGTACCAGCGGCAAGATCGCTATCGCGATCGGCAGGAAGGCGAATGCCGCCTGCCCGGTGATATCCCAGAGTCTGCCGCCGACGATCGAGATCAGGACCGCCACGCCGTAGCCTACGGTAAACATGCCGGCTGAGACGCGCGGCACATCGTCCGGCGCAAACAGCAAGGCCGGCAGGCTGAGCAGCAAGGTCAGGCCCCATGCACAACTGAATCCGACCACTGCCGCGCCGAGCGCGACGGTCCAGACCGAGGTGGAGAATACGATGATGGCGACGCCGACAAGGCTGAACACGCCGGCGGCGACCAGCGGCCACTTCCTGCGCTCCAGCCGGCTGGCGACGAGCAGCAGGATGAACGAAGCCGGCAACTGCCCGGCGTTGAGCGCAGACAGCGCCGGAACGATGAAATCGGTCTGGCCCTGTTGCAGCAGGAAGCCCGGCAGGAATGCGTTGGTGCAGAAATAAGCCTGGTTATTCGCGCTCATCGCCAGCGCGATCTTCCACAGCACCGGATCACGCCAGTCGGGCATCCAGTGCCGATGCTGGGCCGACACGCGGCCCTCGCCGCGCGGCTGCACCAGGATGATCATCAGCGCGATCAACGCCGGCCAGATCGACCAGAACACCAGGCTGCCGCGCCAGCTTCCCGCCAGCAGCATCAGCAGCGCCCCCGCGAATACGACCGGGAGAATTTCTCCGACCAGAAGACCGTTGGTGTAAAGCGCGGTGGCGAAGCCGATACGGCGCGGCACCCATTGGCGCACCAGAGGCGGCAGCGATGGCTGCATTACCGCGACGCCCGCGCTCATGATGACGGTGGCGCCGAACAGCACCAGCGTATCGAAGGCAAATCCGCGCAATGCCGATCCCGCCGCAGTGATGATCAGCCCGACCACCAGCGCGTTGGTGGCGCCGACCCGCGCGATCAACAGCGATCCGGGAATGGCGGCGAGCGCGAACAGCGCCGGCGGGATCGCATTGAGAATGCCGACCTCGGTGCCGGTCAGCTTGAGGTCGACAATGATCAGCGCCAGAATCGGAGGAACGGCGAGAATGGTCAGTCGCGACGCATTTCCCGCCAGCCACAACAGAAACAGCGGTCCGGCGGAAGCCACCGGTCGCGTGGTGTCCTGCGTGGTCACTCCGCCGCCTTCAACCGGTCGAGCGCCTCTGCGATCTTCGTTTTCCGAGCCATGGCATCCTCGCGCTTTTCGCGTTCTTCCTCGACCACTTCCTCGGGCGCATTGGCGACGAACTTCTCGTTGCCGAGCTTGGCGTCGACGCGCTTGATGTCGGCCTCGACTTTGGCCATTTCCTTGGCGAGCCGCGCCTTCTCGGCCGCCAGATCGATCACGCCTTTCAGCGGCAAGGCGGCGACCTCGCCACGCACCAGAAGCTGCATGGCGCCGTCCGGCGCACGATCGACGAAGGAAATCTCGGCCAGCCGCGCCAGCCGCTTGATGACGTCGCTCCAGCGTTCGGCGCGTGATTTCGTCTCCGTCGATGCATTGGCGAGCATCAGCGGCATCAGGGTCGCCGGCGGAATGTTCATCTCGGCACGCGCGGAACGGATCGCGGTGATGAGGTCGACCGCCCAGCCGATTTCCGCTTCCGCCTCCGGATCGGAGAACGCCTCGATCTCGGTCGGCACCACCAGCGCGACGCCAGCGACATCGCCCGGCACACCCGAGGTCGGAATGATCACCGTCGTCTGCGGCCGCAGCGGCCATTCGGTCAGCGCCAGCAGTTGCTCGCGCTTCGCCGTCACCGCCCACAGTTCCTCGGTGATGAACGGCATGAACGGATGCAGCAGCTTGAGGATCTCGTCGCGCGCCCACGCGACCATGGCGCGCGTCTCGTCCTTCGCCGGACCATCGGCTCCCATCATCACCGGCTTGGCGAGTTCGAGATACCAGTCGCAGAACACGTTCCAGACGAAGCGATAGATCGCACCGGCCGCGTCGTTGAAACGATAGCTCTCGATCGCCTGCGTCGCCTCGCGCGCGGCGCTCATCGTTTCATGCGCGATCCAGCGATTGAGCGTCTCCTTCGCCTGCGTCGGATCGAATCCGTCCGGCAGCGCGCAGTGATTCATCTCGGCGAAGCGGCAGGCGTTCCATAGCTTGGTCGCGAAATTGCGATAGCCTTCGACGCGGCTGGTGGCGAGCTTGATGTCGCGCCCCTGCGCCGCCATCGCGGCCAGCGTGAAGCGCAGCGCGTCGGCGCCATATTGATCGATGAGATTGAGCGGATCGATGACGTTGCCTTTCGACTTCGACATCTTGGCGCCCTTCTCGTCACGGACAAGGGCGTGGATGTAGACGGTCGGGAACGGCACATCGTCCATGAAGTGCAGGCCCATCATCATCATCCGGGCGACCCAGAAGAAGATGATGTCGAAGCCGGTCACCAGCACGTTGGTCGGGTAATAGCGCGCGGTGTCGTTGTTCTCGTCGGGCCAGCCGAGCGTCGAGAACGGCCACAGCGCCGAGGAGAACCAGGTGTCGAGCACGTCTTCATCACGCGTGATGAAGCCTTCGCGCAACGCCGGGTCCAGCGCCATGTCGTGGCCCTGCTCCGCGGTGATGACTTCCTGCTCGACGTAGTAGCCGAGCGCGTGGCCGACCGCCTCTTCCTCGGTCTCGGCGACGAACACCTTGCCGTCCGGGCCGTACCACGCCGGGATCTGGTGACCCCACCACAGTTGCCGCGAGATGCACCACGGCTGGATGTTCTCCATCCACTCGAAGTAGGTCTTCTCCCAGTTCTTCGGCACGAATTCGGTGGCGCCGTTACGCACGGCCGCGATCGCCGGCTGCGCCATCGTCTTGGCGTCGACGTACCATTGGTCGGTGAGATAGGGCTCGATCACCACGCCGGAGCGGTCGCCGTGCGGAACCATATGCACGTTCGGCTCGATCTTCTCGAGAATGCCGCTTTCCTCGAGCCAGGCGACGATCTGCTTGCGCGCGGCGAAGCGATCCATGCCGTGCAACGTCGCGGCCTGCGTCGACGAACTCTGCGGCAGGCCGTGCCAATAGGCTTCGTTGTCGGTGAGCGCGATGCGGCCCTCGATGTCGAGCACATTGATCTGCGGCAGGTTGTGACGCTTGCCGACCTCGAAGTCGTTGAAGTCATGCGCCGGCGTGATCTTCACCGCGCCGGAGCCCTTCTCCGGATCGGAGTAATCGTCGGCGACGATGGGAATGCGGCGGCCGACCAGCGGCAGGATGACGTGCTTGCCGACGAGGTGCCGGTAGCGCTCGTCGTCGGGATGCACCGCGACGGCGCTGTCGCCCAGCATGGTCTCCGGCCGCGTCGTCGCGACCACGATGAACGTGCTCGGGTCGTCGGGATTGAACGTCTTGCCTTCGAGCGGATAGCGCAGATGCCACAGGCTGCCCTTGACCTCGATCTGCTGCACTTCGAGATCCGAGATCGCGGTGAGCAGCTTCGGGTCCCAATTGACCAGCCGCTTGTCCTTGTAGATCAGCCC
>JBARXT010000226.1:0-11054 GCA_049647485.1 Xanthobacteraceae bacterium
CCTCAGGTGAAACGAGGTTCCCGCCACACGGAACCTGGCTTCGCACAGCGGATTATCCCGAAAGCCGATGAGGTTGCCGATGGTCGCAAAAGTCAGTCATCATTCTTCGAAATCGACGCGCAAGAAGACTGCCGCAAACAAAAAGTCCGCGAGGCCGAGCGGACGAAGGAAGGCCGCAACTCGCACGACACGCAAGGGGTCTGCATCGAAGCGCTGGTCGCAACGCGTCACCAGAGACAGCGATGCGCTTGATCTCAAGCAGCGCGTCTTCACCCTGCATGACCCGAGGAAGATCGCAGCGTCCCTGAAGCATTCCGCCGAACAAAGCACGCGACGCAAGGCGAGCCCTTATCGCTCCGCGATGTCGATGCTGACCTTCTATATCAATCGCGCCGGCAAGACCTTGCCGAAAACCCAGCAACAACGGCTGGAGCGGGCCAAGGAAGAGTTGAAGCGACAGTTTCACCGCAAAGCATGACGCCGCCGCGGCGAACCGCGACGGCGTTACATCGTGCACCAAACTGGAATGATCAGGCGGCGCGCACGCTGCCCATGAAGCGATCCAGTTCCTCGCGCAGGCGCGCACTTTCCGCCGAAAGCGTCTGCGCGGAACTCAGCACCTCCGCCGAGGCGGCACCGGTTTGGGTGGCTCCATTGTTGACCTGAGAGATATTGTTGGCGACTTCCTCGGTGCCCTGGGCAACGTTCTGAACATTGCCGGCGATTTCCTGGGTCGCCGCACCCTGCTGCTCCACCGCGGTGGCGATGGTCGAGGCGATTTCGGAGATTTGCCCGATCGTACTGCTGATCTCCTTGATCGCCGCGACCGATTCCCGCGTCGCGCTCTGCATCCCGAGAATATGCGAGGAGATTTCGTCGGTGGCTTTTGCGGTCTGACTGGCCAGCGATTTGACTTCGGATGCGACGACGGCAAAGCCACGCCCCGCTTCGCCGGCACGCGCCGCCTCGATGGTCGCATTCAGCGCCAGCAAGTTGGTCTGCTCGGCAATCGCTGTGATCAGCTTGACGACGTCGCCGATGTCCTGCGCGGCACGCGACAATTCTCCGATCCGTTCATCCGTCAGATTCGCCTGCTTCACCGCGCTGGCGGCGATGCGGCTGGATTCGTGCACCTGACGCCCGATCTCATCGACCGACATCGAAAGTTCTTCGGTGGCGGCGGCAACCGACTGCATGTTGGACGACGCTTCCTCGGAAGCTCCGGCCACATGCGTCGAGAGACTTTGCGTGGTTTCCGCGGTCTGTGTGAGGGTGTCCGCGGCTGATTCCAGTTGTGCGGCGGACGACGAGACGTTCGCGACGATAGCGCCGACGGCGGCCTCGAACTGGTCCGCGAACTGGATCATCTCGGCGCGACGCGCTTCGCTGGCGGCGCGGTTGCTCTCCTCATGGGCGGCGGCATCCCGCTCCGCCTTGGCGACCGCCTGCACCTTGAAGGCTTCGACCGCCGCGGCCATGTCGCCGATCTCGTCCTTGCGGCCAAGCCCCGGCAACACGACGTCGAAGTTACCATTGGCGAGTTCGCGCATCGCGGCGCACATCTTCACCATCGGCCGCGCAATGCCGTTGCCCAGCAGCACCGCGAGAAGGCCGCCGAGCAGAATGCTGCCGATCGCCAGCACTACGACCAACTGCCGGGTATCCTGCATGATGCTTTCGGTCCGGCTTTCGATACGTTGCTGATCCGCCAGCAGATCCTGCTTCATGGAGTCCGAGAGCTTGGTGATCGATGTCGCTGTGCTCATCATCTCGCTGCCGAGCCGGTCGATCAGTTCTGCCTTGGCGATCAGATCGGCGAACGACGTGGTACACTCGGACAAATCCGACATGGCTTCCGCGAGCTTGCGTTCGGCCGCTTCGTGCCCCTTGGCCGGAATCGACGCGAAGGCTGCCTTGAGGAACTTCAACCGCGCCGTCGCGCTGGCCGCAGTGGCCGGCTCCGGCTTGCGCGCATAGGTGCTCAGCAGGGCCGAGGTCGCGATCAATTGCGTGGCGACATCCTTGACCCGGGTTTGCAGCGCCCCCAAGCCGGCATCGCCGGCCGTGCTGGCGATATCGTCGAGCTTGTAACGCAGGGCCGTGGCCTTGGCGATGACGCGGTTCTCCGCAATCGTCGCGTATTCCTGTTTGGCCTTCAACGTGCCCGTGAATGTGGCTGCGAATGTCTCGAACTGCTTGGCCAGTTCACCGATCCGCGCCAGGCGGTCGGGATCGGTTGTCCGATTTTTTGCCTGCTGGATCGCCGCCTTGAGGCGGGCTTGCGCTGCTTGCGCCGTCTCGGCGTCGGCGTCATTGCTGGTGATAACGTAATAGCGGACCAATTCGCGGAACGAGATCAGTTCGCGATCGATATTGCGGGCGAGATCGGCCTCCGCGACGCCGGCACGCGAAGCGGCCACGCTCGTCGCGATGCGTCCGAATCCGACATAGGCGAAACCCATGCTGATCGCTGACAGGATCAACAGGCATCCGAACCCCAGAGTCACCTTGCTGCGAAACCGCAGCGTCGGCATCTTCAACGATGCCCCCCGCGCTTGCCCACGCTTTACCGCACCCACTTCAGCCCTCCGGATTTCAGTTTTCTTCGCCGGGATGGGGAATCCCGTGACATGGACCGAAAACTAGAGGGAAATGGATAAGACGGCGTAAACTAATACCGGCCACGCCGGAGATTGTTCTTCGCCGTCAGGTGGAAGCCGGTTCGACGCAATGAAAGGCGCCTCGTCAATAACCCTGATAGACCGGCCGCCGCGTCCGAGGCCGCTCCGGACCGTTAAAGGCATACCATGGATTGAGATTACAATACGCCCGACGCCCGGACGCGCTGGCGTTGCACTGCCGATAGGTTTCATATGAACAATCGCCCGGAATGCCCTCCTCCGGGGATTGCAGGCAATATCGATAATTTCTTGCTTCGGCAGGCGTCGAACCAGCCGCCACGACAATTCCGGCCGCCAACGCCAACAGTGCCAATGCAACTCCACGCATATGATATTCCTTCATGCCTGAGGGGTGCCTGTCCGTCATTGGCTGTTACAAGTTCCCCTAAACCGAGAACCGCGACGCCCTCTATCCGTTCCGGGAAAACCGTTCAAGATTCCTCGATCCGTCCCGGCATCGATCGCTACCAACCTCAAAGAGGACACCGTGCCCATCCGCATCACCGCCCTTGATCATCTCGTCATCAATGTCGCCGATGTCCAGCGATCCGCGCAATGGTATCACCGAATCCTGGGAATGGAGGTACGGGTGTTCGATCCGGGGCATGGCAAGGTGCCTCGGACATCGCTGGTATTCGGAGCGCAGAAGATCAACCTTCGTCCGCTCCACGCCGAGAAGACCGACTGGTTCACCGCCGACCATGAAACGGCGGGCAGCGACGATCTGTGCTTCCTCACCCCGGCGACGCCGAGCGAGGTGGTTGCGCACCTGACCACAGAGGGCATCGCCGTCGAGGAAGGTCCGGTCGCCAAACAAGGCGCGCGCGGCACGCTGCATTCGGTCTATTGCCGCGATCCCGACGGCAACCTGATCGAAATCGCCTCCTATCCGCCGACGCCCTGACATGGCGCCGGGTGATTAGCCGAACAGGGTTTGATCGTTGCCCGGTGCGATGGCAAAGTGCAGGGAAATCCGAAAGCGGATCGCAAAAAACTGGGAGGCATCATGTCCACATCGGCCACACCCGGCATCGTCGGCCCGTTCGCAGGTCTCGACGTTCCCTGGCTGCTGCGGATGCAGGCCGCGACCCGGGGCGATCACCCGTTCCTGATCTGGGCACCGTTCGACGGTCCGGCGCGACAGTGGAGCTATCGCGAGTTTGACGACCGGGTCGGCGCGCTCGCCGCCGGCCTTGCCAAACGCGGCATCAAACAAGGTGATCCCGTCCTGATCCATCTCGACAACTGCATCGAGATGATGCTGGCCTGGTTCGCCTGCGTCGAACTCGGCGCGATTGCCGTCACCACCAACACCCGCTCCGCTGCGGCGGAAATGACCTATTTCGCCGATCACTGCGGCGCGGTTGCCGCCATCACCCAACCGGCCTACGCCGAACTGGTGGCGCAAAACTGCAAGACCCTGCGCTGGCTCGCCGTGACCGCGCACAATGCCGGCGCGGCTCCGGCACAAGGCCACGCACCACAGCAAGCCGAGCGCTTCGAAGCGTTGTTCGCCGACAGCGCCGACCGGCCACGCCGCCCGACCGATCCCTTCGCTCCCTGCAGCGTGCAGTACACATCGGGCACCACATCGCGGCCCAAAGCCGTACTGTGGACCCATGCCAACGCGTTATGGGGTGCGAAGGTCAACGCCGCGCATCAGGACCTCCATGCGAGCGACGTCCACCAGACCTATCTGCCGTTGTTTCACACCAACGCGCTGGCCTATTCGATGCTGGCGAGCCTGTGGGTCGGCGCGACCTGCGTGATTCAGCCGCGTTTCTCGGCACGGCGGTTCTGGAATGTCGCCGCCGAGCATCGCTGCACCTGGACCTCGACAATCCCCTTCTGCATCAAGGCGCTGCTCGAACACGAACTCCCGAAGCAGCACACATTCCGGCTGTGGGGCACCGCCGTCTGCGATCCGCCGCCGTTCGCTTCGCTGGGCGTCAAGATGATCGGCTGGTGGGGCATGACCGAAACCATCACCCACGGCATCGTCGGCGAGGTCGACCAGCCCAATACGCCGATGTCCGTCGGCCGGGCGGCTGCCGAATACCAGATTCGCATCGTCGATGACGACGGCGCGCCGACGATGGTCGGGGACACCGGCAATCTGCTGATCAAGGGCATTCCCGGCCTGTCCCTGTTCAAGGAATACCTCCACAACGAACAGGCCACCCGCGAGAGCTTCGACGAGCACGGCTATTTCATTACCGGCGATCGCGTGACCTTGCTGGAGAACGGCTTCATCAAATTCGGCGACCGCGCCAAGGACATGCTCAAGGTCGGCGGCGAGAACGTCGCGGCCTCCGAGATCGAACAGGTCATCATCACCGTGCCGGGCGTCCGCGAAGCCGCCGTCGTCGCCAAGAAACATCCTATGCTCGACGAAGTGCCGGTGGTCTTCATCATTCCGCAGACAGGCGTGGCAACGATTCCGGAAACGCTGCACGACGATGTTCTGTCGGCCTGTCGCAAGGCGCTTGCCGATTTCAAGGTGCCGCGCGAGGTGCATTTCGTCGACGACATGCCACGTTCGACGCTGGAGAAGGTGGCGAAGAACGAACTACGCAAACTTCTCACGTAGACGAAGAGGAGGCTGTTTCAACTGCGTTGAATCAGACTCCTTTCTTATCTTTCTCGATTGAGCATGATCTTGCCCGAAACCGGTTTCCACTTTTCGGGATCATGCTCTTGCGCTTACATGCCGAACGCAACCGGGCGGAATGCCTGCAGCAGGTGCTGATCCAGCTTGCCGCCCATCTGCTCCATCATCGCGAACGACTGGGTATGGGTGAAGGGCATCCGGTAGGAACGCTTCTCTACCAATGCCGCGTGAATATCCACGATGGTGGTAAGCCGGACGATATCGCTGATCCGATCCGCGGTCAGACCATGGGGATAGCCGCTGCCATCGAGAAATTCGTGATGATGCAGCACGACATCGAGCATTTCCGGCGGAAAGCTGCCTTCGTCCGCCAGCGCTTCATAACCGAGGCGCGGATGCTCACGCATATGATCCATCTCGGCATCGGTCAGCTTGCCGGGCTTGTCGAGAATCGAGAGCGGAATGTAGGCCTTGCCGACATCGTGCAGCAGCGCGGCGCGCGCCAGCCGGCGCTGGTCGTCCTCACGCATTCCGAGATGTTGGGCGAATGCCACCGCAAAGCCGGTCACGAACAGGCAATGGCGATAGCTGTGATTGTGATGCTGTCCGACGACCGCGAGCCATTCCCGCAACGAGGTCTTCTTGATCGCGCGCAGAATTTGCGTCTCCGCCTGCAACACGTCGTTGAATGTCAGCGGCGTGCCGGCAGGCAACCGGTTGAAAATCTTGATCATGACCAAATGCGCGGCGGCGACGCCCTTGTTGAGGGCGCGGCCACTTTCGGTCTGGTCATAGTCGTTGGTATCGGGAAACGCAGCGCGGACACGTTGTAGAATCGCGCGCGCATCGAACGGCCGCTCGATGGTGTCGGTGGCGCCAAGCGCCCATGCCTGCATCGATCCATGATGGAGCGCATCGGCCAGCACGAACAACCGCGGCACTGATTGATAGCTCTTGCCGGTCAGCTTGCGGCGGACGCGCTGGACGCTTTCGGCGGATCGCAAATCGATATCGACGACGATCCCTGAGATCTTTTCCGCTGGCTCTTCCGGAATGTCAGAGGTCGAAACAATTCCGACGTCGCCAACATTTCCGAGAATTTGCGCCAGCTCCCCGCTTCGGTCGCTGCGATCCGAAGCCAGCAAGAATCGCTTTCGGGCGGAGGTCTGTTTCAATGCAACGCTCATCATATCCTCGGCACGCACTCGGTTTCCGATCGATAGCGGATAAGTCGACTCATTCCTGTTAAGAGGAATTGTTAACGAGCATTGTCTGCGTTTGCGTCAACCTTAGCGATCACATTGACGAATGGCGGCGCCAAAGACATTTCCCGAATATTTTCAATCACTGAATGCTAATGCCGGGGTCCGGCGCCACCGACGTGCCGCGATGCATAAAAAATATGAATACAAAAGAACTGCCGCCGGATTGCTCCGGCGGCAGTTTGCGAAACGAAACGCGAATCAGGCCTTCATCGCCGCCTTCACGGCATCCGCCGTGATCGGCAGCGAGCGCACCCGCGCACCCACCGCGTTGCAGATCGCGTTGGCGATCGCGGGTGCCACCACCGTCACCGTCGGCTCGCCGACACCGGTGGCGTGCTCGCCGTTGGCGATGATGTTGACCGCGACCTCCGGCATCTGGCTCATGCGCAGCGGCGTGTAGGTGTCGAAGTTGGATTGCTCGATACCGCCATCCTTCATCGTGGCCTTCTCATAGAGCGCAAGCGAAAGCCCCCACATCGCTCCACCCTCGACCTGGGCACGGATGCCGTCGGGATTGACCGCGGTGCCGACGTCGGTGGCCACCGTCAGTTTCTTGACCTTGACCTCGCCCGATGGCGCGACCGCAACATGGGCGACACACGCCGTCCAGCTCGCGGTCTTGCGCTCCTGCGACGACACGCAGGCGACACCCATGCCTTCGCCCTTGGCCAGTTTGAGGCTGCCGTAACCGGCGAGCCCCATTGCCGCGAGCAAGGTATTGCGCAGCCGTTGCGCACCGCCGTCGTTGTCGCCCGCGCCGTCCAGCATCGCGATGCGGAATTGCGCGGGATCCTTGCCGGCGGCATGGGCGAGTTCGTCGACCATGCTTTCGACCGCCCAGAAGGTCCAGCCCGGCGCGACCGAACGCAATTGGCCGGACGGCGTCGCCTTCTGCGCCATCTCGTTAAGAATGGCGCGGACGTTGTGATTGGGCACCGAATAGAAGAAGTCGGACCCGTTGACCGTGAAGGCATCGAGCGCGCCCTTCTTGTCGACCGACGGCGACAGGAATTCGGGAATGCCCCAGCGGGCGGTCGGCCATGCGCTGACGACGTCGTGGTTGAGCGCAACCAGCTTGCCGTTCTGGTCGAGTCCGCCCGTCATCTTCTGGTAGGTCAGCGGTCGCGAAAAATCCATCGTGACGTCGTCTTCGCGCGAATAGATCACCTTGACCGGTTTACCCACCGCCTTCGCCGCCTGCACCGCCGGCACCATCATGTCGCCGTCGAGCCGCCGGCCGAAGCCGCCGCCAAGCCAGGTCTGATGCAGCACGACATGCTTGGGATCGACGCCGGCGGCACCCGCCGCGATCGCGCCCGAGCGCGTCGGGAACTGATTGCCGGAATAGATGTGCCAGATATCGCCATCGAGATGCGCGGTGGCATTCATCGGCTCCATCGGCACATGGATGTTGATGTTGGTGGTGTATTCGGCTTCCAGCACCTTGGCGGCCGACGCCAGACCCGACGCCGTGTCGCCGGTCTTGACGAAGAACAGCCCGGAATCGTCGAGCTTTTGCAACCGCTTTGCTTCAGCGAGCAGCGACTCGCTCGACACATTGGCATTGGGACCGTGATCCCACGTCACCTTCAACGCCTCGGCTGCCTGACGCGCGTGCTGATAGGTGTCGGCGACCGCCACCACCCAGCCCGTGGTCGTCATGGTCTTGTCGTCGAGCGTCACCGCCCTGATGAAGCCCGGCACTTTCTTCGCGGCGCTGTCATCGACCGATTTCACCGTCGCGCCATAGCGCACCGGCGGCAGCACCAGCTTGCCGTACACCATCCCCGGCAGGAAGGTATCGATGCCGTATTTCGCAGTGCCGTTGACCTTGAACGGAATGTCGAGCTGCGGCACCGACACGCCGATCATAATGTATTGATCCGGCGTCTTCAGCTTGATCGCCTTGAGGTCGTCCGGCGTGAAGGTCTTGGTGATCTTGCCGCCCTTGACGATCTCCGCAAACGTCTTCGAGGTTTTCGACTTGGCATGAGTGATCACCGAATCCCGTACCGTCAGCTCCGAAGCGGGGACGTTCATCATCGCCGCGGCTGCGTCGAGCAACGCGATCCGCCCGGCGGCTCCGGCCCGGCACATCGCGTCGAAATTCATCATGGTGCTCCAGCTTCCGCCCGTGATCTGCGCGCCGAGCACCGGATCGTTGAATTTCGGATCGTTGGTCGCCAGCGCGATGCGCATGTCGGACCAATTCGAGCCGAGCTCCTCGGCGATCATCTGCGCCATCGTAGAGGCAACGTGCTGCCCCATGTCGGCCTTGCCGACGGTGACCGTGACCAGCCCGTCTTCTCCGATCGAATACCAGACGCTGGGATCGAATTTCGCCGGCGCGGCGACGGCCCGATCCATTCCGAACAGGCCGGGGCTGGCGGCATAACCCAACACCAGGCCGGTGGCGGCGGTGCCGATCAGGAAATGACGGCGCGACAACGGAACGGCAGCGCCGACGGCTTCGCCTCGAGCGTTTGCGCTCTTCAGATGCTTGTTCATGTGTTCCTCCGATCGCTGCCGCCCGATGCCGTCCGCATCTCAGATGCGGCACGCAGCACGGCGCGCTGGATGCGCGCATAGGTCATGCAACGGCAGAGGTTGCCGTCCATATGCGCAACCACTTCTTCCTTGGTCGGACTGGAATTCTTCGACAGCAGCGCGGCGGCTTGCATGATCTGCCCGGACTGGCAGTAACCGCATTGCGGCACCTGCTCGGCGATCCAGGCCTTCTGCAGCGGATGATCGCCCTTCTCGCTCAGACCTTCGATGGTGGTGACCTGCTTGCCGACGGCGTCGCTCACCGCGGTCTGACAGGAGCGCACCGCCTCGCCGTTGACGTGGACCGTGCAGGCCCCGCACAGGCCGGCGCCGCAGCCGAACTTGGTGCCGGTCATTTGTAGTTGTTCACGGATGACCCAGAGCAGCGGCGTATCACCCGCCGCATCGACGGACATATTCCGCCCATTGATGGTGAGACTAGGCATCTCTTGTTTCCCTGCCGGTGCACGACATCGCTTACGGCGATGACTCACTTCGGGGCTTCATCCGTCACGCACCGGGTGGATAACGGACGCCGGGAGCATGATCGCCTTTTCAACAGCAGGCAACGCGAATTAGAATTGGCCTGAGCAAAAACCGGAAGAATCGTTTGTGCGTTGCCGCACGCCTTCACCCCACCCGTTCCGCAAGATCATCGTCCGGTGCTACAGTCAAGCTAGCCGGAACCTCCGCTATAGCGAGCCCCTTCGTGAGACAAGCTTCCGTTGCTTCCTTCGCCGCCGCCGTCATCGCCGTTCTCAGCGGTTGTGCCATCGCGCCCGCTCAAGGCGAGGAAGCACCTGGCGTGAGAGTGTTGCGCCGCACGCCACCTTTCGTCGCGACGCTGTCCAATCATGCGCCGCTGGTATTCGGCATGAGCCCGGCGGAAGCCGCCGACGCCTTGCGAAGCAAACTCACTTATGTTGGCGGCCGTCGCAATCATGAGATTTATCTTGCGGTGAGCGACGCCGGCAGCAGCCTGTTCTTCCCACGGCGCGATCACCTCTATCTCCAGTTTCGCCACGATCGACTCACCGGCTGGAAGGGCGACTGGAACCTCGACGAGACGTGGCGCTAGCCACCAGCCGAGCGTTCCTTCCGGCCACGCATGACCTTCAACGAACAACCAAGGAGACAACCGTGGGACATGACATCAGGCTGACCGCTTCCGACAATTTCCAACTGGGCGGTTATCGCGCCGATCCCACCGGCCCGGCCAAGGCTGCGCTCGTCGTCATTCAGGAGATTTTCGGCGTCAATCACCACATCCGCAATGTTTGCGACCGCTATGCCAGCGAAGGTTATGTCGCCGTTGCGCCTTCCATCTTCGATCGCATCGAACCAAACTTCCAGTCCGGCTATACGCCGGATGAAGTCGCCGTCGCGCGCAAGTTCGTCGCCAATCCGAACTGGGAGGCCATGCTGCGCGATGTGCAGGCTGCGATCGATTCCGTGAAGACTGTCGGCCCCGTCGGGATCGTCGGCTTCTGTCTCGGCGGCAGCGTGGCTTTCGTGGCTGCGACGAAACTGTCCGGCCTGCGCGCCGCGGTCGGCTACTATGGCGGCGCCATCGCGCGCTTCGCCGACGACACGCCGAAGGTACCGACGCTATTGCACTTCGGCGAGAAGGATACCGGCATCCCGCAGAGCGATGTTGCGGCCATCCGCGCCAAGCGGCCGGACGTCGAGATCCACGTCTATCCCGGGGCGCAACATGGCTTCGGTTGCGACGAGCGCGCCAGCTACGACAAGGCCAGCGCCGACCTCGCGGGGCAGCGCACGCTGGCGTTTTTCGCCAAACACCTCTCGGCGTAAGACGATTCAGAACCAGCGTTCGCCGACGACGATGGTGTCGCCCGGATTGATCGGGGTTATGGGGGGGACGACGGCGCGGACGGTGCCGGCGCTCGAGGTGTGGGTGAGGGTGACGCTGTCGCGCTTGGCGCGCGG
>JBARXT010000227.1:0-12626 GCA_049647485.1 Xanthobacteraceae bacterium
GCTTCGATACGATCGGCGCGATGTCCTGCAATCCGGCGATCGGTGGACTCGGCAAGGGCCATCTGGTCCGCGAAGTCGATGCGCTGGACGGGTTGATGGGCCGGGTGATCGACCAGGCCGGCATCCAGTTTCGCATGCTCAACCGCCGCAAGGGGCCGGCGGTGCGCGGACCACGCGCGCAGGCCGACCGCAAGCTTTATGCGGCGGCGATGCAGGCGGCCATTCGCGAGACCGCCAACCTGACGGTGATCGAAGGCGAGGCCGACAATCTGCTGCGCACCGATGGCCGCGTTGTCGGCGTTCGACTGGCGGATGGCCGCGAACTGACAACCGGGGCGGTCGTCGTCACCACAGGCACATTTCTGCGCGGGCTGATCCATCTCGGTGAGCAGAGCTGGCCGGCGGGCCGGGTCGGGGAGGCGCCGTCGCTGGGGTTGTCGAAGTCATTCGAGGCGGCGGGATTTACGCTCGGCCGGCTCAAGACCGGCACGCCGCCGCGGCTCGACGGCCGCACCATCGACTGGGGCGCGGTGGAAATGCAGCCGGGCGACGATCCGCCGGAGCCCTTTTCGACGCTGACCGCGCGCATTACCGTGCCGCAGATCCAGTGCGGCATCACCCGCACCACGACGGCAACCCACGAGGTGATCCGCGCCAACGTGCATCGTTCGCCGATGTATTCCGGCCAGATCAAGAGCACCGGGCCGCGTTATTGTCCTTCGGTCGAGGACAAGATCATGCGGTTCGGCGACCGCGACGGCCATCAGATCTTTCTCGAGCCGGAAGGACTCGACGATCCGACGGTCTATCCCAACGGTATTTCCACCTCGCTGCCGGAAGAGGTGCAGCGCGCCATCGTTGCGTCGATTCCGGGGCTGGAAAACACGCGGATCGTTCGGCCGGGCTACGCCATCGAATACGACCACGTCGATCCGCGCGAACTGGAGCCGACCTTGCAGACCCGCCGGGTGCCGGGGCTGTTCCTGGCCGGGCAGATCAACGGCACCACCGGCTACGAGGAGGCGGCAGCGCAGGGTATCGTCGCCGGGCTCAACGCCGCGCTGCTGGCGGGGGGCGGCGACGGAATCGTGTTCGACCGCGCCGACGGCTATCTCGGGGTGATGATCGACGATCTTGTGACGCGCGGCGTCACCGAGCCCTATCGGATGTTCACGTCGCGCGCCGAATATCGCCTGACCCTGCGCGCCGATAATGCCGATCAGCGTCTGACGGATAAGGGTATCGCGCTCGGTTGCGTCGGGGTGGAGCGGACAGCGCGCCATCGCGCCAAGATGGCGGCGCTGGACGCCGCGAAACGGCTGGCGCAATCGCTGGCGATCACGCCTAACGAGGCGGCGAAGCACGGCCTCAACCTCAATCGCGACGGCCATCGCCGCTCGGCTTTTGAATTGTTGGCCTATCCGGAGATCGGCTGGTCCGAGGTCAACCGCATCTGGCCGGAGCTGTCGGCCATTGACCCAGTGATCGCCACCCATGTCGAGATCGACGCCAAATATGACGTCTATCTCAAACGCCAGGTGGCGGACGTGGAGGCCTTCCGCCGCGACGAGGGGCTGGTGCTGACCGGGATCGACTATCGCGCGGTGCCGGGCCTGTCCAACGAGGCGCGCAACCGGCTGGAGAAAGCGCAGCCGCGCACGGTGGGGCAGGCGGGTCGGCTCGACGGCCTGACCCCGGCGGCGCTCGGCATTCTTGCGGCGTATCTGCGCCGCGAGGCGCGGAAGAAGGATGCTGCCGGGGCTGCGTGAGCTGTTTCACGTGAAACAGGACAATCTGATCGCTTGTCGTCATGCCCGAATTTACTCGGGCCATGACGATGGAATGCAGATTGCTTGATAGAAATCCCACAGCACGCGGCCTGCTCCCTATCCTTGCCGTACATAGTGGATAGCGGTCTCGGATGCACCCTTGCGCGGCGCGAGGGATGACGGCTAATCATCCGGTCATTCCTCGGATCGACGATTTCCCGGGGACAGTCGAGAAGCAGTTGTCCGCTCATGGCGAAAGCAAATCATCACATCGCGATCGCCGACCTTGCCGTCGACAAGGCCGCCGCGCTCGCCCTCACGCCTGTTTCACGTGAAACGGAGGCACGGCTGGATCGCTATGTCGAATTGCTGTTGCAATGGCAGGCGACCACCAATCTGGTCGCGCCCTCGACCCTGCCCCAGCTCTGGACCCGCCACATCGCCGATTCCTTGCAGCTTCTCGATCTCGCGCCGGGGGCCACGCGCTGGGCAGATTTCGGCAGCGGCGGCGGATTTCCCGGCGTGGTGCTGGCCTGCGCGCTGCCGGAGCAGAGCGGACGGGTGGATCTGGTCGAGCGCATTGCGAAGAAGGCGGCCTTCCTGCGCGAGGCGCTGCGGGTCACCGGCGCCAACGGCGAGGTTTATCCAAAGGACATCGGGGATTATGTGGATAGCTTGCAGCGCAGGCCGGATTGCGTCACCGCACGGGCACTGGCTCCGTTACACCTGTTGCTGGGCTATGTTGAGCCCCTGGTGCGGCAAGGCGCTAAGGCATTGCTGCTCAAGGGGCAAGATGTAGAGTCTGAATTGACGGAAGCTACTAAATATTGGAAAATTGAGCCGATCCTGCATCGGAGCCGCAGCGGCGGCGAGGGCTGGATCGTCGAGGTCAATCACATCGAGGCGGTGGCGCCGCATTGATGTTGCAGTGCAATATGGCGTACCGATGACAGTGATGGACGAGACTTATCAAGGGTTTGGGAGTGATGCGACGATGCCGCTCGGACATCCGCGGATCATTTCGCTGGCCAACCAGAAGGGCGGCGTCGGCAAGACCACCACGGCGATCAACCTCGGCACGGCGCTGGCGGCCATCGGCGAGCGGGTGCTGATCGTCGATCTCGATCCGCAGGGCAACGCCTCCACCGGGCTCGGCATCGACCGTCGTGACCGTCGCGCCTCGACCTACGACGTGCTGACCGGCGATGTCTCGCTGCGCGAGGCGGTGGTGCCGACGGCGGTGCCGCGGCTCCACATCGCGCCCTCCACCATGGACCTCTCCGGGCTCGAACTTGAACTCGGTCACACCCGCGACCGCGCCTTCCGGCTGCGCAACGCCATCGAGGCGCTCAACGCCAACGTCTCGCCGGAGGCCGACTTCACCTATGTGCTGATCGATTGCCCGCCGTCGCTCAACCTGCTCACCGTCAATGCGATGGCGGCGTCGGATGCGATCCTGGTGCCGTTGCAGTGTGAGTTCTTCGCGCTCGAAGGTCTGTCGCAACTGTTGCAGACCGTCGAGCAGGTACGCTCGACGCTCAATCCGGAATTGTCGATCCACGGCATCGTGCTGACCATGTACGACTCGCGCAACAACCTGTCGAACCAGGTGGTCGCCGACGTGCGGCAGTTCATGGGAAAGAAGGTCTACGAGACCATGATCCCGCGCAATGTCCGCATCTCGGAAGCGCCGTCCTACGGCAAACCGGTGCTGGTCTACGATCTCAAATGCGCTGGCAGCGAAGCTTACTTGCGATTGGCGACGGAAGTGATCCAGCGCGAGCGCGAGTTGCGTTCGGCGGGGTGAGGGCGCGGGTTGTGGTTGTTGCTTCGTCGCTTTGCTCCTCGCGATGACGGAGATGACTAACATAATCGCGGCGCTGCACAGACTGCTCTCTCCCCCTTGTGGGGGAGAGGTGGAGAGGGGGGTCTGACAGGCCGAAAGCGCTTGCGGCTCACCCCCTCCCTAACCCTCCCACAAGGGGGGAGGGAATAAGAAACGAAGCGTCATCCTGAGGTGCGAGGCGTTCTTCACGCCGAGCCTCGAAGGATGATTGAGACGCAACGTCTCTGAAGAATTCGATGGAGTATCACGCGTGAATCCAAGGGAGCTGGCGATGGCCGAAGAAACCCGTTCGCGGCTGGGACGTGGTCTGGCGAGTCTGATCGGCGATGTCGGCGGCGAGGCCGCGCATGTCGAGCGGCCGCGCGCGCAACGCAAGGTGCCGATCGAATTCATCAAGGCCAATCCGCGCAATCCGCGCCGCACGTTTGCCGAAGCCGAACTGACCGAACTCGCGGACTCGATCAGGCAGCGCGGCGTGATCCAGCCGATCGTCGTGCGCGCGGTGAAGGGCGCCAGCGATCGCTTCGAGATTATCGCCGGCGAACGGCGCTGGCGCGCGGCGCAACTCGCGGGCCTGCATGACGTGCCGATCGTTCCTGTCGAAGTGAG
Organism: Xanthobacteraceae bacterium; assembly: GCA_049647485.1. GTDB lineage: Bacteria > Pseudomonadota > Alphaproteobacteria > Rhizobiales > Xanthobacteraceae > 62-47. The sequence continues at coordinate 4,225 of JBARXT010000227.1, forward strand.
CGATGGCGAGGCGCTGGAAATTGCCATCGTCGAGAACGTGCAGCGCGCCGATCTCAATGCGATGGAAGAGGCGCTCGGCTATCACGCGCTCGCCAACGAATTCAAGCACGGCGCCGACGATATCGCGAAGCTGGTCGGCAAGAGCCGCAGTCATGTCGCCAACATGATGCGGCTGACGAAACTGCCGAAGGATGTGCAGGAGCTGATCTCGTCGGGGCAGTTGTCGGCGGGTCACGCGCGCGCGCTGATCAACGTGCCGGATGCTTCAAGCGCTGCAAAGCGCGTGGTGGCGGAAGGTCTCAGCGTGCGACAGACCGAAGCGCTGGCGCATGAAGCGGGCGCGCCGGAGCGCAAGAGCATGAAGCCGCGCAGCGCGCCGTCGTCGCCGAAGGACACCGACACGCTGGCGCTGGAAAAGCGTGTCAGCGATGCGCTCGGACTGAAAGTGACGGTGACGCATCGCGACCCCGGCGGCACGGTGCAGATCAGCTACGGCAATCTCGACCAGCTCGACGAGGTGATGCGCCGGTTAGGAGCGTGACGGCAGAGATGTTTTCGTAAGTTAATATCAGTCGTCCCCTCGCAGGCGGGGACGACGACTGTTGTTATGTGGTCGCGTGACAGACGAAACTGTCGATCATCGATCATCCCCTTCGTCGCGCGTTCGCCGCGATTGCCAGCAGCGCGCGCTGTGCGATGGCGGATGCCAGCGTCGCCTGCTTGCGCGAATCGAGCGCGGCGGCGGCCAGTTGTTCGATCACGCCGCTCAGCCGCGCGGCGTTGAAATAGCGCAGCGCCGTCTCGACGCTGCCCTTGCGCGAGAAATGCAGGCGCGGAAATCCACTGTCCGCCGCCGTCGTCGGCGAGGCGCCTTCGTCCATCGCGAGACTTGCCTTGTGCAGCGCCGCCGCGTGGCGTTGCGCGGCCGAGATGATGACGCCGGGATAGGTGCCGGCCGCCATCGCCTTGCCGAATTCGCTTTCGACCTTCGCCGCGTTGCCGGCGAAGGCGGCGTCGACGATGGGATCGAGTTTCAGATCGGACGCATCCGAAATCACCGCCGCGACGTCGTCCAGCGTCACCTCGCGCGCGCCGTGGGCATACAGAGTGAGCTTGCGGAGTTCGTTGCGCGAGGTCTGGCGGTCGCCGCCGAGCGAGGCCATCAGCGTGGCGCGGGCGTCGGGCGCGATGCGCAGGTTGGCCGCCCGCATCTCGTCGTCGATCAGCTTGGCGAGATCGCGTTCGGTGTCGGGATAGCAGGCGATCGCCACCGCGTTCTTCGCGCGCTCGCAGGCCTTGCGCAGCGGCGATTCGGGACGCAACTCGCCGGCTTCGATGACGATGCGGCAATCCTTCGGCGTCATCTCCGCCAGCGTCTCGACACCGCTGGCGAAACTGCGGCCGCCGGCCTTGACGCGGATCGCGCGGCGGCCGCCGAACAGCGGCACGGTCATGGCTTCGTCGACGAGACGCGAAGGCTCGGCCGCGAGGTCGTCGCCGTCGAGCCGCACCAGCGAGAACGGATCGTTGGGGTCGTCGACGGATAATGCGATCAGCGCGTCGGCGCGCTCGCGCACCAGCCCCGCGTCGGCGCCGTACAACAGCACGATCGGCCGCGCCGGATCGGGTTTTGCGAGATAGCTGTCGATGTCCCTGCCGCGCAGCGCGACCATGCGGATCCTCAAATCAGCGAACAAGACGAATGCTTATCGATATTTTCTCGGCGTCATCCTGACGTGCGAGCCGCCGCGAATGCGGCGAGCCTCGAAGGATGGTGTCGCAAGAGGCAGCCGTCCTTCGAGGCTCGGGCTACGCCCTCACCTCAGGATGCCGATCTTGCCTCAAATGCCGGCGGAGAAGAACGACCCCAGCCGGGCGTTCAGGTTCTCGGCGATTTGCTGCGCGGCGCGATCCTCGGCATCGCGGAAGGCGCGGGCGCGGGCGAAGCGCTGATACGAGCCCGGAATATCGTAGGACGTGGTCGCAAACGTCGTTCCGTTCATGACGGCCTTGCCGGTGGCGATATCGACCAGCTTGTAACTGACGTTCAGATTGTAGCCCTCGGTCGACGGCAACGCCGTCGCGGGATTGAGCAGGATCGACGATCGGCTGTAGGCCAGCCGCATCTCGAGCCGATGGGTCGGCGGCAGGCCGGTGGCGTTGCCGTACAGCTTGAACGCCAGCGCGTTGCGGATTTCGACGCCGAGCCGGGCCTCGCGCGAGGCGGTCGGCGCGTTCACCGGGGCCAGCTCCACGCCCATCAGCTTTTCGCGCAATGCCGGAGTTCCGTCCTTGCGCTCGGCATACATCGGCTGGAAGCAGCCGGCCGTCAGCGCCGCCAGTGCGGCAATCACGGCCAGCCGGGCGGCGATGCGCGTCTTAAACCACGACATTCACGATCCTTTGCGGAACCACGATGATTTTGCGAACCGGTTTGTCCCCCAGCGACTGCTTTACCGCATCGAGCGCCAAAGCGGCAGCCTCTATTTCGGGATTTTGCGCGTCGCGCGGCACGGTGACTTCGCCGCGCTTCTTGCCGTTGACCTGCACCGGCAGGGTAATGCTGTCCTCGACCAGCAACTCCGGCTCGACCCTGGGCCATGCGACGTTGGACACCAGCCCTTGCTGTCCCAGCGCCTGCCAGCATTCTTCGGCCAGATGCGGCATCATCGGGGCGAACAGTTGCACCAGGATGGCGGCGGCCTCGCGGATCGCCCATGCGGTGTCGGGCGCGACTCCGGCGGCCCCGGATTTGGCCAGCGGGGCGAGGGCATCGCTGAAGTTGTTGGCGAATTCCCGGATCTGCGCCAGGCAGACGTTGAAATGCAGCTTCTCGACCCCGATGGAGACCTTGTCGAGCGCGCCGTGGGCCGCCTTGCGGATCGCCAGCGCCTCGGGTCCGAACGCCGCCGGCCGGTCCGCGGGAGCCTTTGCCGCGATAGCGGCGGCGTCGTTGACCAGCCGCCACAGTTTCTGGACGAAGCGCGAGGCGCCCTGCACCCGTTCCTCGCTCCAGATCACGTCGCGGTCCGGCGGCGAATCCGACAGCATGAACCAGCGTGCGGTGTCGGCGCCGTAGGTCGAGATAATGTCGTCGGGATCGACGGTGTTGCGCTTCGACTTCGACATCTTCTCGATCGAGCCGATCTCGACCGGTTCGCCGGTGGTGAGCAGCGTGGCGCGGCGGGTATCGCCGTCGATCTCGATCCTCACCTCGGCGGGCGAGGCAAAAGTGCCGTCGGCCTTGCGGTAGATCTCGTGGACCACCATGCCCTGGGTGAACATGCCCTTGAACGGCTCGTCCAGCCCGACATGGCCGGTGGCTTTCATGGCGCGGGTGAAGAAGCGCGAATAGAGCAGGTGCAGAATCGCGTGCTCGACGCCGCCGATATACTGGTCCACCGGCAGCATGCGATCGACCACCGCGCGGGTGGTCGGCGCGGTTTCGTTCCACGGATCGGTGAAGCGGGCGAAGTACCAGGACGAATCGACGAAGGTGTCCATGGTGTCGGTTTCGCGTCGCGCGTCCGCGCCGCATTGCGGGCACTTGACGTGCTTCCAGGTCGGGTGATGATCGAGCGCGTTGCCGGGCTTGTCGAACGAGACATCGTTCGGCAGCGCCACCGGCAGGTCCTGCTGCGGCACCGGCACCACGTCGCATTTCGGGCAGTGGATGATCGGGATCGGACAGCCCCAGTAGCGCTGCCGCGAGATGCCCCAGTCGCGCAGGCGATAGTTGATCTCGCGCCGGCCCCAGCCGTCGCGCACGAAGATGTCGAGCGAGCGCTTCATCGCCTCTTCGCAGGTCATGATACCCGGTTCGCCGACCCACCGCACATATTGCACGGTGTCGGTCTTGGCGGGCGTGAAGGCGACATCCTTGACGCGCTCGTCGCTGCCGAGCGGCACGAACACGTCGATGACGTCGATGCCGTATTTGCGGGCGAAGTCGAGGTCGCGCTGGTCATGCGCCGGACAGCCGATGATGGCGCCGGTGCCGTAGTCCATCAGCACGAAATTGGCGATGTAGAGCGGCAGATGCCAGTTCGGATCGGCCGGATGCGCCGCCTTGATGCCGGTGTCGAAACCGAGCTTCTCGGCGGTGTCGATTTCGGCCTGCGAAGTGCCGATGCGATGACATTCGGCGATGAAGGCGGCGACCTTCGGGTCCTTCTCCGCCAGCGCCTTGGCCAGCGGATGATCCGGCGAGACGGCGGCGAAGGTCGGGCCGTACATGGTGTCCGGCCGCGTCGTGAACACCGGCAGCTTCTCAAAACCCTTCGGCGCACCGACCAGACCGAACTCGAAATGCAGACCTTCGGATTTGCCGATCCAGTTGCGCTGCATCAGCCGCACCTTGTCGGGCCAGCGGTCGAGGGTGTCGAGCGCGTCGAGCAATTCCTGCGAATACTTCGTGATCTTGAAGACCCACTGGTTCATCTCGCGCTGTTCAACCGCCGCGCCGGAGCGCCAGCCGCGGCCGTCGATCACCTGCTCGTTGGCGAGCACGGTCATGTCCACCGGGTCCCAGTTAACCTTGCGCTTTTCGCGCTCCACCAGCCCGGTCTTCAGGAAGTCGAGGAACATCTTCTGCTGGTGCTTGTAATAGGAGGGATCGCAGGTCGCGATCTCGCGGCTCCAGTCCAGCGACAGCCCCATGGTCTGGAGCTGTTTCTTCATGGCTTCGATATTGGCGTAGGTCCACTTCGCCGGATCGGTCTTGTTCTGGATCGCGGCATTTTCCGCCGGCAGGCCGAAGGCGTCCCAGCCCATCGGATGCAGCACGTTGAAGCCCTTGGCGCGCATGGTGCGCGCCACCACGTCGCCCATGGTGTAGTTGCGGACGTGGCCCATGTGGATGCGCCCGGACGGATAGGGGAACATCTCCAGCACGTAGTATTTCGGCCGCGGATCGTCGTTCTTCGTGGTGAAGATCGCCTGTTCGTCCCAGATTTTCTGCCAGCGCGGTTCGCACTCGCGGGCGTTGTAGCGTTCGTTGCTCATTTGAATCGGAAATTGACCGGGTGTTGGATCGCGACCGGCGCGATCGGGAATGGAGCGCAGACTTGAGGCAAGCCGATATCGGCCTTGGCCACGGTTACGCGGAAAGCGCGTCACTATAGCGGTTTCGCGCCAAGTGGAAACCGGTCCGCGCAAAGAAAACGCGTCCGGGACGACCGGTTTCGGCGACAAAAGTCCGCGCCGGGTCAAGGTTTTAGGTGGAAAGCGTGGGTGTCGGGCCGCCTCAGCCCGCCAGCGAGATGCGTTCCGGCGGCGGTTCGTGCCGGCCGTGCTGGATCACGCAGTCGCGGCCGGCGGCCTTGGCCGCATAGAGCGCGGCGTCGGCGGCCTCGATCAGGTCGTCGGGCCGCATCGTCGTGTTCGGCCGGGTGACGGCCACCCCGACGCTGAGGGTGACGCTTTGTGTGTCGCTGCCGCGGTGGGGAATCGCCAGGTCGCGCACCGCGTCGCGTATCATCTCGCCGACCGTCAGCGCGCGGGCGACGTCGGTGTCCGGCAACAGCACGCAGAATTCCTCGCCGCCGTAACGCGCGGCGAAACCGGCGGTCTCGGCCGAGATGGCAGCGAGCGTCTCGCCGAGACGGGAGAGGCAGGCATCGCCTTCGAGATGGCCGTAATTGTCGTTGTAGAGCTTGAAGTGATCGACATCGACCATCAGCAGCGCCAGTTCGGTGCCGGTCTGGTCCGCCTTGTGCCATTCGAAATCGAGCCGGTTCTGGAAGCCGCGCCGGTTGGCGAGCCCGGACACCGTATCGATCGAGGCGATGACGCTGAGGCGGTTGTTGCTGGCCAGCAATTCGCGCTCGCGGCCGGCGAGTTGCACCGCCATGGTGTTGAAGGCGCGCGCCAGCGGCACGAATTCGGTCGGAAGTTCATGACGCGCCGCGCGCACGTCGCGGTCGCCGCGCCCGAGTTGCTGGACCGTTCGGGTCAGGATCTGGATCGGCCGCATGATCAGGCCCTCGACCACCAGCAGCGCGCCGAGCAGCACCACAAGGCAGACGAAGGCCAGTTCGACATAGGCGATGCGGATGTCGCGATTGATGCCGGCGGTGACCATGGCTTCGTCAATGCTGACGATCAGCCGCGCATTGCTGCCCGGCAGGCGTGCGAACGACACCGTGCGCTTGCTCTCGCTGGGCACGCGATGGGTGAAGGCGCCGTTTTGCGCGCCGGAGGAGATTTCATGCTGGACGATGGCCGCAAGCAGCGTCTTGTCGGTCAGCGGATGAGCCAGCATGCTGGCGAGATCGTCGGGCGCCGCCAGCACCACGCCGTTGCCGTCGATCAAGAGCGCGGTGACGCCGGGACGGCCGCCGAGTTCGTTCATCGCCGACGACATCCAGCGCAGATTGACGGCGGCGATGATGACGGCGCCGGAGCGGCCGCTGCCGTTCGCCTTCAATGGATAGGCGGCCATGATGGTCGGTTGATGGGTGGCGCGGCTGAAGATGTAGTCGCTCAGCACCAGCGCGCGCGACGCCAGTGCTTTCTCCAGGTACTGGCGGTCGCTGAGATCGAGGCCGGTCATGCCGGGCAGCGTCGAACATTCGATGCGGCCGGTCCGGTCGACCACCGACAGGCTGCGGATCCATGGCAGATCAACGCGAAAACTGGCGCGCATCACCATACACGGCTGGCTCACCTCGGTGCCCAGCGCATAGATGTAGGACGACGATTTCAGCACCGCCTCGACCGACGAGATCACCTGGCGTTGCGCGTCGACGGTGTGATCGGCCAGCGTCTTGTATTCGTTGGAGATCGCCGCGATCTGCTTGGCCCGCGCATCCTCCAGCGAACGGGCGCGCTCGAACATCAGCGGAACCACCAGAATCAACGCAAGCAGCACCAGCCGGCCACGAATGCCGAAAAGCCGCTTGAGTTTCATTTTACGGCGGTTGTAATTGTTGCGCGACATCGCCTGCCCCTGCTTCCCTCACCAGTAGCAGCAACGGCTCAAGGAGCCTTTTCCCTCTTTCTTAAAATTTGAACGATGACGTCGAATCCCGGAGTTCACCCTGCATCATGATGCCGCCGCCTGACGCTTTGTTAAGCCCGTCTTCACCATCCGGACTGAATGCGGTGGAGCACGAGATCGCGGGCGCCTGTCGCGATGCTCGGCGCGACCGCGCGAGCGTCACGCTGATCGCGGTGTCGAAGACTTTTGACGCCGAGGCGATCAAGCCTGCGATCGCGGCGGGTCAGCGCGTGTTCGGCGAGAACCGCGTGCAGGAAGCGAAGGGGAAGTGGCCGGAGTTGATGGCCGCGACGCCGGGCATCGCGCTGCATCTGATCGGGCCGCTGCAATCCAACAAGGTCAAGGAAGCGGTGGCGTTGTTCGACGCGATTCACTCGGTGGACCGGATCAGTCTGTGCGAGGCGCTGGCCAAGGAGTTTTCACGCCGGCCGCGCCGCCCCGAACTGTTCGTGCAGATCAATACCGGCGAGGAGCCGCAGAAGGCGGGCGTCGCGCCGACCGAGGCGGATGCTTTCATCGCGCGTTGCCGCGACAGCTACGGCCTGACGATTTCCGGGCTGATGTGCATTCCGCCGGCGGATGAAGCGCCCGCGCCGCACTTCGCACTGACGGCGAAGATCGCCGCGCGCAACGGGTTGTCGAAACTGTCGATGGGCATGAGCGCCGACTTCGCCACCGCCATTGCGTTCGGCGCAACCCATGTGCGCGTCGGCTCGGCGATTTTCGGCACGCGAACCAAACCACTTTGAGAGAGATGCATATGACCGGCCATATCGATCCGACCAAGGAGATCTTCGCGCAATTTCGCGACAACAATCGTCCCGGCCCGATCCACATGCTCAATCTGGTGCTGTTGCATGACGCCGCGCGTTATCCCGACGGCCGCAAGGCGAGCGGCGCGGAAGCCTATGCGGCTTACGGCCGCGAGAGCGGGCCGGTGTTTTCCAAGCTCGGCGGCAGAATCGTCTGGCGCGGCGTGTTCGAGTTGATGCTGATCGGCCCGCAGGAGGAGCGCTGGGATCACTGCTTCATCGCCGAATATCCGTCGGTGGAAGCTTTCGTCAGCATGATCCGCGATCCGGTCTATCGCGAAGCGGTCAAGCACCGTCAGGCGGCGGTGAAGGACTCGCGTCTCATTCGCCTCAAGCCGCAGGACGGCGGGGAGGGGTTTGGGGAGTAGGGCGTCGGGTTTCTTCACCCGATCACGATCTTCGTGCGCGCGCCGATCCGCGCCAGCAGACGCAACATCATCGGGCGGGTCATCGCGACGCAGCCGGCGGTGGGGCCGAAATTGTCGCGCGCCAGATGCAGGAACACCGCGCTGCCGCGATTGGCGATGCGCGGCCGGGTGTTGTGGTCGATTTCAATGATGAAATCGTAGAGATGATCGGCGCGTTTGAGC